>CAYVED010000082.1:0-10662 GCA_964449975.1 uncultured Muribaculaceae bacterium
GTCTCATAACGATATAGCAATAAATAGAGATATCTATTTGTTTTCTCATGATGAAAGAAGACAATTTATAAAGGGATTTGCAGATGTTACTGGATATATAAGGCGTAGTAACTATTATTATGAAAAGTATAAGCATAGAGTATACATAGAAATTCCTCATAATTGGCAATTAGTTATAGACATCTGTAATATATTAAAATCCATCGATATACCTGTTCAAACGATTGATTGGGCTCACCCTAATATGCGTGATGGGAAGCTTACAAAATACGATCAGGGTTATCATAAATTTTGGAAAAAAGAACACCAAATTAAGATATGGGCAAATGAATTTCTATCTGTTGGATTTGGAGTATTACATAAACAACAAGCATTGGAAACCTATGCAAATGAGTTGATTGCTGGTTATAAATGTCTCGGGAAAAATATTGTTTCACAAACACATAGATACTACTGGGATAGTAAGATTAATACAATAAAAGAAAAACCTATACACCCAAGTGAAAATGATGATTTTATCCCTGAAAGTATTAGAGGGAAGCATTTTAATTCTTGGAAAGAAATAGCAAAAGAATTAGGTTATGGTCAATAAAATAAATGTGCAAAGTGAGTTTGAACTTTATGAGCCTATGAGAAAGTGGCTTCACACTTATCTACAAGCCAAATACAAAGGATACGAAATAATAACCTTAGATGCTCATGCGGAGAGACTTGATAGAGTGCTGGCTAAGTATGGTATTATTAGTGACATTGCAACAGGCATCGATATACAAATAGATATACTTGGTATTGCGAAAAAGAATAATGCTGTAAAACTATTTTTTATTGAAGCAAAGAAAACCAATCTAACGCTACGTGATTTAGGTCAATTATGGGCATACTGTAAGCTTGTGGATCCAGAAGAAGCTTTTTTAATGACATCCGCTGAATTAGGAAGACTGAATAAGTTATTGAATATATTTAAAAGGGAAGATTTATTAGATTTTGGGGCAGGTAGGATTGTGAAAAAGATGAGAATAGCAATTTGGAATTTATCTTCTAATACACCAGATATATCAAGTATGATACCTAAAATTTGATTAACTTGCTATTTGAAGTATTTTTAGAAGACAACCATAAATACTCGATTTTTGATTTTCGAATTATATTTTTTTGCCTCTGTGGGGAAAATCCTGAATGCAAAAATGGCTAACAAGTTGATTATTCAACTGTTAGCCATTTTCTTAGTACCCGGAGCCGGGGTCGAACCGGCACGGATTGCTCCACTGGTGTTTGAGACCAGCGCGTCTACCGATTCCGCCATCCGGGCCTCTCATATATTCAAATTCCGAGAAAAAGTATTCGTCGGATTTGAGAGTGCGAAGATATAATATTTTTACAGAATAATAAAATTTTTTAACCATAAAATGCTTTGAGAAAACTATTCATGCAATATTGTTTCCTGGAATATATTTTTAACCAGAGTATATACAAGAAAGGAAGATATTATAAATACGGTATGTTAAAAAGGGAGGAGTATCTTGTTTTACTGCCAGGTACAGTTATAAGAAAGCATACGGATATCGGGAAAAGTGTTTCGCATCAAATATTCCGCTGTTCCGGCAGAAAGTATAAATATTAATACTCGATATTCGTAAATAATCCAGATTATTGCCTGGGACGGTTAAGGTATATTTCGGAAAGATATTTCGGTTGTTTCATAATTTTTTCCCCGACAAATCTTTTGGCTATAGCCTGGGTTCAGCCGAAAATACGGAATGGTTTCAGGGAAATTTCCGACCCTACTTTCGTATTATTTTTCAGGGTAAATTCGATTGACTTGTCCTGAAATAGTTTTACACAGTAATAACTATAAAAGTGTAAGAGTTCCTGCCTTTGACGAAACTTGTTAAGCTACGACAGGATTAAACCAATGCAAAAAGGTAATGTATCAAGTTATGGTAGGATTTATTTTCTTAAGTAAGTTTGTGCACGCTTTTATGCCTGACTTTTATTGTTATTTTTAGTGAAAGGATACACAGTAACTCAGAGCAAGTTCCGGAATGCGTTTCAGGGAGATTCCCGGATCTATTTTAAAAAGTGATTTTCTGAAATGATCTCCGGAAAGAGACTTCATGGAGAGACATAGAGAGATATTATTTCTGCTGTTTATTCCGGGGGGTATGGAATCCGTATTCGGAGAAAGTGAAAAAGGGAACTGTCCATAATTTAGTGGATAGTGTATGAAAAAGCCGCATTTCAATTTTGTGGAAGAGTTTTGCGTACCCGTTCCGTAAATATTTAAAATGTGTATCTCTGCGAAGAAATAAAGCGCATCCCTCAAGTCCGGGAAAAAACTTTCAGGGAGCGCTTAATGTCATACCGGGGTTTGCTTCATTTGTGCGAACTCCGGCTGCTGTTTCCGGTTCTAATAATTGAATATAATGGTTTTCTTAATATCGGAATTCAGACTGTTGGCAACCGGGCATGTTCTGGCAGATGATTCTATTACCCTTTTCTGCTGAGGAGTATAGTTGTTTCCTGCCGGGAAATTAATAGTGAGTTTCAATTCTACTACCCTTCTGGGATCTGTTCCCATGATCTTCTCCGTCTCTACGGTAGTACCTTCGAGCGTGAATCCGTAGGAGTTTGCCGATATTCCCATTATTGTAAGCATACAACTTCCCAGTGATGCGGCAAGCAGATCGGTAGGAGAGAAGAACTCCCCTTTACCGTTATTATCGAGAGGAGCATCCGTCGTGATTTTGTTTCCGGATTGAACATGCTCGGCTTCTGTCCTGAGAGAACCGAGATATACTGTTTTAATTTTTGTCATAACTTAATGTATTAATTTAATATTAATTATTGTGTTTTATAATAGTTTCCTTAATCTCTTTCAGGGCTTCTTTTATTTTTTGTTTCCCGATAATCTTATCCGCTTCCTGCACAATCTCGGCGATAAGGGTGGCCGAAGTGCATGAAAGCACTTTTACCTTCACATATTCTCCGGTTTTATGCCCTTTGCCGTCGAATACGCATACTTTGTTCTGCGGGGTACGCCCTGTCAGTTGTCGGGAAGAACGTTTGGAACCCCCTTCTATTAAAACCTCATAAACTTTTCCGAGAGTTTTCTGGTTGCTTTCAAGCGAAAGTTTGTTCTGCATCTCTATTATCTCGTTAAGTCTCCGGGTTTTTACCGCAACAGGCACATCGTCGGGATAATGCCTTGCAGCTTTTGTATTAGGTCTTTCCGAATACTGGAACATAAATGCCGAATCATACCCTACTTCCCGCATAATAGATAAAGTATCTTTATGATCCTGTTCGGTTTCAGTACAGAATCCGGCTATAATATCGGTGCTTATGCCGCAGTCCGGAAGTATCTCCCGTATTTTGGCTATCCTTTGCAAATATATCTCCCTGGTATATTTACGATTCATCTTCAACAGAACTGCATCGCTTCCGGATTGCACCGGCAGATGAATATGATTACATATATTCGCATACATAGCCATGGTGTACAATACCCCGTTCCCCATATCTTTAGGATGCGAGGTTGAAAATCTCACCCGCAGTTGCGGGCTTATAAGAGCTACCAGCTCCAGCAACTGCGCGAAATTTATCGTGTCGGTAGGATTATCTGGATTAACCCAGTTATAAGAGTCCACGTTCTGTCCGAGAAGGCTTACCTCCCGGTATCCGTTATCGAAAAGTTCCTGTGCTTCGCGTACTATACTGTGCGGATCACGGCTCCTTTCCGCCCCTCTGGTGTATGGAACCACACAATAAGAACACATGTTGTTACAGCCGCGCATTATTGAAATAAACGCCGAAACCCCGTTCTTGTCCATTCTTACCGGAGAAATATCTGCATACGTCTCCTCATGCGACAGGATTGTGTTTATCTGTTTTCCACCCTCTCTAAGCGCCATCAGGAGTTTTGCTATATCCCTGTAAGAATCCGGTCCGGCAACGAGGTCTACCGCAGGATGCTTGAGCAATTCCTCTTTTAATCTTTCCGCCATACACCCCAGGATTCCCACTATTAAATCTTTCCTCTTTTTTTTCTCCTGCAAAAAAACATCGAGCCTGCCCCATATCCTCTGCTCCGCATTATCCCTTATGGAGCAGGTATTTATCAAAACTACATTTGCTTTCTCTATTGAACTGCACAATGAATACCCCGCTTTCTGCAATACGGAAAGCACCACCTCGCTGTCATTTACGTTCATCTGGCAACCGTAAGTTTCAATAAAAACCTGCGGAAGATTATTGTCTATTATCGGTTTAACGGAATAATATTTGTTATTCATCGGTAAATTATTATTATGCAAAGATAACTTTTTTTACCTTTGCCGCCGAAATGTTATATTAAAAAAGAAATTAATGAGAAGCTATTTTATTGCCCTAATAACCCTGTCGATTCTGCTTTGCGGGTGTAAGGCATACAAAGAAATAGAAGTAAAAGATATACAACTGGAAAAGTTCAAGCTGGTTTCGGCATCAAAAATAGATCTCGATATAGATGTTGACGTTTATAATCCTACCAAATCGGATTTTCAGATAACCGACGTGCAGGGGGTTGTAATGAGGTATGATGTCCCTTTTGCCAATATATCGCTTCTGGATAAGACTGTCGTGCCGGCTTTCAATAACGGGGATATTCTGCTCAGATGCAGGATAGAACTGCTCGATCCTATGGCGGTGCTTGTTATGGGACTCAATGTAAAGTCATGGAGCATGAAAGAGTTTAATATGAAATTGAAAGTTATTGTAAAGAAGGGAGGCCTCAAAAGAACGTTCAAAATTAATAATATCCCTCTCGAAAGATTGACGAAAAGAATAAAACTGTAGAACAATATATACAAATGAAATGAATATTAACTTTTTAATTATAAATCTGCCTAGAGCGATGATTCGAATAAGTTAATATATGAGAGCGAAGCGGTCACTCCGGCTTAAAAATTTTAAACGTATGAAATATATAATAAGTCTTTTAATTTTGTTTCTGGCGGGTATTTCTTCTATTGGGGCGCAGATCATAACCGAACAACGGGAAAAAACCGCCCTGGATCAGGATACTTCTGTTTTAAGGCCTCCTGTTGTTGATTCTTCCCTGATAAATGTTTCCGTTTTCTATCTCCTGGGGAGTAAAAGCGGTTTCTACGACGGGAATGTGGCGATCTGCCAGCCTTCTTACATGACTAATGCTATGGGCTATTATATTACAGGCAATTCCCAGAGGAAAAAGAACGGTTACAGAATAAGATTATTCTTTGACAACAGGCAGAGCGCCAGAATGGAGTCGGAGGAAATTACGGAGGCTTTTAAGGAACAGTTTCCCGATATAGCTGTGTACAGGACTTATTCCACACCGTATTTTAAGGTTGCCGCCGGTGATTACAGAACAAAATCAGATGCGATAAAAGCATTTAACTCGGTAAAAGGCCTCTATCCTAAAGCGATTATCGTTAAGGAGCAGATAGAATTCCCTGCGCTGTAACGTCCGGACTCATTTCCTTCTCCACCATTTTGTACGCATTTTATGCGCCCATAGCTTCAGGGGCATAATGTACCTCTCTATTTTTTCCTGGTATATATCGGATATATTTATAAGAATGCCGGTCTCTTCAACTCCTCCGAATCCTTCGTTTATAGCAGTACCGAACACTTTCATAGAAGGAGAGAGGTTCATATAGGAATTGATCAGCGGCGGGATATGTTCGCCGTTGTTTTTTATCTCTTTTTGTAATATTTTATATCCCTCTTTATATTCAAGACCTTTAAAAAGTTCTATAAAATACGGATTGTCAATATCGCATTTCAGAGGTATTACCGGTATTACCAGATTCTCCCCGTCGTGGAAATATTTGTTGAGGAAATGCAGCAACAGGTTTCTGGCCCGTTCGTTATACGAGGTGTACATTGTGACTTTTCCGAAAAAATATTTTATATTCGAGTACTTTACAACCAGCGCTCCCAGACCGTCCCATAAATTGTCCAGAGCATACAAGCTTTTGCGTTTAAGATTGGTACTCTGGTAATTCGGCTGTATGAACGAGCGTCCCAACTCAATAGTGAACGGCATATATTCGTTCAGGAACTTGTCGGAGAAATTAAAGAGTTCCCTTGTCGCCATTTTTTCCAGATTCAGGCCGCCGCAATTTATATATCTGTATCCGCCTATTATCTCCTGGTCTTTCGGATCCCATACAATCAGTTGCCTGTAAGGTTCGTGGGGATCGGTATCGAATTCATCTATATCCAGCGCTTTGCCTGTTCCCCCTCCTGCAAGCCTGAAAGATATTTCCCTTAACCTGCCTATTTCCTGCATTATATTGGGTGAGTCCTGGGCCGTGATCTCAAAAAGATGATTATCTCCCTTACGGGTGATGCGGATAAACTTATCTTTTGTTAATTCTTTTATTATAAGGCTTCTGTCTACAGGGGGAATTACAGGTTCCATATTATTTGATTTTTTATTTTAAGCAGTGCGGTTTTTCCGGTTCCTTGTTTATTTTATGAACCTTTCAAGCCCATAAGTTTTCTCTCTTATACTGGAGCACCATTCAGCCAATTTTTTTCCGTCTGTTGTCTCTTCTCTTATCTTGCTTATCGATACAGGTTCTCCTATTACGACGTCAAAGGTACTATTTTTCTTGCGGAACATCTCGCGGGGAAGAAAAATCATTTCGATATTGAATTTTATTTTCAGGAGTTTCCGTATTTTGGCAAGACGGTAAAAGAACATCGAGTTTATACCGCTGAAATATACAGGTACTATGTCCCTGTCATATTTCATGGCCTGCCTTAAAAAGTTTTTTTGCCATTGAGGGTCGGTTATCCTGCCTTTTATCATTCTTGAACAAAGTCCCGCCGGAAAATGTAAAATATGGCAATCTGATGCGTATGCATTATTTATAAGCTCTCCATACTCTTTATTCATCTTTCCGTGTTTGTTTACCGGAACAAAAACAGGTTCCAACGGTTTAATATTCATAAGGAGGTCATTAACGACGAATTTTATATTGCCGAACTTTTCCCCTAAAAGACTTATAAGTATAAGCCCGTCGAGACCGCCCAGCGGGTGATTGGAAACGAATATATAACGGCCTGTTCCGGAGAGTGAATCTTTATTTACAAATACCGGATTGTATGAGACGTTCATCTCACGTATAGCAGACCTGGCAAACTCCGCTCCGGTTTTGTTGCGGTTATTTTTCAGAATAGAATTAATCTCGTCCTGATGAATTATCCTTTTGAGAAAATTTATGATAAATTTGGGTATGTATTTTGCCGATTTGCGGCTTTTGTTTGCAATTACCTGTTCAATATCTATGGTTAAGTTTTGATTAACGGTATCCATTCTTCAACTATTTATGGATGCTAAGATAAAATAAAAAATTGTATCTTTGTAATTATGTTAAAACAAGGTTTACAACAGAAACAACTGCAAAAGTTGTCGCCGCTCCAGATACAGACAATAAAACTGCTGGAACTTCCTACTCTTGAACTTGAACAGCGTATCAAGAAAGAGCTGGAGGAAAATCCCGTACTGGATGAAAATACGGATAATCAGGAGAACGAAGAGGGAACCCCTAAAAACATCTCCCTGAGTGAATATCCGGCGGACGATCCTACCCCTTCCTACAAATTATATGTAAATAATCAGGGGAAAGATCTTAAACCCCAGTATAATACATTTTCGGTAAGAGAAAGTTTTCACCAGAATCTTGAAATGCAGCTCGGTTACAGACCTATGGATGAAAGAACCCGTACGATAGCTGTCTTTATAATAGGCAGCCTTGACGACGACGGGTATCTGCGCCGTGATCTCGAGGCTTTATCCGATGATATTTCTTTCAGACTCAATATAGAGACCACTCCGGAGGAATTGGAACAGATACTTAAAATCATACAGGAGTTCGAACCGGTAGGCATCGGAGCCAGAACCCTTCAGGAATGTCTTCTTTTACAGATTGAGGCGAAAAGTAAAAGCCGTTCTCAGGAGATAGCGGTTACGATTCTTAAAGATTATTTTGCAGAGTTTACCAAGAAGCACTATTCTAAGATAATTTCCCGTATGGGAATCACCCAGGAGGAGCTTAAAGGAGCTATTGACGAAATAGTGAAACTTAATCCGCGTCCCGGAGGACAGATAGATGATTCCTATATAGAACAGGCTCAGCAGGTAGTTCCTGACTTCGTGCTGGAAGAAAAAGACGGAGAACTGGTTATGAGTATGCCTAAATTCTCTGTTCCTGAACTCAGAGTAAATAAGCGGTATGCAGATCTGCTTATGAGATCTGCCGTCACCGATAAGGCAGGCAAAGAGGCCGCCAGCTTTGTAAAACAAAAACTTGATTCCGCCAAGTGGTTCATAGAGGCTATAAAGCAGCGTCAGAATACATTGCAGAATACGATGAACGCCATAATAGATTTTCAGAGGGAATATTTTGCCGAGGGAGATGAAACAAAACTCAAACCTATGGTTCTGAAAAATATAGCTGAAAAAACGGGGTTGGATATATCCACTATTTCACGTGTTGTAAATTGTAAATATATTCAGACGCCTTTCGGGATATTCCCGCTTAAATATTTCTTTTCTGAGGGGCTTATGACCGAGGCCGGAGAGGAGGTCTCTACAAGAGAGATAAAGAAAATACTTGCGGAAAGCGTGGATGCCGAAGATAAAAGCAAACCTCTCACAGACGAAGAACTTGTAGGAGTATTACAGAAGAAGGGCTATATTGTAGCCCGCAGGACGGTCGCCAAATACCGGGAGCAGTTAAATATCCCTATAGCCCGTCTGAGAAAAGAATTATAGAGCCGGAGTATTGAAAATGTAACTAAAAAATAAACGTATGCACAAACTATTTTCTTATATGCTCTCGGCACTTTCGCTTCCGGCATTGTTAATCGGTTGCAACATGAAACAACAAGTAGATTTTATCGGATATAACGGAGTCGTATATACCGTAGACAGCGCCTTTACAAAAGCGCAGGCATTTGCCGTAAAAGACGGACGGTTCGTAGAGGCAGGTACTAACGACGCTATTCTTTCCAAATATAAAGTAGCTTCGTCCGGGAGTAAGGATAACGGCGGAGATAATTTCGTTGACTTTCAAGGAGCGGCCGTTTATCCCGGGCTGAATGACTCCCATTGTCATATTTACGGACTGGGGCGCAGTCTGCAGAATGTAAATCTGCGCGGTACTACTTCTTTCGGACAGATACTTGAAAAATTACAGGCTGCATATAAAGAGAATCCCAACAGAAGTTTCCTTGTGGGAGACGGCTGGGATCAGAACCTATGGCCTGTAAAAGAATTCCCTCTGAATACAAAGTTAAATGAATTATTTCCCGATATTCCCGTTATTCTTTCCCGGATAGACTTCCATGCTGTTATCGTAAATCAGGCGGCGATAGATAAACTGGGGATAAAGGTATCCGATATGGGGAAAAAATATAATAAAGCCGAGGCCATTGTTAGGAACGGAAAGTTTACCGGGGTCTTTATGGAGAATATGTGCGACGTATTTAAGGGAGGCATAATGAAATATTCCGCTTCCGATATAAGGGAGATTCTGCTTGCCGCCCAGAGAGAGTGTTTTAAATACGGACTTACATCCGTAGGAGCGGAAGAAGATTATAACAGATTGCAGATAATGGATTCATTGGTTAATGAAGGCGCGCTGAAACTTAAAATAGACGCATGGCTTACCTCATCCGACGAATGTCTTAAAAACTACGATGCTCCTTATACTAATAAGAACCTTAAAATTACCACCCTTAAATTATACAGCGACGGAGCTTTGGGTTCGCGCGGAGCTTCTCTTCTTGCCCCTTACAGCGATGATCCGGGGAACAGCGGTATAGACGTCTCTACTCCCGAACAGTTCCGGAAACTCTGCCGGTGGGCCTATGACCGCGGATTTAAAGTGGCTACCCATTCTATAGGAGATAAAGCCAACCGCCGTACCCTAGATATATACGGGGAGTTTGCACGGGAGGCGAAAGAAAAAGGAAAGGAGCTTTGGTGGCGTATAGAGCATTCGCAGATTGTGAATGAAGCCGATATAAATAAGTTCGGGGAATATCGTGTAATTCCTTCCGTTCAGCCTACCCATTGTACATCCGATATGTTCTGGGCTGCAGAACGTCTGGGAGATAGGATAAAAGATGCATACAGGTACAAAACGCTTTTGTCTCAACATGGCTGGCTGCCGTCGGGAACCGATTTCCCTATTGAAGAGGTAAATCCGGTCTACACCTTTTTTGCCGCCGTTTACCGTAAAAACCTTAATTTCCTTCCCGACAACGGGTTTCAGACGGACGAGGCCCTTACAAAAGAGGAAACCCTCCGTTCAATGACAATCTGGGGAGCAAAAGCTACAGGGGAAGAGAGGGAAAAAGGAAGTATCGAAGCAGGTAAATATGCTGACTTCGTTGTTGCTGACAGGGATTTTATGACCATTCCGGAAAAAGACGTACCTGCCGTCGCAATAATCTCTACCTACCTTAACGGGGAAAAAGTATATTAAAGATTTCCGTAAGAAAACCGGAGAATATTCTGAATCATAAACGGCAATATATTCTCCGGCTATTATAATCTATTAATAAATAAGCATTTGTGCATATTTTGGGCGAAGGATATTTTTCCTTTCAGAATATCCCATATAT
>CAYVED010000083.1:0-10484 GCA_964449975.1 uncultured Muribaculaceae bacterium
CATGACGGTAGGAAAAACCCTTTGGACTATAATTTTTATAAAACTCGTGGTTTTGTTCCTTATTTTAAGATTATTTTTCTTTAAACCGGCTCTAAGCGAATATAAAACCCCTCAGGAAAAAAGTAACAAAGTAATAGAGAACCTTATAGATAATAACGGGAAATAATATTATTAACTTAAAATTTTAATCATGATACTAACGACCGGTCTGATTGAGGCTTCGAGACTGCAGTTCGCACTCACGGCCATGTTTCACTGGATTTTTGTACCGCTTACCCTGGGGCTGGGATTCATAATGGCATTTATGGAGACTAAGTATGTTTGCAGCGGCGATGAATTCTGGAAAAAAACCACTAAGTTCTGGGGACGGATTTTCGCCATTAATTTTGCTGTAGGGGTAGCCACCGGAATAATACTCGAATTCGAGTTCGGCACGAACTGGAGCAATTATTCTTGGTTCGTAGGGGATATTTTCGGTGCTCCTCTCGCTATCGAGGGTATTTTTGCCTTTTTTCTTGAAAGTACTTTCTTTGCGGTAATGTATTTCGGCTGGGATAAAGTTTCCAAAAAATTTCATCTTACAGCAACCTGGCTTACGGCGATAGGCGCCAATCTGTCTGCGGTATGGATACTTATCGCCAATGCGTGGATGCAGTATCCCGTAGGTATGGAGTTCAATCCGGATACTGCAAGGAGCGAAATGGTAGATTTCTGGTCGGTGGTATTCTCTCCTGTGGCGATGAATAAATTGTTCCATACCGTAACCAGCGCTTTTGTGCTTGCCGGGGTTGTGGTAATAGGTATATCTGCATGGTATCTTTTAAAGAAAAGGGAAAGGGAATTCTCTGTCAAGAGCATGAAGATAGCTGCCGTTTTCGGGCTTGTGTCGGCTCTGTTGCTCGCTTTCAGCGGAGACGGTTCGGCAGTGCAGGTATCTAAATACCAGCCTATGAAACTGGCTGCCATGGAGGGATATTATAACGGTACGAAAGGCGCTCCGCTTGTTGTGGCGGGTATTCTGAATCCCGATAAAAAATATGATAATAATGAAGACGAGTATCTGTTTAATATTTCTATACCGAAAGGTTTATCGTTTCTGGCCAACAGGGATGCGGATTCATTCGTACCGGGAATATCCGATATTATAAACGGCGGATACGAATATGAAGATATTGAGGGTAATAAGGTTACGGCCGTTTCGTTTTATGACAAGGTGGCAAAGGGTAGGATAGCCATAAAGGCATTGGAGGCTTACCAGAAAGCGAAGAACGTAGGTAACGGCAAGGCTATGGGACAGGCAAAAGAGGCTTTGCTTGAGAATTTTCAGTATTTCGGATACGGCTATCTTACAAGTCCGGAGGATATTATACCTCCCGTAGCGCTTTCTTTCTATTCTTTCAGGATAATGGTTATCCTGGGCGGATATTTTATACTTTTCTTTATACTGGCGCTGCTGCTTATAAGGTATAGTGAAAAAGGAAAATACGAGATTACGCAACAGAGATGGTTCCTCTATCTCTCTATTATAAGTATTCCGCTGGTATATATCTGTTCGCAAAGCGGATGGATAGTCGCCGAGGTGGGACGCCAGCCCTGGACCATACAAAATCTGCTTCCGGTACAGGCTGCGGTATCGGGGGTTTCCGCCAGTAATGTATATACTACCCTTATAATATTTTTCGTACTCTTTACGGTACTGCTTGTTGCGGAGCTTAAAATTATGTTCAACCAGATTAAGAAAGGTCCCGACGGAATAAATTAATCGCCAAAAACAGATATTATATGGAAACTTTACATTTTTTACAACAATATTGGTGGATGCTTGTCTCCCTGCTGGGAGCCTTGCTGGTTTTTCTTTTGTTTGTACAGGGCGGGCAGACTATGTTGTTCGGAACCGCGCGGACAGAAGAAGAGAAAAAGTATCTTATTTCGGTACTGGGACATAAATGGGAAATTACATTTACAACCCTAGTAACGTTCGGTGGGGCGGCTTTTGCTTCTTTTCCTCTTTTTTATTCTACAAGTTTCGGCGGAGCCTACTGGCTCTGGCTCTCCATACTGTTCCTTTTTGTGATTCAGGCCGTATCTTTCGAGTTCAGGAATAAAGCCTCTAACCTTTTGGGAGCTAAGACTTATGATGTATTCCTGTATTTGAACGGCCTTCTCGGAACCGTACTTTTGGGCGTGGCGGTGGGAACATTATTCTCCGGCGGGGCTTATTTTATGGATAAACTCAATATAACAGAGCAAAGCGCTCCGACTATTTCCTATTGGGCCAACGACTGGATGGGGCTTGACGCCCTTACCGTGCCTTTTAACCTGCTTCTGGGACTGGTGGTATTGCTTGCCGCGCGTACCCTGGGATTTTTGTTCGTACTGAATTCTCTTCCCGATAAATTCAGGGAAATGGGCGAAAGGGCCAGGATGCAGCTTAATGCGTCTGGAATATCATTCGTATTGCTTTTTGTGATATTCCTTGTCGCATTGTTCATAAGAACCGGTTACGATGTGAGTCCGGATACCGGAATGATATATCCCGTAAAATATAAATACTTTTTTAATTTTACGGAACTTGTCTGGCCTGCCGTATTACTGCTTGCCGGAGTAATTCTTGTACTTGCAGGCTTGGGAAGTATGTTGTTCTTCCAGAAAAGCGTTTTGGCGAAAAGGAGTTTTTATATAACCGGAGCCGGGGTTGTTTTTGCCGTATGGGCAGTACTGATATGCGCCGCCTTCAATAATACGGCGTACTTTCCTTCTACGGTAAGTTTGCAGGATTCGCTGACCCTTTACAACAGTTCTTCCAGTCTGTTCACTCTTAAAGTAATGGCATACGTATCCCTTGCGATACCTTTCGTATTGTGGTATATAATTATAGTATGGCGTAAAATGAGCGGGAAACAGGGAGGATACTAGACCGGATAAGTTTTTAACGTCCTCCGATACAACATTAATCACACAGGCAGGTTTGCGGGAAATAAAATCCGCCTTGCTTGTGTGATTTGTTATATATATTTTATTATCTTTACAAGAATTTCTTTTGAAAATCTAAACAAAACTAAATATTATGTCGTACAATAAACAAAGAACTTTTCCGGTACCGGTTATATTCCTGCTGGCGGCCGGTATTATTTTATCTTTTACATCCTCATGTGCTTCAAATGAAAAACAGGAAGAATCTTCCGGTGAGAAATGGGCCCTGGTAGTGCATGGAGGTGCAGGCGGAAAGAGAAAACCTCTGGCCGACGGTACTGTTCCTCCCGTAAAAATGTCGCAGAAGAGGAAAGCGGAATATGAAAAACATCTTGCGGAGGCTGTCGCTCTGGGAAAGAAAATGTTGAAGGAAGGGGCTGATGCTCTGGACGTGGTAGAGGCGGTTGTCGTTTATATGGAAGATTGTCCTCTTTTTAATGCCGGACGGGGGGCGGTAACCACATCTGAAGGAGTGCATGAACTTGATGCTGCAATAATGGACGGAGAGACTTTGGAGGCCGGAGCCGTTGCAGGCGTTAAAGATATAAAAAATCCTATAAAACTGGCGCGGGAAGTAATGGAAAACTCTCCTCATGTATTTCTTATCGGAGAAGGGGCTTCCGCCTTTGCCAGGGAGAGAGGGCTTGAAACAGTGGAAAACTCTTATTTTTCAACGTCTGCCAGATTAAAGCAGTATGATAAATATAAAGTAGACAGTATTCCCGGAAAACCTATGGGAACAGTGGGTTGTGTGGCTCTCGATAAAAAAGGCAATCTGGCGGCCGCTACTTCTACGGGCGGTATGAGCGGAAAGAAATGGGGCAGGGTTGGAGATGTTCCGGTTATAGGAGCCGGAACTTATGCGAATAATAGGCAGGTTGCTGTATCGGGTACTGGACACGGGGAGCTTTGGATACGCAGTGTGGTAGCTCATGATATATATTCGCTGATGGAATATAAAGGATTATCGCTTGCCGATGCTGCTTATGACGTTATATGGAATAAAATAGATAAAATGAAGGGGTCCGGCGGTGGTGTGATCTGTGTCGATAAAGGGGGAAATACCGTAATGGAATTCAATACGGGGCTTATGCATAGAGGATGGGCTAAATCTGACGGAGAATGGGGCGTGGGAGTATTGGCGGGAGAAGATAAAGTTTTTAATGATAGCGGGAAATAAAGGAGACATGCGTATATGAAGAAATTAAAAATAGGATTGCTTGCAAGGGTCATAATAGCTATTTTGCTGGGTATTGCATGTTCCGGCTTTTTCCCGGACTGGGCTACTAGGATATTTGTCACTATAAACGGCATATTCGGAAACTTCCTGGGATTCGTGATACCGCTTATAATATTGGGACTTGTCGCTCCCGGAATAGCCGAGCTTGGCGAAGGGGCCGGGAAACTGCTCGGAATAACCGCGTTGATAGCTTACGGTTCCACGTTGTTTGCAGGATTTTTCTCTTTTTTTACTTGCGAGTGGAGCTATCCTCTTTTACTTACAAGGGATAATTCGCTGCAAAATATAGAAGGAGTAGGTTCCGAAATATTGTCGCCTTATTTTAACGTGGCTATGCCGCCGCTGATGGACGTTACCGCTTCGCTTGTACTTGCCTTTATTCTCGGCCTGGGGCTTTCGGCGGTTAAAGGTAACAGCTTTAAAAATATTCTCGTGGAATTTAAAGAGCTTATAACGATACTTATATCCAAAGCCATTATACCTTTCCTGCCTCTTTATATTTTCGGCATATTCCTTAAAATAGGAGCGGAAGGCCAGGTTGCTGCAGTTCTCCAGTTATTTGTGAAGGTGATAATCGTAATCTTCGTAATGCATGTATTGCTTCTGCTAGTCCAGTTTACGCTGGCGGGGCTGATAAGCGGAAAAAATCCTTTTAAAGCGCTTGTTACTATGCTTCCGGCATATATGACGGCACTGGGTACGCAGTCTTCTGCCGCTACTATTCCCGTAACTCTGGGACAGGCGAAGAAAAACGGTGTTACCCCGGAGGTTGCCGATTTTGTGATACCTCTTTGCGCTACGGTGCATTTGTCGGGAAGTATATTGAAGATAGTGGCCTGCGCTTTTGCCATTACCTGGATGATGGATATGCCTTCCGGATTGAACGTATTTGCAGGATTTATATGTATGCTGGGTATTACGATGGTGGCGGCGCCCGGTGTTCCCGGAGGAGCTATTATGGCTGCTCTGGGCTTGCTGGCTTCCATGCTGGGGTTCGATGAGACCATGCAGGGGCTTATGATAGCGCTTTATATAACGATGGATAGTTTCGGTACTGCCTGCAATGTTACCGGAGACGGTGCGATAGCCTTGGTGGTAAATAAGATATATAGTAAAAAACGATAAAATGATTATCACTCTTTGTTCCGCCGACATTGTCTGGGAAGATAAAAAACGTAATTTTGAGAAACTCGACAATCTGCTTGACGCCATTCCGTACAGGAGCGACGTAATACTTTTGCCGGAGATGTTTTCAACAGGATTCACTATGAATACGGCATTGGCGGAAGATTATAGCGGGGAGTCGCTGGAATGGTTGCATAATGCTGCCGCGAGGCATAATGCCGCTATGGTATCTTCAATTCCTTTCAGGGAGAATACCGGAAACGAGGATGCCGTCTATAACAGGGCGTTTTTCGTATTTCCTTCGGGCAGGTTCTCATATTATGATAAAAGGCATCTGTTCAGGATGGGTAAAGAGACTCTTTTTTATACTCCAGGAAAAAGAGCCGTTATAGTAGAGTATCTGGGAGTGAAATTTTCTCTTAATATATGTTACGACCTGCGCTTTCCCGTGTGGAGCAGGAATATTTCACAGGGATATGATGTATTGATAAATGTGGCGAATTTTCCTTTATCGCGGACGGGTGTGATAGAGCCCCTTGTAAGGGCCAGAGCCATAGAAAATATGGCTTACGCGGCATTTGTGAACAGATCCGGCAAAGATTTTGAATGCGAATATGCTCCGAGCTCCCTCTTTGTAGATTATAAGGGGAATATATCGGGGAGAGAGATTAACGTATTTTCTGATAATGAGAATATACAGATCATAAGGGGAGAGATAGATATTGAACAGTTAAGGTCTTTCAGGGAAAAGTTTCCCGCATGGATGGATGCCGATAAGTTTACCGTTACGGATTGATATTCACAGAATAAAGAATATAAATTATTTATATAAAATGCTTTACAGAAGAAGTTTTTTATTCCTTGCGGCTGCAATGTCCGCGGCGCTGTTCTCTTCTTGTTCCGGGATTGCGGACGGGAAATATAATATAGAACTCTATTCTCAAAATGATATTCACGGACGCTATTTCGACAGTCTGTACACGGGAGGAAAAGCTCATTCAGCTTCAATGGCAAATATTTCCGAATTTATAAAACGGAGAAGGAGCTTGGCGGGAGAGGCTAATGTAATATTGATAGATAACGGGGATCATTTGCAGGGAGACAATGCCGCGTATTATTTTAATTATATAGAGAAGTCTTTAACAGAAGTCGATACTTCGAGGCATCTTTTCAGCCGGATAATGAATTATCTGAAATTCGATGCGGTAGTAGTGGGAAACCACGATATAGAGACGGGACATCCTGTGTATGACCGGATAGTTAAAGAGCTGGATATGCCTTATCTTGCCGCCAATGCGGTCAAAGATGACGGAACGCCTTATTTCCGACCGTACACGATACTGAATAAGAACGGGATAAGAGTAGCTGTTATAGGTATGACCAATCCCAATATAAAAAAATGGCTCGCTCCCGCATTGTGGGAAGGGATGGATTTTATCCCGATAAATAAAATAGCAGACTCAGTTATAAATTCCGTAATAGAAAAGGAGAATCCGCATATTATAGTGCTGGCCGTACATGCCGGATTGGGGGATGGATCTCCGGACGATTATGAGAATCCGGCACGTTATCTTGCCGCCAACATTAAAAACGTGGATATAATACTCTCTTCGCACGATCATCTGAAGACTTGTGAAAAGATATGGAACGGAGAGGACAGCGTACTTTTAATGGAAGGCGGATCGAGGGCGGAAATGCTCTCTGCCGCCGATATAAAACTGGTCGTTAAAAGGGGAAAGATCGTTTCCAAAAAACTATCCGGAAGATTGGTGAAAATGGCGGAGATTCCCGGGGACACTCAATATCTTTCGGCTTTCAGGGGCGATTTTGAAAAAGTTAAGGCTTTTACAAATAAAAAAGTAGGATATTTACCCCGTAATATAAGAACATCGGACGCTTTTTTCGGTTCTTCTGATTATATGGATATTATTCATTATGCTCAGCTTAATGAAACGGGTGCGGATATCTCTTTTGCCGCTCCCCTTACGTTCAATAAGGAAATAAAAGCCGGCGATATTGATTACCAGGATCTTTTTACTATTTATCCTTATGAAAACCAACTCTGCACGATACTTCTGACAGGAAAGCAGGTGAAAAATTATCTGGAATTCTCGTATAATCTGTGGATAAATACCATGAAGAATAAGGGCGATCATATAATGAATATCGTTTATAATGATAAAACCGGCAGATACGTATTCAGGAACCAATCTTTCAATTTTGATTCCGGGGGAGGTATAGAGTATAGCGTGGATGTTACGAAACCTTATGGAAAGCGTATATCGGTATCCGGGCTTTTGAACGGGAAGAGGTTTGCGGCCGATTCCATATATAAAGTTGCAATCTCTTCATACAGGGCCAACGGAGGGGGAGACCTCCTGGAAAAGGGAGCCGGTATCGACCCCGGGAAACATGAAACCCTTATAACGGGGCAATATCCGGATGTAAGGGATATTATATATAAATATTTTTCTCTGGGAAATCTGAAACTTCCCGTATACGGCAACTGGAAATTCATACCGGAATCATATTCCGAAGAGGCTTTGAAAAAGGACAGGGATCTGCTTTTCCGTTATAATAAATAAACTCCGTCCGGGCTAAAGTTGCGGCGCCGGGACTTTCTATTATTTTTTGTGTAAGATGATTCCGGGTTGGAGGTTCGGGTATTTTAGCATTTTAAATGATCAGGAGATGTCCGGCAAATTGATTTTTGTCCCGTACACCCCCTGATATTCAGTCGGCGATACCCTAATAATATAGCTATTTGGCGAAGCTTACCGAACGGGTTTCCCTTATAACGGTAATTTTTACCTGTCCCGGATAAACCATCTCGTCCTGTATCTTTTTGGCTATATCTATCGAAAGATTTTCAGCATCCTGGTCGGATACCTGTTCGCTGCCTACTATGACACGCAGTTCGCGTCCCGCCTGTATGGCATACGTTTTCGTAACACCAGGGTAGGAGAGAGCTATGTTCTCCATCTCTTTCAGCCTTTTTATATATGACTCTATAACTTCCCTTCTTGCTCCCGGCCTTGCTCCCGATATTGCATCGCTTACCAGTACGAGCGGAGAGAGAAGCGAGGTCATTTCCACCTCTTCATGGTGTGCGCCTATCGCATTGCATATCTCCGGTTTTTCTTTGTATTTTTCAGCGAGTTTCATACCCAGGATTGCATGGGGAAGTTCCGCATCTTCATCGGAAACTTTTCCTATATCATGCAACAGTCCGGCCCTTTTTGCCGCTTTAGGATTAAGCCCCAGTTCCGAAGCCATTGTAGCGCAGATATTGGCAACTTCCCTGGAGTGTTGCAACAGGTTCTGGCCGTATGACGAACGGTATTTCATCCTTCCTATAAGTTTGATGAGTTCTACATGCAATCCGTGAACCCCCAGGTCTATACAGGTTCTTTTACCGGTCTCCATAATTTCGTCTTCAAGCTGTTTTTGCACTTTCGCAACAACTTCTTCGATTCTTGCAGGGTGTATACGGCCGTCGGTTACCAGTTGGTGGAGCGCCAGACGGGCCACTTCCCTTCTTACCGGGTCGAATGCGGATAATAAAATAGCTTCAGGCGTATCGTCTACGACTATTTCAACTCCTGTGGCCGCTTCCAAAGCCCTTATATTCCTGCCTTCTCTTCCTATGATCCTGCCTTTTATTTCGTCGCTTTCTATATTGAATACCGTTACAGCGTTTTCTATAGCCGTTTCCGGAGCTGTACGCTGAATTGTATTTATTACGATACGTTTCGCTTCTTTGGATGCGTTAAGCCGAGCTTCATCCATTACATCGTTGATATATGACATGGCTTGCGTCTTGGCCTCGTCTTTCATCGTTTGTACCAGTTGGGCTTTGGCTTCCGCAGCGGTCATCCCTGAAATATTCTCTATTTTCTCAATGGCCTCCTGCCTGAGTTTGTCGTATTCTTCGCATTTTCTATTGACTATCTCAACCTGGTTTTTGAGGTTTTCTTTAATGGTATCTATCTCTTTTTGTCTTTTTGCCAATTCGGATGTCTGCTGATTAACGACAAGCTCTTTTTGCTTTATTTTTGTTTCCAGTTGTTGTACCTGGCTGTTTTTTTCGTTTATGAATTGTTCGTGTTCGCTTTTAAGCTGGAGGAATTTCTCTTTTGCCTGGAATATTTTTTCTTTCTTTATATTCTCGCCTTCCGTTGTCGCTTCTTTGAGTATCTGCTCTTTTTTCTTCTTCAATACTACTTTGTTTACGACGTAATATGCGACGATAAATCCGGCAATGATTCCTATCAGTGATAAAATTATAATTGTCAATATTTCCATATCTATATTTATCTATTAAGTTAATTTAGTTAGTAATCTGTTTATTATAATTATAATAGCCAGGTATTTAAATATAAAAAAGCCGCCGGATACGCTGTTTTCAGAAAAATCTTAAAATGTAAGATTTGGGCTCCGGTTGTAGACTCAGACTTCCAACGTCCCGTAAAACGGAATCCCCCGAAGGGTCACCCAGGCCTGTCTTTATCTGTCGGTTACCCGGTTCTGTTAGTAATGTTGATTTTCGCAAAGAGCTGTATCCAACGGCTAAGATGTATATATTCCCTTATTTAAATATTCTCAATATATTCGCTTAATTGATTATCTAATAACTTTAATTCGCCTAATAAACTATTTAACTCCTCATTTTGTTCTGTCTCAACTACTTTTAATGCAAATTGTAATAAAGACATAGAGAGGGCGTCCTGTATATCGCGGCCTGAAAACTTCTGCCTGTAAAACTCTACCCTTTCATTAAGCCTTTTCACGGCAAGACGTATTTTTTCTTCTTCCGCCGGATTGATCTTAATGGGGTAAACCCTGTCCGCAATACCTATTTTTATTGATTGTTGTTCCATTATCAGTCGTTTAGCATTGAGATACATTTATCTATTTCCCTAACTATCCTTCCTATCTTTTGTTTAGCCTCTTTTACATCTGCAGAGGATGCTCCGAATGCTTTTATAAGTTGTATTTGTTCCAGTTTTCTCTCTAATTCTTTTATTCTGTTTTTACTTGTTTCTAATTCATTTTTATATGCGGCAAGTTCTTCCTTCAGGAGAGTATTATCGGAAGCAACAGATTCATACATAGATATTATCTGTCCTATGCATCCTTTCAACTT
>CAYVED010000084.1:0-10297 GCA_964449975.1 uncultured Muribaculaceae bacterium
ACGAGAGGAATCCCGTAGTTTTCTATTTACACAATCTAATGGATAGTCCCTTTTTTCTCAATGGATATCAAAACCTATCCGCGCCGTTAGTCCTTATTACAATCGCAGACAGGTTTTATCTGAGAAAAGAAATCGTTTCCTTTATCATCTACCAGAATGAATGCAGGGAAATTCTCCACCTCTATTTTCCAGATCGCCTCCATTCCAAGTTCGGGATACTCCAAACACTCCACGCTCTTGATATTATCTTTGGCAAGTATCGCCGCCGGGCCTCCTATACTTCCCAGATAAAAACCGCCGTGTTTATGACAGGCATCGGTTACCTGACGGCTGCGGTTGCCTTTAGCGATCATTATCATGCTGCCTCCGTGGGACTGGAACAAATCCACATAACTGTCCATACGTCCGGCAGTGGTAGGGCCGAACGAGCCGCTAGGCATTCCGGCAGGGGTTTTTGCAGGGCCTGCATAATATATAGGATGCTCTTTCATATATTCCGGAAGTCCTTCTCCCCTGTCTATTCTTTCTTTTAACTTGGCATGGGCTATGTCCCTCCCGACTATAATCGTTCCGTTAAGGAGCAGGAATGTAGATACGGGATATTTGCTAAGATCGGCAAGCACCTCTTTCATAGGACGGTTAAGATCTATTTTTATCCCCGACGAATGCTCTCCGCCTTTAAGATATTTATCGGGAATAAGACGTGCGGGATTTGAATCCAGCGTCTCAAGCCATATCCCCTCTTTATTTATCTTGGCTTTTATATTCCTGTCGGCGCTGCAGCTTACCCCCATACCTACAGGGCAGGATGCTCCGTGACGAGGCAGACGTATAACCCTTACATCGTGCGCAAAATATTTGCCTCCGAACTGCGCTCCTATTCCCAGGCATTGAGCCGCTTTAAGAAGTTTCTTCTCCATTTCCAGGTCTCTGAAGGCATTTCCTTTTTCGCCTCCGCCGGTAGGAAGAGCGTCATAATATTTTGTAGAAGCCAGCTTTACCGTTTTAAGGTTAAGCTCCGCCGATGTGCCGCCGATCACAAATGCTATATGGTAAGGAGGGCATGCCGCAGTTCCCAGGCTCCTCATCTTATCTATAAGAAAATTTTCCAGTTTATCGGGAGTAAGGACAGCCTTTGTTTCCTGGAACAGATATGTTTTGTTGGCCGACCCGCCGCCTTTGGCGACAAAAAGGAATTTATATTCGTTCCCGTCCGTAGCATAAATATCTATCTGCGCGGGAAGATTATTCCCGGAATTCTTCTCCTTGTACATATCAATTGCAAGCGTCTGCGAATACCGTAGATTATCGGTAGTATATGTATCATATACCCCGTGAGACAAAGCCGCTTCGTCACCTCCGCCGGTATATACGTTCTGCCCCTTTTTAGCGACAATAGTAGCGGTTCCAGTATCCTGGCAGAAAGGAAGCTGTCCCTTCACCGATACATTGGCGTTAAGAAGCATCGTAAGGGCTACCGCCCTGTCGTTCTCACTGGCCTGAGGATCGGAGAGTATCTTGGCCACCTGATCGTTATGCTCCGGCCTCAGCATAAAAGAGACATCGTGGAAAGCCTGCCTCGCAAGAAACCTCAATCCTTTAGGATCTACTCTCAATATCTCGTTACCTTCAAAGGCGGCTACCGAAACATAGTCTTTTGTAAGAAGATGATACTTTGTGGTATCCTCTCCCAGGGGAAACATTTCATTATATTCAAATTCCATATCCGTGTATTTTTAGTTTGTGTTACTCGCTATTTTTTTGTGTTTTCCAACAGATAACTCCGCATAAATCCGTTAAGATCGCCATCCAGCACGGCAGCGGTATCGGAAGTTTCGAATCCGGTACGCAAATCTTTCACCATTTTATAAGGGTGAAGCACATAACTTCTTATCTGTGATCCCCACTCTATTTTCTTTTTCTGGCCTTCCAGCTCGGACTGTTTCTCCCTCTTTTTTTCAAGTTCCAGTTCATAAAGATGCGATTTAAGTATCCTGAGGGCATTCTGCCTGTTATCGAGTTGAGAACGGGTTTCTGTATTTTCCACAACGATGCCGGTAGGAATATGTTTCACGCGCACCCCGGTTTCTACCTTATTCACATTCTGTCCCCCGGCTCCGCTCGAACGGAATGTGTCCCACTCCAGATCGCCCGGATTAATTATTATTTCTATCGTATCGTCTACCAGAGGATAAACGAAAACCGAAGAGAATGTAGTCTGGCGTTTTCCCTGCGCATTGAAAGGAGAAATCCTCACGAGCCTGTGAACTCCGTTCTCCGATTTCAGATACCCGTAGGCAAATTCCCCCTCCAGCTCGATAGTAACGGATTTTATTCCGGCTTCATCTCCTTCAAGCATATCGTAAACCGAAACTTTATAGCCGTTTCGCTCTCCCCATCTCACATACATTCTCATAAGCATCATGCTCCAGTCATTACTCTCCGTGCCTCCCGCCCCGGAATTTATCTTCAGTAACGCCCCCAGATTATCGCCCTCTTCTCCCAGCATGCTTTTAAGTTCAACTTCCGCTATAAGTTCTTCCGCTTTATTCCGCTCCGCCTCCATCTCATCCTGCGGTGCCTGCATCTCTTCCAGCACCACTATATCGTCGAGAGCGCTCTCTATTGCATTAAGCGAGTTTACCCAATATTTTATTCCCGACAGTTTTTTCAGGAATTTCTCCGCTTCCGCCGGGTTATCCCAGAATCCGGGCGCGGTACTTCTTTTTATCCCTTCTTCGAGTTCGGCAGCCTTGACATCATAGTCAAAGCGACCTCCTCAGCGCATCCAGGCGCTCTCTAAAATTATTCATATAATTCTTTTTTTATCTATCCTGCAAAGGTACTTTATTTTTCAGAATTTTAATAATATCTGCGTAATCAAATCCCCTCCCCAATGCGAATCTCAGCGCTTTAATCTTCTTCTTTTCCACATCCTCGTCCTTTCTAAGGGAGTTCAGTTTACGCTCAACCAGTTTTTCCAGTAAATCGCAATCTTTCCCCTCGTCCGTGCCGTAATTTTCCGCCATAGCTGCGGATATAATATCGGGAGAAAGACAATAATATTTCAGCCGGGCCTCTATTTTTCTTTTTCCCCATCCCGACAATCTATATTTATCCCTTACAAACGCCCCTGCAAACCTCCTGTCGTCAACAAATCCCTCTTTAACAAGCACTTGCACAACTTCTTCTACCTCTTTTGCAGTTAGTTTCCCGGAATAAACAGCTTCATCCAGCTTATCCCGCACCTGCCGGCAACACATCTCCCTCCTGCCGCACAAAATAATCAATCTGTTTAATATCCGCTCCTTATGCATATTTCTTTCACAGGTTTAAAAATAATATCCGAGGCTAAGGTAAGCACCCACCGTCTTATTATAATCAGACCAGTGAAGAGTAAAAGAGAGCGGCCCGAAAAGAGTATTATAAGCATATTTCACCCCAAACCCCCAGAATCCTTTCCCTTTGACATTAAACAAATTCCCGAAGTCTTCCCCTGTCCGGGCGTAATTGGAGAGCGCATAAACATAATGTTTCCGTCCTATGCGGCTCCTGAGATCGAACCGAAGCACGGCAACGCTGTTATCCACATAATTGGCATGATTTATCCCTATAAAAGGAATCTGTTGCGACACATATCTTCCGGGTTCTTCTCCGCCGATAAAATTGGCAAAAGGCGTTTCGGATGTATTTCCGATAATTACCCTCGCATAGAACGCAGGCAGAAAACTAACCCTTCCTATACTGGAAGCTCCGGTAAGATTAAGGTGCAACGCCGCAAAATCATGAAAATTATTTGTGAAATCGGTCTGGTAATAATTCGCCCCCGCATCGAAACTCATTCCCGCAGTAGGGAAATAGCGGCTGTTCCTGTCGTCCATTACGGCATTCAGGAAATATCCCAGATAACTCCTGGAGTTAACGTCAAGTCCGGTAAGATTGCTGTCCTCGGAGAGGAAAGAGTTGAAATTAAACGACTGGAACCTGCCCCCCAACTGGAAATTAAAATTTCTAAGATACCTGTTGGAAAAAGCCACTTCCACGTCATGCTCGTAAAATTTAAGATAGTTCATGGAATTCGTGCTCTGGTATATATCCATATCGGTGGAACGGAACGTATATGAGGCATCGAATTTAGGGAAATTCTCAAAAACATAAGTATAACCCAGTCTGGCGACGGGATTGTAACTCAGTCTGGCGGTCATTCCGAGTTTAGAACCCCGCAGATCGTTCTGATGTATTCCCAAATGCATAAGTATTGCGGCAGCCTCTTCCGTATCGAACCGTATTCCTATTCCGAACACATTAACGGGACCTTTCTTAAAATCTATAAACAGGTTTTCTTCCGGCGAGCCGGCTATTTTCTGCAACATATACGTCACCGACGAGAAAGCTCTGGTACCCATAAAAATAGATATTGCACGGTTTATTTCGTCCCCCGATATCCGGCTGTTCTTATTAAGCCCTGCTTTACGCAGAAGCCATTTACCGTCCTGTTCCGATACACCGTGCATAATAATGTCGGCTATCATAAAAGTATCTTTCGTAATCTCCGTTGCTTTAGGCGCTTTAAGCCTGTGACGAAGGTTTTCTCCGGTATTCAGCTTTTTAGAAAGAGTTTCCAGTTCGGAATATTTCCTTTTTGCGGCAATATAACCGTTCACTATAAGAGAGTCTATCGAGTTTTTAGAAAAACTGAAAGTAGTAAAATCGGACACATCGGGCTTTATATAAATATCGGTCCGTTTCACATTTTCAAGATACCTGTCGTTACCCATCAGTCCCATTATCTGCATGAATACCTGGTTTATGGACTTGAGTTCGTCCGGCTTGGCCAGTTCATTCTGGACATCCACCCCTATTATAATATCCGCACCCAGTTCTTTCGCCACATCCACCGGAAAATTATTCACCATTCCGCCGTCCACAAGCACTTTACCCTTAATGGTTACCGGGGAGAATACGCCGGGAATAGCCATACTGGCCCTCATGGAAATAGGAAGGTATCCTTCGTTAAGTACTACCTCCTCGCCGGTAGAAAGATTCGTAGCCACACATGCAAAAGGTATAGGGAGATCATTGAAACTTATGGAGTCCTGATAGCCTATTGCCAGTCCGTTCATAAGGTTCAGAACATTCTGGCCGCTGATAAAGCCACCCGGAAGCAAAGGAACGGAGTTATCGTTTTTCTTTTTATCCGTTCTTATATTATAAAAAGGAATGCTGATAAGGAATTTCTCATCCATCATTTTCATGGTAAAAGAGGCGTCTTTCCTTAAAGTATTATCGCTAAGCAGAAAAGCCCAGTCGCAGTTAGAAATAATGGAATCAAGATGATGTGCATCATATCCCATAGAATACATTCCGCCCACTATGGCTCCCATACTGGTGCCCACTATAATATCTACAGGGACGTTAGCTTCCTCAAGCACTTTGAGCACTCCTATATGAGCCGCGCCCTTGGCTCCTCCCCCGCACAATACCAGTCCCACCTTAGGCCTGTCTGCCTTGTCGGGAAGAGGATTGTTTCCCCGCTGCGCCTCAGCCCGGAACGACACAAGATTTACGGCAAGTATTAAAATCAAGGCAAATTTTTTCATACGTTGTAAAATTTTTTAGAGCGGCAGTCCCCGTTTTGCCCTCTCATTAACACGTTCGGATCATATATCGCTGATCTGAATTTCATATATAACAAAAATCCGGGGCTAGGGTTCTGCAATCTTTTTCTCTCCTCCCGCCAACATCCCGCAGGCGGCGAAAATATCCTCTCCGCGCGAGGCCCTTATGGTGGCAACTATTCCGGCGGCATTAAGCCTCTCCCTGAACGCTTCCATTACAGGCGCCGGAGAAGGAGCGAGCGGAGATCCGGATATTACATGGAAGCGGATAAGGTTTACCCTGCATTCCAGCCCCCTTAACATACGGATAATAGCATCTGCATGCTTTTTGGTATCGTTCAGCCTGTTGAACATTATATATTCGAAACTTACGCGCCTCTGTCCCGTAAAATCATACTGTTTTATGATCTCCAGCGTTTTTTCCAGAGGAAAAGCCTTTTCCATAGGCATCAAATCCAGCCTCTGGGCGGGAAACGGATTATGAAGACTTATCGCCAGATGACATTTCGTTTTTTCCAGAAACTCTTGTAACGGAGAGATATTACAGCCGGGACTGCCGGTAATCCCTATGCTGCTTAAAGTAATTCTTTTAGGACTCCAGGCAAACCCCCAGTCCGCAGTAAGAATATCTATGGCTTTAAATACATTTTCCGGATTGTCCAGCGGCTCTCCCATTCCCATAAATACTGCATTGGTAAGCGAATCGCTCTCGTCAATGGCTATAAACTGCGATATTATCTCGGCAACCTCCAGATTCCCTTTGAACCCCTGTCTTCCGGTCATGCAGAATCCGCATGCCATTTTACATCCGGCCTGGGATGAAACGCATATTGTAGCCCGCCCGTTGTCGGGAATCATAACCGCCTCTATAAAAGTTCCCGTATGACATGGAAAAAGATATTTTTTAGTACCGTCGGACGATACCTGTACATCAATATACCCGTCTATACCTATCGTATATAATTCTTCCAGCTTTTCGCGTGCAATCTTAGAGAGATTGGTCATCTGCCCGATATTACGCGCCTTTTTTTTATATATCCATTCGGCAATCTGCCTGCCGGCAAACGCCGGTAATCCCAACTCCAGAGCTATCTCTTTTAACTGCGCAGGTGTTTTTCCCAGTAATTTCTTCTTCATAAAAAATACGTTATATATAACCGTACCGTAAATATTTTTTATCGACAATTTTAGTACCGATTTTCAAAGTTACGACTTTTTTTGGCTATATTTGTCTGGTATTTATTAACAATTATAAAAAATATATTATGGCTAAAGAAAGTGCAGAAGTATCAAAAGCGGCGGCGGCGAATCAGGAAAAACTAAAGGCTTTGCAAGCTACTCTGGATAAGATAGAAAAGGATTTCGGGAAAGGGACGATTATGAAGCTGGGGGATCAGCCTAAATGGGACGTTTCCACTATTCCCAGCGGCTCCATAGCGCTGGACCATGCGTTGGGAATAGGCGGCTATCCTAAAGGAAGGGTGATTGAGATATACGGCCCGGAAAGCAGCGGTAAAACCACATTGGCCATACATGCAATAGCGCAGGCGCAGAAAGCGGGAGGCATAGCGGCCATAATAGACGCCGAACATGCTTTTGACCGGACATACGCAAAAAAACTGGGCGTAAACGTAGATACGTTGCTTATATCCCAGCCGGATAACGGAGAGCAGGCTCTGGAGATAGCCGACAGTCTCATACGTTCGGGAGCGATAGACATTATAGTAATAGACTCTGTTGCCGCCCTTACCCCGAAAGCCGAAATCGAAGGAGAAATGGGCGACTCTAAAATGGGTCTTCAGGCCAGGCTGATGAGCCAGGCACTAAGAAAGCTCACTGCCAATATAAGCAAAACCAACACCTGCTGTATCTTTATCAACCAGTTGCGCGATAAGATAGGTATAATGTTCGGTAACCCGGAAACGACAACAGGAGGCAATGCCCTTAAATTCTACGCAACCCTCAGACTGGATGTAAGGAAGATCACGCAACTAAAAGACGGAGACGAGGCTATGGGCAGCCGTACAAGGGTTAAGATCGTAAAAAATAAAATGGCTCCTCCGTTCAGGAAAGCGGAATTCGATATTTTGTTCGGCGAAGGTATCTCCCGTATAGGAGAGATAATAGACCTGGGAGTGGAGTTCGAGATAATCAGGAAAAGCGGAAGCTGGTTCAGTTACGGGGAGTCGAAGATAGGACAGGGACGCGATGCCGTTAAAACCATCCTTAACGACAATCCGGAACTGGCCGATGAAATAGAGACAAAAATACGCGAAGCCATCCTTAAAGTTAAGGACTAAGGTTTATAAATCACAGGTTCCTTACAAACTCTGCATATCGTGCAGGCGTTTGTAATAACCATCAAGAGCAAGCAATTCTTCATGTCTGCCGCGTTCTACTATTTCTCCTTCGTGAAGAACACATATTTCATCCGCGTTCTTAATAGTAGAAAGGCGGTGGGCAATGGCAATCGTGGTACGGGTTTTCATGAGCCGCTCCAAAGCCTCTTGTACAAGACGCTCCGATTCGGTATCGAGGGCGGAAGTCGCTTCGTCGAGAATAAGGATAGGCGGATTCTTTAATATCGCCCTGGCAATACTTATACGCTGTCTCTGTCCGCCGGACAGTTTACCGCCCCTGTCGCCTATATTAGTCTCGTATCCGTGCTCTTTCTCCATAATAAAATCGTGGGCATTGGCTATTCTGGCAGCCTCAACAACCTGCTCCATAGTAGCATTCTCGACCCCGAAAGCTATATTATTAAAAAATGTATCGTTAAATAAAATAGCTTCCTGATTAACATTGCCTATTAATCCGCGCAACTCACTTATCCTTACATCCTTGATATTTATTCCGTCTATTGTGATCTCTCCCGATTGAACATCGTGGTAACGAGGCAACAGGTCGACGAGCGTAGATTTGCCGGAGCCTGACTGACCTACGAGAGCTACAGTTTTCCCTTTAGGAACGGTAAAACTGACATTTCTGAGTATGTCCCGTTTACCGTCATAACTGAAGTCGATATTTTTAAACTCGACTTTATCTGAGAAAGATTGAACGGATTCAGGATTTACAGCCTCTTTTATTTTATTTTCGGCTTTAAGTATTTTATCCACACGTTCCATAGAGGCAAGACCTTTAGGGATATTGTATCCGGCTTTGGAGAACTCTTTTAAAGGATTGATAATACTATATAAAATAGACATATAAAAAATAAACGACGGTGCGGTTATAGGGGAGTGATTACTTAATATAAGCGAACCTCCGAACCAAAGAACCAATACAATAAGTATGGTTCCGAGAAATTCGCTCATAGGATGTGCCATAGCCTGGCGCGTAGCAACCTTATTGGTTGCACTGCGGTATTCGTTACTGCATTGGGTAAACCTCTCTATCATTCTCTTCTCTGCAATAAACGCCTTAATGATACGCAATCCCCCCAATGTCTCTTCCAACTGGGACATAGTATCGCTCCATTTACTTTGCGCCTCAAGCGACTGACGTTTCAGCTTCCGCCCCACAACTCCCATAAACCATCCCATACCGGGCAATACCAATATGGTAAACAGCGTCAGTTGCCAGCTTGTTATAATAAGAGTGGTAAAATAACAGATAATGAGAATGGGATTTTTAATGAGCATATCCAGAGAACTGGTAATAGAGTTCTCTATTTCACCTACATCACCGCTCATTCTGGCTATAATATCCCCCTTGCGCTCTTCTGAAAAAAACCTCAAAGGCAGGGACATTACCTTAGTATAAACTTTTACGCGAATATCCCTCACGATACCCGTCCTTACCGGAATCATTACTGCAGAAGAAGCAAAATAAGCTGCTGTCTTAAAAAAAGTCATTACGGCCAGGAATAATCCCAAATATAGCAAAGTCATAGAAGCTCCGCTGGTCTCTATCAACCTGGTAATATAATAGGATACATTATTTGTTATAACATCTTTCCATTGTCCCGGATCTCCCCAGGACATCAGTTCATAGACCTTTGTCTCTTCCATACCGAAAAGTATTTTGAGAATAGGTATAATTAACAAGAAAGAGAAAACATTTAATACGGCCGATAAAACATTAAGAAAGACAGCCCACCTTAAAAATTTGTTATACGGCGACACAAAGCGCCTCATTAACTGAAAGAATTCCCCCATTATCTTGATATAGCAGTTAAAATTGCAAAGATAGTTCAGAAATTCAGAAAATGCCACAACTTTATATACTTAATCCCCTATTTGTTCAAAAGAGACGGCAATACGATCTGCAATCCCCATTTACAAAAAAGACAATAAGCAGTTAATTATAAGATAATTGACAATTCCGATAAATACGATTATTTTCCGGGATCAATAAAGATTTCACTTTGCCTGATATTTTTACCGGAAAGAATAATCTGCAAACCCGTATTATCCGGGCTTACAAATACCGTATTCCAGTCAACTCCGTTGATTAAAAAACATTATCATGCAAATTATACCCTCTTTCCGCACAAGTCATACAACACTTTTATTAACAATATTTTAGAAAGTATTTATTCACTAATCAACAGTTATAGTAAATATACGTTATACCTTATACAGGCAGATAATAAGGTATAACGTAAGGTATATTTTATTAAAATAGTTGTCATAATCTAAATATCAATCTATTATGCCTCAAAATAAATTTGCCCTGGC
>CAYVED010000085.1:0-10036 GCA_964449975.1 uncultured Muribaculaceae bacterium
GCTGGCCGATAATCCCGTCATAATTTTTATTCGAATTATATTTATATCCTATAATCGTTGCCGTACCGCCTCATACAATACTACCGAAGCCGCCGCCGAAACATTTAAAGAACCTATGCTTCCCGACATGGGTATCTTTACCTCCTGTGTAGCGAGTTTGCGGATAGAATCGGAGATTCCTTTATCCTCTGCTCCCAGAATTATTGCGGTAGGTTTGTTGAAATCCGCCGAATATATATAGTTTTCGACCTTCTCGGTTGCCGCGATAAGCTGGAAATCGCTTTGCAGAAGATAATAAGCGGCGATTTTCAGGTTGGGGACACGGCATACGGCTATTCGCAGCAAAGCCCCGGCGGAAGTTTTAATTGAATCGGGAGTAATAGATGCTCCTCCTTTTGCCGGAAGTATTATACAATCTACTCCGGCGCATTCTGCGGTTCTGGCTATGGCTCCGAAATTCCGCACGTCGCTTACTCCGTCAAGTATCAATATCAGAGGTTTTTCCGACTTTTTCATTGCCGTTTCAACCGCATCTTCCAATGTAACATACTCTACGGTTGATATTATAGCTATTACTCCCTGGTGTTTTCCTTTCGTAATTCTGCCCAGCCTCTCTACCGGAACGAACTGGAACGGAATGTTCTTTTCCTGCAAAAGAGATATGAGTTCATGGAATTGCGCTCCGTCAAGGCCTTTTTTCAGTAAAACTTTATCTATCGCTTTCCCTGCGGCAATAGCTTCGAATACGGGGTGCATACCGAACAGGTAGTTTATTTTTTCGCTTTGTTCCATAATATGTTTTATTTAATTATTTAATCGGTTAGCTAAATAAGTTCCGCCCACTCATCCGTTACGGAATCCAGTTCCTCTTTTATTTCTTTATAATGTTTCGTGAGTTTCTCCAGTTCCGCCGGATCGGTAGTATTGCCTATTTTTTCTTCAGTCTCCTTTATCGCGGCTTCCAGTTCTTCAATTCTTTTTTCGCATGCCTGGAGTTTTAATCTGGCTTTACGTTTCTCCTTCTCTATCTCTTTCAATTGTCTGTAATTTGCCTGGCCGGATTCGTTAGCACCTTTTTCAGTAACGGAAGAGACTGGGCGTGCCTCCCGTCTTTCCAGTTCATTCAGGTTCTCCAGCCTTTTCCGTTCAAGGAAATCATTTATTCCGCCTATATGTTCTTTTACTTTGCCGTTACGGAACTCGTATACTTTATTCACCAGACCGTCAAGGAAATCCCTGTCGTGAGACACTATTATTAACGTGCCGTCGTAATTTTGCAAAGCCCGTTTCAATATCTCTTTGGATAGTAAATCCATGTGATTGGTAGGCTCGTCCAAAGCAAGCATATTGTGCGGTTTCAGCATCAGTTTAGCCATTGCCAGGCGTGCTCTCTCCCCTCCGCTCAGCACGGCCACTTTTTTATCTATATCATCTCCCTTAAACAAAAAGGCCGCCAGAATATCTCTTAATCTGGTACGTATATCCCCTACCGCAATTTTATCGAGAGTAGAAAATACGGTATCATTCTTACAAAGTATATCTTCCTGGTTCTGTGCGAAATATCCCATTTCCACGTTAAAACCCGCAACAGCTTCCCCTGATATGGGGAAAAGTTCTTTGCTTATAATCTTCATAAGGGTGGTTTTCCCTTCGCCGTTACGCCCTACGAATGCTATTTTCTCCCCTCTTTCAATGGTTACATTAACTTCGTCTATGATAACTTTATTTCCGTAACCTATTTTTCCGTCCGATACTTTAAAAACAACCTGCCCACTACGGGGAGCCGGAGGGAATTTAACGCTCAATGCAGCCTTGTCGTCTTCGTCTATCTCTATTCTTTCAAGTTTATCGAGTTGTTTTATACGGGATTGTACCTGATTGCTTTTAGTGGCTTTATACCTGAATCTCTCTATAAACTCCTCTGTCTTCTCTATCATTCTCTGCTGATTCTCGTATGCCGCTTTCTGTTGCTCCATACGTTCTTTACGAAGTTCCTTATATTTTGAATACGGAACTTTGTAATCATATATTTTCCCCAGCATTATTTCAACCGTACGGTTGGTAATATTATCGAGGAACTTCCTGTCATGAGAAATAAGTACGATAGCTCCCGGAAAACTTTTCAGATACCTTTCGAACCACTCTATCGCCTCAATATCCAGATGATTTGTAGGTTCGTCCAGAAGCAATACATCCGGCCTGCCAAGCAGGATTTTCGCAAGTTCTATACGCATGTTCCAGCCCTGGCTAAATGTGGACGAAGGACGGTCCAGTTCTTCTCTTTTAAAGCCTAATCCCAGAAGAATCCTTTCCGTTGCCGGTCTTACCGGTTCGGACTCCATAACGGCAACCCTGTCGTTAAGTTCGTTGAGTTCTATTATGAGATTATTGTACTCCTTACTCTCATAATCGCTCCGCATAGCCAGTATCCGGCCTACCTCATCTATCCGTTCATGTAAAGTAAAAAGCTCGCTGAAAGCGGTAAGAGCCTCGTCCATCACGCTTTTATCTTTTGCATGCTCCATTTGCTGGGGAAGATACCCCAGCCTTATTCCCGACGGAACCATTATCTCTCCCTCCGTAGGCGAGTTCAGACCAAGTATAAGTTTAAGCAGCGTGGATTTACCCGCGCCGTTCTTCCCGACAAGCCCTACCCTGTCATTATCGCTTATATGGAAGTTTATATCGTTCAGAAGGGTGAATCCTCCGAAAGCAACACTCAGATTATTTATCGATATCACGGCAAACTAAAATACTTAATTCATATAATGCATATAGCGGTAATCCTACGGCTATTAAAGTAAAAGGATCTCCGCTGGGCGTAATAAAAGCGGCCAATACGAGAAGCGCCACAAATGCGTGCCTGCGGTATTTTTTCAGGAAACTTCTGGTTAGTATGCCCAGTCTGCCGAGAATCGCCGCCAGCGACGGCATCTCGAAAACAAGCCCCATAATCAATATCATCCAGGTAAACATTCCTGTATAACTTTGCAGGGATATTTGGTTGGCGACGTTCTCGCTTACCTGATATGTTCCCAGAAATCTTAACGTAAGCGGAAATATAATATAATACCCTGCCAGTACCCCTAAAAAAAAGAGCACCGCGGCAAAAGAGAAAGCCTGTGTAACAACCTTTTTCTCTTTTTCATATAATGCCGGTTTTATAAACAGCCATAACTGGTATAAAATAAAAGGCGTGGCAAGCACCAGCGAAAAATAGAACGTGGTACTGATATGGATGAAAAACTGCGCGGAAAGCTCGATATTTATAAGGTCTATTTTAAAAGGTTCCAGAGCCGGCAATCCAAAATACCGCAAAACCAAATCGATCCATCTGTACAATACGAAATCGCTGTTTACCGGAGCGAAGACAATATCGTTGAATACGAAGTCTTTTGCAGTAAATATAACCGCCATAAGGACGGCCATTACCAGTGCGGATCTGAAAAGCGCTTTTCTCAGTTCATCCAGGTGTTCCCAGAATGTCATTTCCGCTCCGCTCACTTCTTTTCCGTCTTATCTTCGTCTGAGTCGATTTCGTCTTCTATTCCTTTTACGCCCTCTTTAAAGCTCTTTATCCCCTTACCTATCCCTTTCATAAGTTCGGGAATTTTTCTTCCTCCGAAGAGTAACAATATCGCAAGAAAGATTAAAATGACCTCTCCGGCACCCAGGCTTCCAAAAAGTAATAAACGGTTCATTATATATATGTTTAAATTGGTTGTTAAGTTCTAAAAATATTTTCCGGCTATATCCGTGAAAAAATCGGGTGCCCTGGTAGGCTTCCGCGTATCGGAGCGGATGAATCCCAATGTTACCTCTCCGTGGCATATCAGTTCTCCGTTCTGGTTTAATATCTTGGATTTTACAATTATCCTGGCCAGCGGAAGTTTATCCACAAAGGTAATAATACGCAGTTTATCCCCCATTCTGGCCGGAATTTTATAATTACATGTAACGGAGGTAACAGGCATCATTATCCCGGCTTCCTCTATTTTATTTATAGGAACACCCAAATCGAGAAGAAGCTGATGCCTTCCGCATTCAAAATACCTTATATAATTGGAATGATGCACTATTCCCATCAAATCCGTCTCATAATACCTGACTTCCAGTTCGGTTTCCGATATAATCATCTTTTTATCTTTTTACTCCGCACCTTTTTATAAAACGATACAATTCGCCTGTCCAGAGGGTAACGGAAGTCCCGGCTATGATAAATAACCAGTGGACAGCCTTTATAGGCTCCGTTCTGAAAAACCTCCCTCCTACCTGAATTATTACAAATTGTAAAATTAATATAATTCCCGCAATAATGATAAAAGATTTATTTTCCCTTAATTTGTAAAATGCAGACTTTACACCGCCCAGTGTTCTGGCATTAAACATATTCCAGAATTGCAACATTACAAACACCGTAAAGAATACCGATAATTCGTAATTAGAGATATTACCGTTCCGGTTGAACCATGATAAAATAACCAGCAACACGATAAGAAATATACCTCCGGTTATGAAAATATTTTTTAACATGCCCCATGTAACTATAAAATCATTTATTCCGCGCGGTTTCTTTTTCATCACATCTTTATAGGCAGGTTCGGTAGCCAGCGCCAGCGCTGCAAAAGTATCCATAATCAGATTCACCCATAGCATCTGGGTAACCGTAAGAGGAAATTCTATTCCTATAAAAGGCCCGGTAAGAGCGGTAACAAGAGCCACCACATTTATAGTAAGCTGAAACTGTATGAATTTCTGTATGTTCAGATATATCGAGCGTCCCCATTTTACTGCAGTGGTAACGCTTGCAAACGAATCGTCCAGCAGAATAATATCGCTGGCTTCTTTGGCAACCGCCGTCCCCGAACCCATGGCAAGCCCCACGTCAGCATAATTAAGAGCCGGGGCGTCATTGGTTCCGTCTCCTGTTACCGCCACAACCGCTCCGGCCTCCTGTAATAATCTTACAAGACGCATTTTATCTGCGGGCCTGGCGCGGGACATTACCTTTATCCTTAAAGCCGCCTCTTTTGCCCGGACATCATCCAGTTTTTCGAAATCCGCACCGGTAATAAAATTTGCATCCGTATCGTTTTCCAGCCATAACCCGGCCTGACGGGCTATCTCTATTGCGGTCACGGACGTATCCCCGGTAACTATTTTAACCTGTATTCCGGCATCCATACATTGCCGCATCTCTTCCGGCACGTCTTCCCTTATAGGATCCGCAATAGCGGCAAATCCGGTATATTCCGGCTTTAATTTCTCTATAAGCTCCCCGACAGGCTCTTTTCCATCCAGCAGGGGTATTTCTGTTTTTGCAAAGGCCAGACAGCGCATTCCTTTGGATTGGAATTGTTTTATATCGGCGAGCAGCTTCTCCTTTTCCGCAGGGGCAACGGTACATTTGTTTATCACTATTTCGGGCGCTCCTTTGATAAATAATACCAGTTTATCTTTGATACCCGTATCGGCAAGAGTCGCCATAAACTTACGTTCCGTACTGAAAACCAGCCTTTGTATTATTTTATATTTTCCTCGCAGATCGTTATACCGGAAATTCCTTTCCGCCAGGAAAAGCAGTAAAGCTCCCTCGGTAGCATTTCCAACCGGGGAGATAACTCCGTTCCTCTCTTCCAGGAATGCGGAAGAATTCAGGGCTAGGGCAGTAGCGAAGTCTTCATCCGCCTTTACCGAACAATATTGCACCGTCATTTTATTTTGTGTCAGCGTTCCGGTCTTATCCGTACATATAACTGTAGTGGCGCCCATAGTTTCGCATGCATGCATTTTTCTTACGAGCGTATTTCCGGCCGTCATTTTGCGCATGCTGTAAGCCAGGCTTAATGTGACGCTCATAGCAAGGCCCTCCGGTACTGCAACTACTATCAGCGTAACCGCTATCATAAAGAAGCTCAGTAAAACCGTAAAATTATCGACTGTAAGATCGAAAGAGAGTATTCCCACTATCAGATCTCTTACAACAAGAGCCATGAATGTAAGACCTGCTATCGCAAACCCGGCTTTGCCTATTATCTTGCTCAGTTTATTTAGTTGCTTGTTAAGAGGCGTTTCCGCGCCCGTCAGTTCGCTTGCCTGCCTCGCGGTTTTACCTATCTCGGTATTATCGCCTACGGCCGTAATCTGCATAATCCCGTCGCCTTCGGCTACGGTGGTGCTTCTGTAAAGATGATTGGGAGAGTAAGCTCCGTTGTAACTGTCCGCCCTGATATGCGTTTTCTTCGAAGCCGCCGACTCTCCGTTAAGTGAAGATTCGTTGGTGCTCAGATCCATGGAGTCAAGGATGATGCCGTCGGCGGGAATTTCATCTCCCTGCCCTATTATCACAATATCCCCTACTACTATTTCGTTTTTCGGTATCCGGCATACCCGGTTGTCCCTGTAAACCTTAACCGGAGTACGGTCGTTTATCTTATTAAGTATATCGAACTCCTTGCCGGCCTTGTACTCATTTATGAACGAAAGGAAAGTGGCCAGAAAAACCGCCAACAATATTCCCAGGCTCTCTACTACCGAACCGTGAAAATATCCTGTAATAAATGAGAGCAGCGTTGCAAAAAGCAGCAGTTGTATAATAGGATCATTGAATTTCCCCGATAACAATTTAATCCAACTCTCCCTGGGAGGAGGAGTCAGCTCATTGGAACCGTGTTCAAGCCTGCTCTTGATTACCTGAGAATCGGTTAGTCCGCTATATGAACGCATAATTAAATTATAAAAAATATTTTTATCCTTTCAGGGAAACCATACGCTGCCGGAGAGCCTCTATTTTTGTCTCCGCATCCGACTTCTTCTTTTTTTCCACCTCTATCACATTAGCCGGTGCTTTAGCAACAAATTTCTCATTCGAAAGTTTAATATTTACTCCCGCAAGGAATTTCTCCAGATGTTCTATATCCGCCCGGATTTTCACCAACTCTCCTTCCACATCTATATGTTCGTCAAGTGGAACGAAAAACCCGGTGGTATCCACCATAAAACCTGCTCCCTGAGCATTATTCATAAACTCTTTTACAACCGATATTACGGATATGTTCGCCAACTTCGTAATTACAGCTCCCATTTCATTTCCGTAAGGAGCTTGTACCTCCAGTGCTAGGGGATTTTTTGGCGATATGGATCTGGACTGGCGTATGTTCCTTATATTCATAACGGCCTGCGCAGCCATATCGAATCCGGCAAGCAGTTTTTCGCAATATTCTCCGCCCTCAGGCATTTGCTGCAACATAATCGTCTCTCCCTCTTTTCTCTCCTGTAAATTCTGCCACAGTTCTTCCGTAATGAAAGGCATATACGGATGAAGTATTTTCAGCAACGCGTCAAAAAAACCTATCGTGGCTTTATAAGTAACCGGATCTGTTTTCGCATTGAATCCCGGTTTTACGATTTCCAGATACCATGCGCAGAAATCATCCCAGAACAATTTATAAACGGTCATAAGAGAATCCGAGAGCCTGAATTTATCGAAATGATCGTTTATAGTCTCGACGGTCTTGTTAAGCTTGCTCCGGAACCACTCTACAGCAATTGCCGAATGTTCTTTCTGCACCGCGGTATTATCTATTTCCCATCCCCGTACAAGACGATAGGCGTTCCATATTTTATTTGCAAAATTACGCCCCTGCTCAACCTGGCTTTCGTCGAACAGAATATCATTTCCGGCAGCACTGCAAAGCAGCATTCCTACACGTACTCCGTCCGCCCCGTAACTCTCCATGAGTTTTATAGGATCGGGAGAGTTCCCCAGCGACTTCGACATTTTCCTGCCCTGCTTATCCCTTACAATACCCGTAAGATATACATTTCTGAAAGGAACTTTACCCGTAAATTCGTGTCCGGCCATTATCATTCTCGCTACCCAGAAGAAAAGAATTTCGGGTGCGGTGATAAGATCGTTCGTAGGATAGTAATATGCCAGTTCCCTATTAGGTTCTTTGTCCGGAAATCCCGGTTTCTCCGCATCGAATACGGAAACCGGCCATAACCAAGAAGAAAACCATGTATCCAGTACATCCTCATCCTGTCTTAATTCCTCTTTCTTTATATCCGGATTTAATTTCAATGCCGCCTCATAAGCGGCATCAAGGTTGGGCTCCACGACAAAATCCCCGCCGGGAAGGTAATATGCCGGAATCCGTTGTCCCCACCATAACTGCCTTGAAATACACCAGTCACGGACATTCTCCATCCAGTGGCGGTAAGTATTCCTGAATTTATCGGGAATCAGTTTTATCTCTTCGTTTTCAACATACTCCAAAGCCTGCTTTGCCGGTTCTTCCATTTTCAGGAACCACTGCAACGAAAGCCTCGGCTCTATAACCGCATTCGTACGTTCGCTGTAACCCACCTGACTTATATAATTCTCTTCTTTCTCCATATACCCCTGCTTTTCCAGCATCGCCACGATCTTTTTCCGGGCGGCAAAACGATCTTCCCCTACAAGGATAACGGCTTTTTCATTTAATTTTCCATGTCTGTCGATAATATCTATTACAGGCAACTTATGGCGCAGTCCTATTTCATAATCGTTAATATCGTGCGCCGGAGTTACTTTAAGGCAGCCGGTTCCGAAATCCATCGTAACATAATCGTCCTCTATAATAGGGATCTCTTTATTTATAATAGGTATAAATATTTTTTCCCCTTTCAGATGGGCGTAACGTTCGTCGGAAGGATTGATACAGACCGCAACATCAGCCATGATAGTTTCCGGACGTGTCGTAGCTATCACAACGTATTTATCGCCCTTTACACCGTTTTCCGATATATAATACCTTAAATAGTACAGTTTGGAATTGGTCTCTTTATGTATAACCTCTTCGTCGCTTACGGCCGTAAGACTTTCAGGATCCCAGTTCACCATTCTTATGCCTCTGTAAATAAGTCCCTTGTTATAAAAATATACAAATGTATTTATTACCGCACGGCTTAAAGGTTCGTCCATAGTAAATTTTGTACGCTCCCAGTCGCATGAGGCGCCCAGTTTTTTAAGCTGTTCCAGAATAATACCTCCGTGTTTTTCTTTCCACTCCCAGGCATGTTGCAGGAACTCTTCGCGGGTAATGGAACTCTTCTCTATCCCTTCAGATTTCAGTTTGGCAACAACCTTCGCTTCCGTAGCGATAGAGGCATGGTCAGTACCCGGAACCCAGCAGGCATTTTTACCCTTCATTCTTGCCCGTCTTACCAGAACATCCTGAATAGTATTATTCAACATGTGCCCCATGTGTAACACGCCGGTTACATTAGGCGGGGGAATTACAATAGTATATGCTTCTTTTTCATTAGGTTCTGAATGAAAGTATTTATTTTTCAACCAATATGAATACCATTTATCTTCTGTTAAAGCGGGATTGTATTTTGCCGGAATTTCCATAAAATAATTACACTCTTTTAAGTTTATTGATTTCTGAACTTGCAAAGTTAATTAATTTAAATATGCTGCAAAATTCTTGTTAAAAGAAAAATGTACTATATTTGCATTTTTGTATTAACGAGAAATAAAAATTACATAATTTGGGTATGGACGATAATAATGAAATGAAAAACAGCCTGAATATCGAGTTGCCGGGCGATGTGGGAGAAGGTTCTTATTCTAATTTGGCTGTGATAGGCCATTCCGGATATGAATTTATTATTGATTTTATCAGGGTAATGCCAGGTTTGCCTAAAGCTAAAGTTTTCAACAGAATAATTATGACGCCTGAGAATGCCAAAAGGTTGTTGATGACGCTTGAGAGTAATATAAACGACTATGAAGATCAGTTTGGCGAAATAAAACTACACAACGAACCTATAAATAATATACCGATGGGCTTCGGTGCTTCCGACGCCAAAGCATAGAAAGAAATTTATTATTATAAGCTTTTTTAATCTGATATTCGCCTGACGCGGTGATTCAAACAAGTTTATGTGAGAGCGAAGCGGCTACTATCGCTCTGAAAAATTTTATTTAATTAAGAAATAAAAGAAAATTTTTTTAACGTATGAACCGAACATAAACTTTTTTAATCAC
>CAYVED010000086.1:0-10013 GCA_964449975.1 uncultured Muribaculaceae bacterium
ATGTCGGGGATTCTGATAGATACCCAGTAGAATATTATTTAAAAGAAGTTGTTTCAAAAGAGAAAAAAGATTCATTTTGATGCGTGATTTAAAATAGAAGATATCAAATACGTCGCTAACCAATGTAAGTAGTTGATGATCTGCTTTAGTGCAAATCCTGTCAGGATCACGAAAGAGCTTCTGTATAGGATAAGCCCCGGAGAGTCTGTATAAAAAGGGGCTGAATTCTAAGACAAATCCGAGTTTTTTCAGTAGTTTCCGTTATTCGCCGCGTAAGCTGCTTAAAATAGCTGAAAAATATTTTAGGTAACAACCCGGAACAGGTTCTTATTGTTCCGTATTTTGCAGGTATTTGTCGTATCTCGTAATTATTTCTTCTACGAACCTCAGTGTCTCTTTTCCCCTGAAACGCCCAAGTTTGACAACGTCTTTTTTATATTCTGCTTTCCGGTTCATAAGCGGGATCACTTCTTTGATGCTCTCCCATTTAAGCGGATCTTTGCCGAGCGTTCCCGCTATGTTCATACAATCTTCTATTCTTCCTTCTCCTGCATTGTATGCCGCCAGGGTGATTTTTATAAGATCGAGCGAATCCGCTCCCATCTTTTTATACATCTGCTGCAATCTTCGCAGATGATATATTCCGGCCTTTATATTGCTTTCCGGATCATAAATATCCTCTATTCCGTATTTCTGTGCTACACTCTCTTTTATCTGCATAAGGCCGATTGCTCCTTTGCTGGAACTTACTCCCAGTTTGAACTTGGATTCCTGATATATGAGGGCTGCAAGCAATCTCCAGTCCCAGCCCAGCAGGGGGGAGTATGTCTTTATATAATTATCATAAGGAGATATGGCATGCCTGAGCTTTTTATAATATTTTTTTGATATTTTACCGTATCCGGGTGTTTGCCTGAAAAATGTGAGCCAGTAATTAAGGGTCTGCACGATTTTATAATTACCCTTTTCCACAACGCATACATCTTCTTCATCGTTTATGGGGATACTTGAAATAACATCATCCTGAAATATTTCCGGCACGGTATCTTTACGGGAGTTCAGTATTATAATATCCGTTTTTCCTGTTGCGAGTTTTACCCATTGGGAGAAAGGAGTTTCTTCCCGGACGGAAAAATTTATTTTACAGCCCTGTTGTTTTTCAAATTCTCCGAAAATTTCGTATATATATCCGAGAGGATGTCCTTTTGCCGATAACGATTTGTCTATCATTATATAGCAGTTAAGGGTATCTCCTGCGAGGAGCGGCGGGGCGAAATGTTCCGGAGTATTTTTCTTTTTATTTGACGGAAAAATTATGATTAACAGGGCAAGTACCGGAATTATCGCATATCTGGAATATTTGTGTATGTTTTTTTTGCCCATTTTTTAGTTTCTATTTTAATAAAACGGCCAGTGGATGCCGAATTTAAGAGCCGTTTGCGGCCTTAGGTATCTGAATGCCGAAAAGTAGTCGGAAGTAGGCCAGTTTTGTGCGGCATTTATGTATTTTACGAAAATACTGGCTCTCTTCCATTGCAGATTTACAAAGACGTCTATATAAGGATTGTTTCCTATCTTTTCTTTATCCTGATTATGGAAAAGTCCCAGGGCGGGGGAGTATGCCGGGGCATAGTACTTCGTGTTAAAAGTGGCATTACCCCCAAGTTGTGCCGTCAATACGTTTTTTACAAGATTGAATTCGAAGTAGTATCTTAAATTCAGGGCCAGCCTGGGTAAGGGAATCACATCGTCTTTAGAAGAGATCTGGAAAAGCACCTGGTTGTCGAGATGGAGTTTCCACAATCTGAAATTCTTTTTTAAATATGCCGTAAGAATACTCATCGGTTCCCCGTTTTGTCTGGCTCTTCCAATTGTATCTAGGTATATGTTGTTGCTTAAAAGGGCATATCCGAAATATGCTTCGAAATTATACTTAGGAATATCCAGTTTTGCCTCTATTTTAGTTGCGGTGGTCTTGTCGAAATTATTATCCCAGATATAATGGTTCGAATAATAATTATTGTAAAAATAGTTAGGCCTCTTATTGGAGATATGCAGTTTTCCGGTGAGATTTATTCCGCCTTCGAACGGATAGGTGGAGAATCTTACCTTTGCATCCACAGAGAAGTCATTCCGGGTATATCCTGCAATATTGTATATTCCCAGTCCGTCCCATTGTATATATTTTTTCAGTTGTCCCGAAGCTCCGAAATAGAGATAGATATTGTTCTGACTGCTGTTCCTGTTTCCTTCTATGAAAAAGGCAGGGTGAAACCCGTATAAATTCAGATACTGGTATCCCGCCCCTGCATCGAGTTTTGAGACTATCGCCTCTTTAGCCCAGGGTTGTATCCTTATAAATACTCTGTTCTCCAACTTCATTACCCTTGCGGAGTCTGCCGTTTTGGTGGGATTTATATAGAATGCGTTGTTATATAGTTTTCTTCCGTCGGCATCATCGGTGGCTATTACGTCTTTGTAGGATTTCGTATATGTTGAAAATTCCCCGGTATGTCCTATATAGGCGATTGTGCCTTCTCCCAGGCCTATCGAATCGCGCCTGCCGAGCGAGTCTTTTTTTTGCAGGAACCTGAACGGTATTCCATAAGAGTGCGTTATAAATACCGTATTCTTTTTTATCTGGGTATTAGCATCTTTAAGGGCTATGGGAATAGTTCTGGCATCCACGATGGTGTCGAGTACCATAGACGGATCGGTTATTCCTCCGTTTTCCTGCCGTTTAACCTTATTGTATATATATCCTCCTTGTGCTACATATTTCTTTCCAAGATAATTACCTGTTAAGGCAAATGTTCTGTTATCTGTTTTTTCTTTATCCAGTATTCCTCTCGCCCCGTATCTCTGGTATAGTATGTTGAAATTTAAGGCCGGGGTAAAGTTCTGCGTATGAAGGAATTTGATATTTGTTTCTTCTTTTTGTTTATTTGCAAACAGCGTTCCCCTGTATACGAGTTCCGTGTATGGCTTTTTTACGTTGTAGAAAGGCATTGTATGCGGGTCGTATGAATAGGGAAGGTAAGGGGTTAAAAACGGGAATACGTCCGATTCCTCCCTTTTGAAATAATTATAATATTGCATGGCGGAACCGGAGACACCCAGTGTGGTAGCTCCTACATCGTTTCTTTCGTACGGCAATTCTGTATAATTGGTGTTGAATGTAGTATCGGGTTTTATTTGGGTGGGATTATTGAAATATGTTCCCGCCGTCCACATGATCATTCTGCGGTATATAAGGCTGTCGGGGAAAATGTATGTCTCCAGGATACGCGGCCTGGATCTTATGACGCTGTCTTTGTATGCGGATATACTGTCTCTGCGCATCTGCTTAAGTTCTTTCGCCGTATATACTTTGGGAGGAAAAGCCAGTTTTATAAGATTAAGGGAATCCAGAGGAAGGAGCATGTTGCCGCTGGCTACCATAAGGGAGTCGTATAGTTCTTCTATCATTTCCGTCTCGTCCTGTATGGTAAGTTCTATGAGTTTTTTCATAGTAAGCGAGTCGGGCATGATACGTTTTATTGCAAGAGTATCCTGTTTTGTATGCTGTACTGTTAATGTGTCCCGGACGGATTGCTTTACGGCAACGGTATTATTCTGTGCTGCGACTTCCGCCGGAAAAATACATACGGCGAATACTGCCGCAACCGCAGTTGTTATTCTCTTTATTATATTGATCTTCCTGTTTTTCTGCATAACGATCGGCAAACATACAAAAAATATGCGAGATTATTTAACGGTTGCTATTTTACCTAATTCCTCCATGGTACGAATATGTCCTTTAAGGGTTACGAAGGCCAGGGCATCTTTAATTATGGTTACGTTAAAGCCGTGGCGGTAAAGGTTAAGTACCGTTTCCTTAATGCAGTATTCGGTTGCTATTCCGCTTATAATCACGTTTGTACTGCAAACGGAACTTATTTTTTCTCCGGCTCCGTTTACGGCTCCGTATCCGGAATACTCTTCGGTGTCTTTATTGCGCCCTTTGTAAAATATGTTGTTTTCGGATGGCCTGTTCTCAGGTTTTTCTATTTTTTTATAGTAATCTTCATGTATGGAGCCTCCTTTGGTATCCACTACGCAGTGTACCGGCCATATTCCGCCGTTCTCCTCGAAAGAGCAATGGTCGGCTGGGTGACAATCGCATACATAAAGAACTTGTTGTCCGGGATGTGCATTTATATATTCTACGGATTTTTTTACGGCTTCTCCGCTGTTAACGCATGCAAGCGAGCCGTCTATAAAGTCGTAAAGCATATCTATTACTATATGCGTTCCTGTTTTCTCCATATTTAATATTTATCGGTTTAACTCTTTTATCTCTTTAAGGAGATTGTTTACCAGTCTTTTTTTTAGGTCATACAGGTCGTCGGAAATATCCACTTTATAATAATGCGGGTTTATGATCCTTATTTCCGTTTCGTTGAATCTGCTGAGATTGTCGAGATAATAATTCTTTTTTTCCTGAATAGTTGTGTCTTCGTATACGGCCAGTCCGTTCTCGATTACTTTTTCCTGCAATGTTTTCCATTGGTACTCACCTTGACGGTAAGTTTTCGTCTGTGTTTCGTCAAATTCCGCCTGAATGGTTATTTCACCGGCATTTTCTATTGCCTCAGCCATTTTATCCCCCCTCAGGCATGTTATATCCGCTTTGAATAGTCCGTTCTGGATGATACGGTATGTAATCTGGAATCCGGGATTTATCAGTTTGGATTTTTCTTCGGAGCGTTTTAGTAAAGGTTGTCCGTCTATCTGAACCAGTTTGTAGACATTTCCGAAGCAAGGGTTATGTTTGCTGGTAGCGATGGCGTCTCCTACGCCGTATGAGTCGATCTTGGCATCCTGGCGTTCCAGTTCCGCTATCAGATATTCATCCAGAGCGTTGGTAGCAAATATTTTACATCGGGTAAGTCCCGCCTTGTCCAGCATATCCCTGCATCTTCTCGACAGATAGGCAAGGTCGCCGCTGTCGAGCCTTATTCCGTAACCGTACGGGTAGGAATCGTCTATCCCGCACTCCTTATAAGCGGCGATTGCATTTTTTATTCCGCAATATAATGTATCGTACGTATCTACCAGTAATATGAGCGGCTCTTTCTTATGGGTGTTGATATATGCCTTGAATGCCTCCAGTTCTCCCTTTATGCTGCATCCGAACGAGGTTATGTAACTATGCGCCATGGTTCCGCTGGCCTGTATTCCGAACATGACACTCGTAAGTATATTAGAGGTGTTGGCGCATCCGCCTATATATGCGGCTTTCGCACCGTATGTAGCCGCCCAGGGACCGTGCGCCCTGCGGGACCCGAATTCGCTTACCGGTTTTTTAGTGCTCCTGGTAACCCTGCTGGCTTTTGTAGCTATTGCCATCTGGTGGTTCATAATACAGAGTAAAGGCGTTTCGAGTACCTGCGCTTCTATTACCGGCCCCTCTACGGTCAGAACAGGTTGTGTCGGGAAGGCTATCTCTCCCTCTTTCATTGCATATACATTACCCGTAAATCTCATGTCCGCAAGGTATTTCCTGAATTCTTCATACTCTTCTCCCGGTATGAATTTCTCGAAAAAACCGGGGGATTCGCTTCCCAGTCCCCGTATCATTTCCACCGCCTCTTTAATTCCGCTTACTACCGCCCAGTTGTTAGTATCCGGAGCTTTCCTGAAAAACAAATTAAAGACTGCGATTTTATCTTTCATCCCGTTTTCGTAATAGGATTTCCCCATCGTGTACTGGTATTTGTCCGAACAATAGCTGATATTCATTATTTTATTGTATATATTATGTAATAACGTGTGCTTTTATACGTTTCAGAATGTTTTGCAAAGGTAAGATTTTCTTTAGATTATTTATATTTTGTAGATAATTTACTAGATTTGCAATAATCTTTGCACTTAATTTTTATAATACCGATGAAGCAGATAGAAAACCTATTCGAACAATATACACGCAGTAAAGTTACGGATATATACGAACTTCCTTCCAGCGGAAGCAACAGGAGATATTTCAGGATAACCGGAGGAGGAATAACGTTAATAGGGGCCAAGGGAACATCGGTGAATGAGAATACGGCATTTATGGAGATTGCCAAACATTTCAGACTTAAAGGACTGCCTGTGCCGCAGGTATTTTGCGCGAGCGGGGATAATGTTTATTATCTTCAGGAGGATCTGGGCGATATAACTCTTTTTAACAGCGTTTCAGCCGGCAGGGAATCAGGTAATTATTCTCCTGAAGAGGTGGAGTTGCTGAAAAATGCCGTTTCATATCTACCCAAAATACAGTTCGAGGGGGGAAAGGGCCTGGATTATTCCGTTTGTTTTCCTCAGCCTGAATTCGATGAGAGGATGATCTCTTTCGACCTTAATTATTTTAAATATTGCTTTCTTAAAACTACCGGGCTTGAGTTCAGTGAGATAAAACTGGATGAGGAGTTCCGTAAGATTTCCGGCGATCTGTTGAGTCGCGGGAATGAGGAGACGTTCATGTACAGGGATTTCCAGGCGCGTAACGTAATGCTTACGGACGGTAATCCTTATTTTATAGATTTCCAGGGAGGGCGCAAAGGCCCGTTGTATTACGATCTTGCTTCGTTTGTGTGGCAGGCTAAGGCGAATTACTCGGAGGTGCTTAAATGTGAACTTATAAGAGCATACAGGGACTCGCTGAAAAAATATAAGGATATTCCCGATGAAGAATTCAATAAACAGCTCAGATTGTTCGTGCTTTTCAGAACTATGCAGGTGCTGGGCGCTTACGGGTTCAGGGGCTATTTCGAGAAGAAACCGCACTTTTTGCAGAGCGTGCCGTTTGCCATAGATAATCTGAGGAAACTTCTGAAAGAACCGTTTACGGAATATCCTTATATTCAGGAGTTGCTTACCGGCCTTACCGATATGCGCCAGTTCTCCGATCTGAGAGTAGAAAGGAGGTTGGAGGTGCGTATTTTCAGCTTTTCGTATAAAAAGGGGATACCGGTGGACGAGAGCGGGAACGGCGGAGGATATGTATTTGATTGCCGCGCCATAGAGAATCCGGGTAAATATGAGCATTACAAGCATTTTACCGGTCTGGATAAGGAGGTTATCAAATACCTTGAGGATGACGGGGGGATTATCGGATTCCTTAGCCATGTATATGAACTTGCCGATGTGCACGTAAAACGTTATACGGAGCGTAAATTTACGAACCTTATGTTCGCTTTCGGATGTACGGGCGGACAGCACCGTTCCGTTTATTGTGCGCAGCACCTTGCCGAGCATCTTGCCAATAAGTATAATATTACGGTTAAGGTGATACACAGAGAGCAGGGAATAGAGCAGGAATTTTAGATTGCGGCTTGTTTGTTATTCTGAATATATATAAAATTAAGTTATTATGCGTTGTCTTGTTTTTGCAGCCGGATTGGGCACACGTCTTCAACCTCTTACTGATACGCTGCCTAAAGCGCTTATTCCCGTGTGCGGCAGGCCTTTGCTGGAGCATCTGATATTAAAATTGAAGGATGCCGGATTTACCGAGATAGTTATTAATGTGCATCATTTTGCCGATAAGATACGTGAGTTTGTAAAAGATAACGGATATTTCGGGATAAAAGTATATTTTTCCGACGAGACGGATATGCTTCGCGAGACCGGAGGCGGAATAAAACATGCCGCGGCACTGCTTAATGACGGAGAACCTTTCTTGGTGCATAATGTGGATATACTTTCCAATCTGGATATGGAATCTTTTTACCAGGCACATACGGCCTCTTCTGTTTCGGCTGATACCCCCCTTGCCACGTTGCTGGTAAGCGAAAGGGAGACATCCAGATATTTGCTTTTCGATACCGATAATAATCTTGTAGGGTGGGCCGATAAATTGTCGGGAGAAATCAGATCCCCTTTTGCGGAGCTTCGTCGTACTCTGCCGGAAAGTTCCGATCTGGATTTATTTTTGTCGGAGAACCGGTTGAACAAATACGCATTTGCCGGAACGCATGTAATCTCTCCGGAGATATTCAGAATTATGCAGAACAGGCCGGAAAAATTTTCAATAATTGATTTCTATTTATCGGTTGCCGATAAATATATAATAAAGGCTTACGTTCAAAATGATTTGCGGATGGTTGATGTTGGAAAACCGGCCTCGTTGCATCAGGCGGAAGAGTTTCTGCAACAGTAAAGACATGTCTTCGGCTATACAGCCCGTTTTGCACGATATATCGAACAGGAGTTTTTCCGTTTCCGAAAATAACTATACGTTTGCCTTTCCACTCATTATATCCGAGTTTTCTCATTGCTCTGAAATAACTTTCACCGGTTCCCAGGCAGGTCTCTATTTTCTTTATTTTTCCGGAATCGGCCATATATACGGTTTTCCAGATGTGGCGTATGCTTTTGTTCCTGAGCGTGTAAGTTCTGCGTATCCCCTTGATGCGCGCCACTCTATAAAAGAAGCCGCGCAATCGGGAATTATATCTATATTCCGTTTTTTTATGTCTCTGGCATGAACTACGGGTATTCCGGATTCCCGTATTAATTTCAGGATATTTATATCATAAGGCATTATGTCCGATATACCTACTATGAGATCGGCTCCTGCTGCCTTAAGAGCGAGGTATTTTGCCAGAGTGTTTCTGAAAACCGGAGTGGCGTCGAGGATTGTCGTTCCTTCTAAAGGCCTGTTTTTATTCCATTCGTTTTAATAAGTAATTTTTTAATGTAAATAAAGCTATTTTAACGATATTTGTATTTTTAAGAAGCAGTACAAGAAAGTTACTTATATTCCGTGGGACTCATATTGTACAATTTGAAACCGCCGATTTTCTTTGGCTATCAAAAAAGGGAATGCCGATAACGACTAAAATTCAGTATAAAAAACAATCTATATGAAGCAGAAATTGGATTATAAAATGCATATGAATGTCAAATACGATTATCTGGAAAAGATCGATGTTCCGGAAATTGTAAGAGGGTGTACGGATAAATGGTTTAATCAGTCACTATGCGAAGTAAATTCTTCGGTGTTCAGGCTTGGTATTTTTGAAGGGGAGTATCATATGCATAAACACGACAATGACGACGAACTTTTTTTTGTTATTGATGGTAGTATTATTCTGGAGACAGAAAGAGGCAATTTTGAACTTGGACAATATGAGGGCGTATGTGTACCTAAAGGCATTATGCACAGACCTATTGCAAAAAACAAAGCGGTTGTTTTGATGATCGAAAATGCCGGCATTGATCCTATCGGAAATTACTAAGAAACTATAAGGGATTTTTTTATGAGTTGAATTAATAATTACGAAAATACCGGCGGGAGAAACTGATGTTTTGATTATTTTTAATTTTCCAACCATTTCCTGAAAGCAGGCGTGTTGCTTTGACTGGTAACAAGATGTTTTTCATATCCCCGTATTTTTAAAGATAAGGAATTCTTTGAATATCGCTCTATTTTTTCAATATGCTTTTTATTGACTAATTCACTACGGTTAATTCTGAAAAAGTCGTCGGGATTAATTTGTTTTTCAATTTCTTTAAGCGTATTCTCTGTTAAAAGGTGCTTTTTTCCTGTGTTGTCATAAGCAAAAATAACGCCTTCACAGGCTGTGAAAAAAGTAATATTTTCTGCCTCGATAAAATAGAAGCCTTTATGGGTGTTTATAGGAAATCGTTTCAGTTTGTTTCTTGCAGGGATCTCATCTTCGATTATGATCGTTTTTATCATAATTTTTTCTTTAATTAATTATAGGAATGGTTACTGAAAATATTTTTTCATCTTGTTTAACTTCTATATTTTGCTTACTTAGCAAGCCGTATTGATCTTTTAAATTTTTCAATGCTTTACCGGATGTCATTTCAGTGTTTATTATTTTTGGACAGATATTATTTGAGACTGCTATATCTTCATCCGTTTTTATTGTAATTTTTATTGGGTTAGCTTCAGAACCCGTATTATATTTTAGAATTTAATATCAAACAAATTAATGGATATATCGTGCCGCTGGCAT
>CAYVED010000087.1:0-9714 GCA_964449975.1 uncultured Muribaculaceae bacterium
TTTACTATCATTGCCGCCGCTATTATTATTAAATAAATCGTATTTTTCATCTGTTAAAATCTAAAAAATTCATATTCGTTTTATGTCTTTATTTTGTAATTATTTATAACAAGAAAAAATTTCATTGAACATATTCGTATTCCGGTATTGCTGTAAATCGGGATATTTTGAATATGCTTTTTCCCCGGTTGCACTGTTAGTGACAAGGTTATATAAATATTCCACCATTGCATTATAATTATCATCGGTAGGATTATTTAAATAATTCTCAAAACAAGAATCTCAGCGCTGTGATTTCAGGGTTTTTACAGCTTGTCTCCGTAAGCCAGATCTCCTGCATCTCCGAGTCCTGGGACTATGTATGATTTATTGGTAAGTTCCTGATCTATTGCACCCACCCATAATGTAACCCTCTTATGAGGGAGTTGTCTGGATAGCACTCCCAGACTGTATTCGCTTGCAATAGGACATACTATGTGGGTGTGTTCGGGTTCCCCGATGTTGCATAATTTATTATAAGAGAGGATTATTGAAGATCCGGTAGCCAGCATGGTATCGGCTAGTATGAGTATTTTACCCTCCGGAGAAGGAGAACTTGCGTATTCTATTTGTATAGTGAATTTATTATTTTTTCCGTATTTTCTGTATGCTGCTATAAACGAGTTCCGGGCTTTGTCGAAAAGATTAAGAATACCGTTATGCAGCGGCAGGCCGGCACGCATAATCGAGCATATAATGATATCATTACAAGGGATGTTGCATTTTGCTATACCCAGCGGGGTAAAAATATCCTCTTCTTTATAATCCAGGGTTTTGCTTATTTCGTAAGCGAATATCTCACCGACCCGTTCCAGGTTACGCCTGAAACGCATACTGTCTTTCTGGATATTTTTATCCCTTAATTCTGCAATGAATTGGTTGAGAATAGAGTTGTTTTCCCCCAGATTTATAAGTTTCATTAGTTAAAATTTTTTATGTTCGATTCATATTTACATTTTTGTAAATCTAAACAAAGTTATAATATTTCGAAAAAGATACAAAAAATAAATTCGTTCATATCTTCGGATGCCTATAATTCCCCTTCGTCGGCAAAGCTGTAATATTTCTCCCCGGCAATTATAAGATGATCCAGTAGCTCTATTTCGCATATCTGTACCGCGCTTTTTAATCTTCTGGTTTGTATTCTGTCATGTTCTCCAGGAATCCTGTTCCCCGACGGGTGATTATGTACCAGTATAATGGAACTCGCCAGCTTTGTTATGGCCCTTTTGATTATTATTTTTACGTCTACTATGGTAGAGTTTATACCTCCGCTCGTTATCCTCTCTTTGCCTATAAGCTTGTTCCCCCTGTTCAGGAATAGTACCCAGCACTCTTCATGAGATATGTCTTTAAGCAGAGGGGCTATTGCCTGTACGGCGTTCTGGGATGAATATATCTGAGCATTCACCGGGGCGTGCTCCATATCCATTCTTCTGCCTATTTCGAAACAGGCCAGCACGGATAGCGCTTTCCCGGCTCCTATGCCGTTGAACTTTTTCAAATCCTCGATAGAGAATTTACTTAATTTATTAAGGTTATTATCGGCTCCGGCCAGTATTCTGCGTGCAAGGTCGATAGCATTATCGCTCTTGTTGCCGGACCTCAGCAATATTGCAAGCAGTTCGGCGTTGCTTAGTGTTTCCGCACCTTTGTTCATAAATTTTTCTCTGGGCCTGTCGCTCTCTTCCCACTTGCGGATACTTAAATTTTTTGTCATATAAGGACGTAGTTAAAAAATAAAAACTTTCCAAAGATTGGAAAGTTTTATAATTCTCTTTATGACAAAAAATAAATTTACGCTAATTTGTTTACATAAACCGCAAGGCCGCTTTTGAGATTAGCAGCTTTGTTGCTGTGGATAATATTTTTTTTAGCCAGTTTATCCAACATTGCATAAACTTTAGGCATTAAAGCTAATGCTGCAGTTTTGTCTGTTGTATTGCGCAATGCTTTTATAGCGTTACGTGTGGTTTTTGCATAATAACGATTATGCAGTTTGCGCTTTTCGCTTTGGCGATTGCGCTTTTCTGCTGATGCGTGGTTTGCCATTATATTACTTTTTTAATATTTTTTTAGTAGTCGGTAGGGGAATCGAACCCCTATTGCAAGAATGAAAATCTTGAGTCCTAACCGTTAGACGAACCGACCTTCCTTAATTCCCGAACTCTTATCGCAGCAAGCGGTTTTGTTTGGGATTGCAAAGGTAGAAATTATTTTCTATTATGCAAAAAATCTTCAATTAATTTATGAGAAAATCTTATTTTTTAAAGTCCTCTTTCCAGTCGAATGAATATAATATGGATTCCACCTGCCTTAAATAGTTCCTTTTATCATATCTCGGAGCATACACAAAACCTTCTATGACAATTATATCAGCAGGGTTGTTCTTGTCATAGAATGCGTGAAATACAAACGGGCCTCCCATAAAATCATTTTGAACTTCCCATAATCCCCGTATCTCCGCAAATTCCTTGTTCTTGTATTTTATCCATTTCAGGCCGGGGGTTTGTTCCAGACTTGTGGTCATATAACTGTTTTCCAGCATACCTGGTACATTTGTCTCCAGAATTTCATTCCTGGCCGCTATCAGACTGTCCAGGCTGAGGGATGAACTGTCTTTATAAGGTATCTTGTAGACGAATATTCCCTGATTGGTATATGTTGTCTCATAGGAGATCCAGATAAAATCTTTGGTTCTTTTTTTCAGCGAATATCCCTTGGGGAAATAAGGCGACCCTCCGAAATCTTCGGCAACCAGCTTCCTGAGTCCGGTTTCTTCATAGAGTTTGGAGTTTCTTATTATGCGGTTCCTTTCCGCCTGGCTTATAGTATTGAAAAGCAGTTCCTTGTTCTCGTCAATTAACTTTGATGCTTCTTTTTCGTCAGGAGCGGTAAGGGTTATTACGATTTGCGGAGCCGCCCATATATCCTCCTGTGCTACCATTCTGGCCTCTTTTATCTGCGGATCTATTTTCAGAATTATAATATTCCTGTGTTTCTGGAAGATTGAACTGAAATCTTTCTCCCCTATATTTATGAGCGTAAAAGAAGGTTCTCTCTGGGGAAGAAAAGGATAATCGGCCGCAAGTATAGAGCGTAAAGCTGTTCCCGGTTCGGACTCCCAGTTTACCTTATCGGTAACGATGATTACCTCTCCGGCTTTTCCGCTTACTGTTGTTTTAAGCAAGTTTCCGCCTCCTTTACATCCGTAAAATACTACGGCCGACAGGCATGTTATTAAAAATAATCGGAGTGCTCTCATAATTTTATATATTAGTTGAATAATTTAAATATATCATTCCCGAATGCCAGTACCATTATTCCCAACAATAATATCATACCGAACATTTGCGCATATTCCAGGAACCTGTCGCTGGGTTTCCTTTTTGTAATTATCTCATAAAGGGTGAACATTATATGTCCTCCGTCGAGCGCCGGTATCGGCAATATGTTTATTACCGCGAGCATAATCGAAAGAAAAGCCGTAATATTCCAGAATATCTGCCAGTTCCACGAGTCCGGGAATATTTTTCCTATTGCAATGAAACTTCCTACCGATTTATATGCTTCGGTCTTGGGCGAGAATATCAGTTTGAGTTCTTTAAGATAATTATCCACCGTTTTTACCGCTTTATTGAAGCCTGCGGGAACGGATGCCAGAAGCGAGTAGTTTTTCTGTGTAACGGTATAGAAATCCGCAAGGGAGTTTTTTATCAGAATTTGTAATTGGCCTTTGGGATCTATAACAAGGGGTATTAATAGAAGTTCATTTCCTCTTGCTACCGATGCCACGACCGAATCCGATTTATGTTTTGCAAGAAACTCCTGTACTTCCGGTATCATTTCCGCCTTTTGACCGTTCAGCGCCAGTATCCTGTCTCCCTGCTGTAATCCTGCTCCGTAATTGGCCGAAGTGTCTGGAATTTCCGCTATCTCGAACGGCGCTCCGTAGTCGAACATGTTCGGGGTATTGAGTATCGTGGGGATATAAACCGGGTCTATATTGACGGTTACCGTATCTCCGTTCCGCAGAACCTTTACCTCCTTTGCCTGAAGACGTACAATATCTATCTGCAGATCCGAGAATCTTTCCGGAACGGTACCTTCGATAGACAGTATGCGGTCTCCGCTGCGGAATCCTATCTCCTGCGCCAGCTCTCCTGCATATATCCCTGTTTTGACGTCGGAATTACGGATGTAGGTCTCTCCCCATGCGTACATTGTTCCTGAATATATAAGTATGGCGAGAATAAAATTGAAAACAACCCCTCCCGCTATTACGAATAATCTCTGCCATGCAGGTTTAGAACGGTATTCCCAGGGTTTCGGCTCCTGCTTCATGGCCTCTTTATCCATTGATTCGTCTATCATTCCGGAAATTTTGCAATATCCCCCTAAAGGCAGCCAACCTATCCCGTATTCCGTATCGCTGTTCTTAGGTTTGAATTTCAGCAGGCTGAACCACGCATCAAAAAAGAGGTAGAATTTTTCTACCCTTATTTTAAATATGCGTGCGAATATAAAATGCCCCAGTTCATGTACGAGTATAAGTACGCTTAAAGCCAGAATAACCTGTAATATTTTTATTAAAACTACCATCTTTTAATTATATTAATTTAGTTGCTTCCCGATAAAATTCTTTTTGCAAATTTAATAACAATTATATTACCGGTAAGTGATGACCGTACTATAGTTTCTTGCAAACATTTTATGTGGGATCTTCATTATTAGTTAGTTATGTGTTTATAAAAAGTTTATCTCTTGCATTGGCGGAGGATGTATATTTCATACGCTAAATAAGTTCCGCCGCAATTATCTTTGCCTCCTTGTGGGTAGAGTAAATATCCTCGATTGCAGGCGAGGATACAAAGCTACATTTTTCCATTGTTTTTGCAATAATATCCGGGATGCGGTGGAAAAGGATTTTTTCTCTCAGGAACGCATCTACGGCAATTTCATTTGCCCCGTTCATTATGCAGGCCATATTTCCGCCTTTCCTGTGTGCGCTGTACGCCAGCTCTATCGCGGGAAATTTACGGGTATCCGGTGCGAAAAAAGTTAATTGTCCCAGGGCCGCGAAATCTATTCTTTTTGTATCGAGGGATATTCTGCCAGGATAGGAAAGGGCGTACTGGATAGGCACTCTCATGTCCGGGCTTCCCAACTGAGCTTTCAGGCTACCGTCGGTGAACTGTACCATTGAATGGATTATGGATTGCGGATGTACTACTATTTCTATTTTATCGGGAGGAAGGTTGAACAGCCACGATGCCTCTATCATCTCAAGTCCTTTGTTCATCATACTTGCCGAATCTATCGTCACTTTTGCTCCCATATTCCAGTTGGGGTGATTGAGTGCCTGTTTTCTGGTGGCTTTTTTTATCTGTTCCGTATCAGAATACAGGAAAGGCCCTCCCGACGCCGTAAGTATTATTTTCTCTATCTGAGCCTTCTCTCCCTGCAAACATTGAAAAATGGCGGAATGTTCGGAATCCACGGGAAGGATAGGACTGTTATGCTTCGCCGACAAAGCCGTTATCATGGCTCCTGCGGCAACGAGTGTCTCTTTGTTGGCCAGCGCTATTATCTTTCCGCTTTTAATGGCGTTTATAGTAGATTCCAGTCCGCTGAACCCCACCATGGAGGCCAGGACTATATCTATATCGATGCTTTTTACAAGTTCGTTTGCAGACTCCGTGCCGGCGAATACTTTTATATCGTATTTATCGAGCGCTACGGATACTTCATTATACAGATCTCCGTTACAGATCACCACGCTGTTCGGGCGGAATTTTACGGCTTGTTCTATAAGAAGGGAACTGTTGTTGTTTGCAGTAAGAAGTTCTACTTCGAATATATCGGGATGCTTTGATATTACATCCAAAGCCTGCCGGCCTATTGAGCCGGTAGAACCTAATATTGCGATATGTCTTTTATTCATAAAGTCAGTGTGTTTGGCCTCAGAATTTTATATATTCCGCGGGATTAATAGGTTCTCCCTTGTGCCAAAGCTCAAAGTGGAGATGCGTACCGCTGCTCAGCGTGCCGGAGTTTCCCACAAGCGATACGGGTGTTCCGGCGCTTACTTTATCGCCGGTCTTTTTCAGCAGTTTGGAGTTATGCTTATATATGGATATAAGATTATTATCGTGTTGTATCTGTATGGTATATCCGTTTTCATCATTCCATCCGGACGATATTACCGTACCGTCAAGTACGGACGACACTACGCTGTTCTCCGGAGCGGCTATATCTATGTAAGGATGATTTATAGCTATATTATATTCTTCGGTTATAACCCCTTTTACCGGAGGGAAAAAGTGCAGTCCTTCTATCTGGTCTATTTTCTGCCTGCCGGTAGAAATACTGAATTGTTCCTCTTTAAGGACTATTGATCTTAGCAGCGAGTCGTTTTTCGCATAGGATGCGGCTCCCTGGGCAAGGAGGGAATCTTTTCCAGCGGCAACGTTAAGGATACTGTCTATATGAAGAGGTTTCTTTCCGGTGGCTATCATCTGTATATTTGCCAGTTGCAGGCGCCATAGGTTTATCTCGTTCTGTAGCGAATCTATTTTAAGGGTATTTTGTATAAGAAGCCTGCGGCTTTCTGCCGAAGGATATCCCGGAATGAATTCCCTTAATGAGGTGAACGATATAAGTACCGTAACGGAACCTATAAGGAACATAATACATAGAATGATTGTTAATAGGGAAAGCAATCCGTTTCCCCTGAAAACGAACAACTCTTCATGGGTGGTGTCGTTGAATATGGAGAAACGAAACTTGTTTGATAATTTATTTGTTTTTTCGCGTTTCTTTATGGCCATAATAAATATAAAAAGCTAACTTTGCAAAATGGACAGGATTATTGGTATAGACTACGGCAAAAAAAGAGTAGGAGTAGCTGTAAGCGACCCTCTTGGTATTTTTGCTTCTGCCCTGGATACCGTTCCGGCTGCAAAGATAATCGATTATCTCAAAAATTATACCCAAAAAGAGAAAGTAGGGCGTTTTGTGGTGGGGTATCCTATGAACCTGAATAACAGGCCTGCCGAGTGTGCCCGATATGTGGATATATTTCTTAAACATTTAAAAAAATACTTTCCCGACATTCCTGTAACTCTTGAAGATGAGAGGTTTACCTCTCAACTGGCCATTCGTGCCATGATAACCGGCGGCGTGAAAAAAAGCGATAGAAGGGATAAGGGTGCGGTGGATAAAGTGAGTGCGGCAATAATTTTGCAAACGTACATGGACAGAAGTGATTTGAAAATATAAAAGTTATAATATGATTTTACCGATTTATGTTTACGGCACGGATGTGCTCAGAGAGAAGGCAAAGGAAGTTGATATAAAGGCAGAAGAAGGACTCGCGGAGTTTATAGACAGCATGTACGAGACAATGAGGGAGGCTGACGGGGTGGGGCTGGCCGCGCCCCAGGTCGGACGTTCGTTGAGGATAATAATAGTAGATGGGGCCGATCTTTCGGATGATATGCCTGAACTTGCGGATTTTAAGAGAGTTATGATAAATCCGGTTGTGCTTCGGGAAAGCGGGGAGACCGCAGAGTATTCGGAAGGATGTCTCAGCATTCCCAATATACATGCCGATGTTGTACGTCCGGCAGCTATAAAGGTTAAATATATCGACGGCTGTATGGAGGAGGTTACGGAAGATTTTTCGGGATTTGCCTGCCGTATGGTACAGCACGAAATGGATCATCTCGACGGGATACTTTTTACCGACAGGGTAACTCCTATAAGAAAAAAGATGATACAGGGTAAGCTTTCCAATATTGCAGGAGGTAAAGTTCATCCTCATTATAAGATCATAAAAAAGAATAAAAAATAGCAGGGCTTTATGCCTGTGGAATTTCATAGTGTAATAATTTGTAAACGAAGGATATATGGGGGCATTTCATGCGTACGATATAAGAGGTATCTATAACAAGGACTTTAATAAGGATACCGTTTATAAGGTGGGATTTTTCCTGCCGGAATTGTTAAAGACCGGCAGGGTACTGGTAGGAAGGGATGTACGCGAGTCGTCGCCGGAAATAAGAGAATATCTCGTAAAAGGGATCACGGATGCGGGAGCCGATGTTATAGATATGGGGCTTGCGACCACTCCTATGGTTTATTTTGCTACTGCAAGATACGGATTTAAAGCCTCTGTGCAGATTACGGCATCACATAATCCCAGAGAATATAACGGCCTTAAAGTTTCGAGGGAAAATGCCCTTCCTGTGGGATATGATACCGGACTGGGAACTATCGAAAAATGGATAAAAGAAGGGCGGGAGTGTGTTCCTGCAGTAAAGAAAGGCAGTGTAGAATATGTCGATTATAAAGACGAATACATTAAGTTCCAGTTGAATTATAAAGGTGACTATTCCAATCTTAATATAGGTATAGATATTTCTAACGGAATGGCGGCTCTTATAATAAAAGATATTATAGGAAAGGGTAACGGAGGGAACGGCCCCGGCTCCGTACACTATATTTTTGATGAACTGGACGGAACATTCCCGAACCATGAGGCCAATCCCCTGGTTCCGGAAAATATTATAGCCTTGCAGCAGTTGGTTAAGGAGAAAGGTTGCGATATAGGGGTAATATATGACGGGGATGCAGACAGGGTCATGTTTACGGATGAAAACTCACGCTTCATTTCCCCCGATCTTATGATAGCTCTTATGGGACACTACTGGTTTGAAAAACGCGGCCTTAAAGGTAAAGTGCTCCAGGACATAAGGAGTTCAAAGGCGGTAGGAGAGTATCTTGAACCTATGGGTGGAGAGATGCATACATGGAAGGTGGGACGTGCTTTTGCCGCGCGTAAACTCAGGGAAATTGACGGCCTTTTCGGAGGAGAACTTGCCGGACACTATTATTTTAAAGAATTTTTCTATTCTGACAGCGGTATAATGGCATCTCTTATAATCCTGGATATTGTATCGGATCTTAAACATAAAGGGATAAAACTTTCGCAGGCTGTTGAAAAGATAGAGCGTTATAAAAATTCCGGAGAAATAAACTTTAAACTGGAGCGCAAACAGGAAGCTATGGATGCCGTCAGAGCGTATTTCACATCCTCGGAGAAACCTTCCAAAGAGATGGATTTTGATGGTTACAGGGTTGAGTTCCCCGATTGGTGGTTCAATATACGTCCTTCGAATACGGAGCCTTATCTTAGATTTATAGCAGAGGCCAAAACCGATGCCCTTTTGCAGGAGAAGATAGCAAAAGCCAGGGAGATAATCGCCGGATTTGCATAAATAAGCGCAGGATAGCCTGCCTGCTTATTTTTAACGAAACTAACATGAACTTTTTTAATCAAAGATTCGCAAAAGTCGATGATTAAAACAGGTTTATGAGAAAGCGAAGCGGTTACTATCGTTCTGAAAATTTTTAAAACTATGAAACAACGTTACCTTTCGCTGGATTTTCTGCGCGGATTTTCAGTTTTCGGAATGGTATTCAGTGCGATAATACCTTACGGAATCTTGCCGGGGTGGATGTACCATATACAGAATCCGCCTCCTTTACATATTTTGGATACGGGAACGGCAGGAATAGGCTGGGTGGATCTTGTTTTTCCCGTATTTATTTTCTGCATCGGTTATCAAAAGGCTCCGGCTGCCATGGGTATGTTCGTGGGTTCTGTGCTGG
>CAYVED010000088.1:0-9488 GCA_964449975.1 uncultured Muribaculaceae bacterium
AATCAATTAAATGATAACATTATTGAAAAAATTAAGGACTTGAATCCAACTGTAAAATTCAGCAATCAGGACAAATTATTCTTAAGTCTGATTTCTTTGGAATTTTCAAATATTGAAATAACGGTCTTTCTGAACTGTGCTAATATTAAAGCGATGTACGCAATTAAACATCGGATCAGACAAAAAATACAGACCTCTTCTTTGGAAAAATATATTTTCAACATAAAAAATTCAGTAAATCGAATTGGAAATCACAACGTCAATCAACCATAAAAAATCATAAAGGGAGGATAGCCTTAAAACATATCCCCCCTTGCTAATATCATGGTGCTCGGGACGGGAATCGAACCCGTACGGACATTTCTGTCCACAGGATTTTAAGTCCTGCGTGTCTACCTATTCCACCACCCGAGCGGCCATTAATCTTACTGAGAAAATCAAAAAAACTCTCCATTAAGAGAGTCTTTTTTGATAACCAAAACTAAACTTTGAGCGGAAAACGAGACTCGAACTCGCGACCCTAACCTTGGCAAGGTTATGCTCTACCAACTGAGCTATTTCCGCATTCTGTAAAGAACTTTCCCATACCTGGGAGCATACAACTCCTTACGGGATTGCAAAGATACGTACTTTTTTTTATTATACAAAAAAAATATAAAAATCCTTCAAAATTCTCAGATTACCGTTTCAAATTCCTTAAGGAAACGAATATCGTTCTCAAAATAATGGCGCAAATCCTTTACCTGCCATTTAAGCATCGCAACCCTTTCCACACCCATTCCGAACGCAAATCCGGAATATATCCGGGAATCTATTCCGGAAGCCTCCAGAACATTAGGATCTACCATTCCGCATCCCATAATCTCAAGCCATCCGGTACCCTTACATATATTACAGCCTTTCCCCTTACAAATATTACAACTCACATCAACCTCTGCGCTAGGTTCGGTAAAAGGAAAATAAGAAGGACGCATCCTTATCTCCGTATCTTCGCCGAACATCTCTTTGGCAAACAGCAATACGGCCTGTTTAAGATCTGCGAACGAAACATTCTCATCCACATAAAGTCCTTCTACCTGGTGAAAAATACAATGTGCCCTGGCCGATATGGCTTCATTCCTGAATACTCTTCCCGGACACAATACACGTATAGGCAACGGCATCCTCTCCATTGTCCTTACCTGCACCGAACTCGTATGGGTTCTAAGCAATATAGGATTATCCCCCGCAGAAATAAAAAAAGTATCCTGCATATCCCTTGCAGGATGTTCCGGAGGGAAATTAAGCGCACCGAACACATGCCAGTCATCCTCAATCTCAGGCCCTTCGGCAACCGCATAGCCGAATTTTGCAAAAATAGATATTATCTCTTCCCGCGTAATCGAAATAGGATGTCTTGTCCCCAGTTCAAACCTGTCTCCCGGTTTGGTATAATCGAATTTAGGAGGTTCTTCGGACGACATATCTTCAACCATTTGCCTTAACTCTTCTATTTTTTCAGCGGCTTTTGTTTTCAATATATTGAGTTTTTGCCCGAACTCTCTCTTTTGCTCCGGTAGAACATTCCTGAAATCTTCGAATAATCTGGTAATTTCCCCCTTCTTGCCCAGCAATTTTACCCGTATATCTTCAACTTCCTGCAACTTTTTAGCTGTCAGTTCTTCTATTTCCCGTAATAATCCTTCTATTTTCTGCTTCATAATAATACTCAGATTTGGACGGCTAAGTTACATATTATTTCCCAGAAAAAACAACATTCATATTTACAGTCTCGAATCCTCCCCTAAAAAGAATAAATCAATCGGCTATAACTCCCCGGATAACCTTAAACAACCAGGAGTTACGGTCATTCATCAACCAAGATTATTCAGCAACCCTCTGTTACAGCGCATCCTGCTTTTCTGTAATAATTATAATTCAATCGTTTGATCCCCCCCCTTTAACGGTACTACCGAAAACCACGACGGACTAGTTTTTATATCCGGCAGACTAATATTCCACGGAGTATCTATATTCAATCAATCCCTCCTATCGAACTCTTCAGGCGATACTTTCTTTTTTCGTCGAACACTCATTAATCGACTCAAATACGGCCAGAACTTGTCCCCGAAATTCCGTCGGATAGAATGTTCTTTTTCGTCTTTATCTTATTACATCTCTTACGCATCTTACGCCACCTGTCTCTGCATTGACATTATTTATCAGATAAAAAACTCCTGCATCCTTTGAAACTGCAAATCCCGGACGTGCCGAACCACCCCAGGTAAATCCGGTTCTGGAAAAGTGATTACTCAACGGCCAGAAAGAAGCAGTACGTATTCGTGAAAACATTAATGCCAGTTCTCTTTGATTAGGGACGCGCCAACCTGCGGGGCATACAGGAGTGGTACCACCAGGCTGAGAGCGTTGCCGAACTTGTTCCCATGTGTACGAGGTTCCGGTTGTACTACTCGCGATTTCAAAAGCGTACCAAGGCTTGTTATATCCGCGGGGGTCACGCTCTGTATGATCCGGCAACTCCATAACCATAGAAAAACCCCTCATTGATCTTTCATCTAACTTGCTTAATTTCATTATATTTACACCGGTATCATATGTTGCGAAATCATCAGGGACAACATCAATACTTGCATCTGCAGGCAATCCCAGATTTCTGACACACCGGTAATAATAGACACTTCTATCAAGCCCAATATAACTCAGATAGGATTCCGACGAACTTTCTGCCGACCATAATACTCTCGGGTTGTCTCTATATAATACCTGAGAATTCCCATAGCGCCTTGTAACTGTACTGCTTACATACCACTGCCTGTCCTCTACCCAATCAGGTAATTTATATAGTTTCGACTGACTATCATACGAGTATTCCCCTATCCATATATCTGTTAACTGATTAATGCTGGCAAGATACCATTGTACTTCTTTTTCATCAATCAAGCCGTTGCCATTCATATCGCGATTAAGTCCCAGGCATTTATATTTTGCAAAGTTATATACAGGCAGCACTGTCCAGTTGGTCAGGCCCATGTAAATACTCCACGAGTTGCCGATAAGATTGACACTTCTCCACATATTTACAGAGTTTTTCCTCCCATTGTACACATCGTCATAAGGATTATCGGCAGGAAGAGTATTGGTTATATATTTATGCTCGTCAAACTTAATCCTATCGGCATCTTGAATCATCTGAGAACCCCATGCTGTAAAATTCTCATCTGATAATCTATTATACATAGTTTGTATGGATGATTGCCTGATAGAATACACGGCATTTGATTTCGAGCTCATCTGATCAAGACTATATTTTTTATTAGAAAGAATATTCATTACACGTCTCTTCTGATTTACAAACTTCTTCCATAATCCATTCTGAACCGTCTCTAAAGGATTCTCAGGATTTGTCTCATAATAAAACTCTCTAATAAACGCAGTAAAATTAATCCTGTCTCTGGTGTCATATAGACCAACCGTCGCGTTGCCGCCAGCAGCAATACGTCTCACTTCGCTCTCTTTAAGTACGGCAACAAGTTGTTTAACATCAAGCATTTTTTGAGTACCTAGTGCTATATCCGCCATAAACTTATCTAATGCGTGAGAATACCCGGGAGAATTAAAAAACTCTTCATCGGTATATATACCGTTATCGCCAAGATATGTAGCAAAATCACCAGTATACTCAAGTCCGTTAGGAGCTTTAGCACATATGCCAAAATACGCCCATTTGTAATCTGCAGGATTCTCGCTCTCTGCACCATTTGAGAATGGGGTATCTACATTCCATGTTAATGTAACATCTATATCATCTTTACCAAAAGGCAGTAGAAAAATATTATTGTATGCATCTATCTCTTTTATTCCCAACTTGGCATGAACAACATCTCCTTCGCTACCGGGACGAGGCTCATAATCATAATCAGCATCAACCTCTATTATGATTTTATCAACAGAAACAATCTTAACATTATATGTATATGAGGTATTACGAATAGTATTATAATCATTAACGCCATTTACCGCTCCCAGGTGCACAGTATAAACCACGTCCGCAGATGTTTCCGTTAAACCATCTATCGAGCGATAACGCACATAGCCTCTCATCTCAATGCTGGTAGCAGCATCTGAAGCATATTCGAACAGACCGTTCGTAAGAGTACCATTGGGATTCTGCGTCTTCAGCCTCCTCTCCCTTAACGCATATTCGGCATAATAAGTCTCCTCAGTAGCAGGAGAGGCAACATGAATATTTTTTTTAGGAGAAACCTTATTCTCCATTGAATAAAAAGCAAAAGTGTTAGTGCCCGGTGTCTGCTGCTCTTCAAAATTTAACCAATTAGAAGTGCCATAGTTCACCGGATATGGAAATTGATTAAGGGTAGTATTGGGGAATACACTTACTTTTTTAGGCAAAGAAATAACGCGCCAATCCAGAGGCGTGAACGTAACTCCCTCTACGGTAGTTACGTTAAATCTGATTTTGGCATCTACCCTGTTTAAGTTAATGGTGATGTTATTATTCTGATTTGCAACTAACGTAATACTCTCATCAATACCGCTCATTAAAAATTCAGAGCCGCGTTCCAAAAAATTACTGCTCATCCCCGTAGTAAGAGCCAGCAGTTGTTCTTTTGTACTCACCCCGTCTAACATCTCTTTGGTTAGATCGAGAATCGTATTATCCACATTTGCCACAACTGCAATGGTTTTAGATGATCCGGCCGGAATATCTGCTATAGTTGGCAAGGTATGTGTTTCCAGACTGCTCAAATTCTCATAAAATCCTGAATAGGCTTTGGAACCATCACTGTTAAAGATAAAAACACTCAGATTATACAAGGTCTTCTCCTCTTCAGAACTTGAAACAGCCTTGGTATGTAATATGTTATCATTAGAGTGAAGCTTTAGTGTTATTCTTGACGGACCTGAGGCGCTTTCCCCTTTAATATTAAATTCGTCCCTCTGGCATGCGCCTGACACAAGGCACAATAACACAATTATATACAAATATCTTTTCATAACCGCTAGTTAAAATCAGGTACGTTAATAGTCTCATCTGTCCACGGAGAAACAACACATGTCAGGGTTACATCTGCAAGTGCGGAAATAAGAATTTTAATGGAATACCGTTTCCCCTTTTCTAATACAGGCATAAATGTGTTAAGAGTTGTCTCAGTACTTCTGGTAATAGGGGCTTGAGTAATGCCGTTAATGAATAAGTCAACATCAATATGTATTTTATCCTCTGCATCTACAGTTTGAGGCAGCAACATTAAATTAGAGTTGTCTGCGGATATTTTTACATATTCGGTCTGTGCAGATACATCCAGGTCCTCTAATATCCCGGTCATGCCGCCGTGGTCACGTGCCAATATATATGTCTTATCCTGGGCATCAGACAGTAGAATCCAATGATTAGCAGAGTTAATATAACTATATAAGGCTTTATTTTTGAACTTTCCTATTCTGACAACACTAACTTTAACCGGGAAATTACAGACTGCTGTTGGTTTGGCATAGAAAACAATATTCGCCAGAGCGTGTTGTAAATTAACTTCTAATCTATTATCGACATTAACATCATCTCCTGTTTTGTTCAACATGGGCACAGATACTAACAGATCCCGCTGCTGAATTACACCATCGGGTACTGTATAAGTTAACTTGGGCTCGCCGGATGTTGTTACAAGAGAGGTCTGTTGTAAATACGGGTCCCCACTGCCTGTATACGGGGAGTATGCAAAGAACGAAACATAACCGCTATTCGGCCAGTATCGGAGGGGAGAATATCGCCATCTCCCGGCAACTTTTTCCACTTGGGTATTAAGCATAAAATTAGGAACAGATGTTGCGTTATCATACATCCCTTGGGTATAGTATGCATAAACACCCATAGTGCTTATATTAACATTCGTTATTTCTCCTCCTTTTGATGCAAACGTGTCGGCATAATGTCGATTTCCGTTATCGCCTGAAACAATAAACCCCATCTTGATATAGTCAGTGGGAACTTCAGGTGTATCAATATAATTGTCGCACGATGCCAATACAATTAAAGATACTACAAACAATAGAATATACTCTCTTCTTTTCATCGCTTGACCATTTAAATTAATCTTACCTATGGGCAGACATTCAACCGCCCATAGGTTGTTTTTTAAGCTGGGAACAACTGGTTCTTCAATGGATTAACTATTTGTAATAACTCCTCCATCCACATCTTCCCAAGGTTCAACATCTGTCTTGAATTCAATATAAGGAAATGTACTCCCTCCGCCGATAAGCAGGTTATATGTAATTCTCTTAGCTCTGTTCCATATTTCATCTCCAGCCGTGTTCTGACTTGAGATAGGTACATAGATTGTTGCGTACGAAGCGACATCTCCCTTGAGATACTCGAATGTCCCATCTTCAAGCTGTTGACGTACTTTACAGTTAATGGCAAGATATGCTCCTGCCTGCCCTGCTACGGTAGGATCTGAATTTACTAAAGGATTCCAGGCAGCAAAAACTTGAGGCAGCAACATTAATGCTTTATCATAACTACCTACCTGAGTGTAGACCGGAGTACCAGCTCCTATATATGCTCCGGTAGTAATATTATCGGAAGTTACGGTATAGTTTGCAGATGTCGACCAAGAGTTCCAGCCATTATTTGTAATAGGAGATGGCAATGTAAAATTAGCTTTACTCATGATATTATTAATAACAATACCATTTGGTGCAATATCAATAAATAAACCCTGATTTAGTGTCCCGACTTTGAAATGAACCTGAGTCAAAGCGTGTCTAAATATAAGAGTTACAGCATTGTTCCCGGCAGGTTTTGTTACATTAAGAGCAGAGGCAAACATTAAATCAACCTGACCACTCTCTGCGGCAGCAACCGTATAGTCGAACGTCAAACCATTTGTGTTATCAAATCCCAGATTATCTATTCCGACATTGCCGTAAGGAGCATAAGCGTAAAAATTCAGAGCAGTTGCAGGCCATAAGCGTCTGTCTCCTGAATTTACATGGTTCCATGCGCCACCATTATATCTAATCTGAGATCCCTGGGTAAGCGTACCCATATATGGAGAAGTTCCTCCTATAAGAAATGCTGTTACGCCAAATTCGTTACCGGCAGTCATAAATTCTGCGTTATCATCTACAGGATTGCCTTTAGTAACATTTTTATAGGTATCAAATGCAATAAAATTGCTGGCTTTGTCGATTTCCGTATCAACAACTGTCCTTGAACAGCTACTGAGAATGGCTACAGTAGCAAATACTAAGAATAATAATTTTTTCATGGTCTAAAAATTTAATTAGTTAAAAAAATATTTATATCGAAAAACTATATCGGCAGTTCTATTTGTACATCTTCCCACTCCTCAATATCGGGATTAAATACGCCGTCTCCATTACCAATCACAGCGGGAAGAGTTATATCTGTCCTTATCGTATGCACAACCTGAAGTCCATCGTACGAGGTAGTGACCAAATCGCACAGCCGGATAGTTACCGGATAGGTTGACCCATCTATAAGTATGAAATTCATAATCAATTCGAAGTCCGGGGAAATAGCAGAATTATCCGGCAACGGCCCAAAAGAAATCAGCTTTTTACTGATTTTTGCAACATCTTCATCATAGGGATCAGCAACCTTATTATTAAGAACGAACTCAAGCGTAACACTGTTATTAACTTTTCTTCTGTAGTCAAGATATATACCCCCGACAATACTTGTTAAATGTGTCCTGGGAGCACCGGCAGCCGAGTTTATATTACGAACACTAATTTCAATGTCAATCAGTTCCGTTACACGCTCAGGTGTTACAGTAAATGCTTTCGAAACAGTATACTCCCCGTTCGATGGTTTTTCCAGATAGTAATAAATCTCCCGTTGCGTAATTTCTATGTTATCGAGTTTGGCGATGGCGAGAATGTCGCACTCTTTAGCATAACCCGCTCCCTTGGCCGACGATTTTATATTACTATATGCAGGGCTCAGATATGAAGTTATTAACGCCTTAAAAGTGCCGATATCGGAAATATCTGCAAAATCAATATTTTCAAGCTCCGACTCAGTGTCATTTAATAAGAAAATATCAAACGAACCTTTAGGAAGGGCTAAATATATAAGGTTGGGATCGTCGCTTATTTTAATATCACCTACCGCCGCTCCGCTGTTATGGTCGAAGACATAAGCGGAAACGCCATTAGGATCTAATTGCGATTTGTTCCAATCGACCTCTATCTTAACTATTGCAAACTCTTCTGTTGCAAAGTATAAGTTATCTCTATTGCAAGAAACCAATATAGTTGCCAGGCAAAAACTCAATAGTATATTTATTATCTTCATTTTTGACGCCTCCTTACCTCTTGACAGATTTATAATTCAACAACCAAACAAATGAGATCTTAGCAGATGTGGGACCTATCCAGTCAAGCCTTTGGGTTTCCCATGGATATCTGAATACTTTAATATCTCCGTATCGGGTATTCCTGACTTTGTCATATTGTTTTAAGTCGCTCCGCATGTATCCTAAACCCAGTGAGTATTCCATTCGCAGGTTTTTTCCTATTTTATGAGCATATCCGGCCAGAATGCCTGCATTGAAAAACTCTCCCCGAACTCCGTCTACCTTAAAAAGTTGTATATCATACTTACCGGCTCCGCCATTTATTCCCAGATACCATCCGGTAAGAACAACTCTGTTATCTCTGTTGCCAAACCAATATTTTACCGCACCCTGCCCCGATAATATTTGCATTGTCCAGTTTTTTTCCGGAATCTGCCACCACGGAAAGATCCACTCGCCGGAGATAGACCAGCGTTTACCTATAGGAATTTCCAACTCTACGTTAAGCGTTGTCGCAATATCAAAGAGAAGATTGGTCTTAAGAGCGAACAACGGATAGCTGAGGCATTCCTCTTTTACTTCCTCAACAGAAGGCACGATAGCTTCAGGAGTATCGGTAGCCAAAGGGATATTTACTGCTTCCTGCTGCAAAACAACGGTATCCTTCACGGTTTTTTCCTCTACCGGAGGAGTTTCGCTTACCTCCGCCATCTCACGCAGATAGTGTATAATATAAGAGGAAGCAGAACGCATATAAGGGTAAATGTTACGGCGAAGATACTCCTTAACTCCTCCCGATAGCAACTCCACCTCTGCCAAACGGGTTGCGGAACGACGAGTGCGATCCGACAATATAGCTAAAACCTTCGCCCGTTGAGGAACACCGGTATCTTTACGTACTACCTCCGATAATCGGACACAGACCTCTTCCCCCCGGCCGATAACAATAGGTGTATTCTCTTTCAAATGCGGATATTTCAACAGGAGATATTCCTGCATCGCTTCAGCACGGTTTTGTACCAAAAGCTCATTAAGAACTTTGCTTCCCTCGGGAGAGTAATATCCCACAATAACAATACTGTCGATACGGCGGAATGCCAATTCAGAGAATAAACGATCCAAATCTTTCAGGCTGTGTCTATT
>CAYVED010000089.1:0-9458 GCA_964449975.1 uncultured Muribaculaceae bacterium
ACCTGCTTTGGGAGCAGGGGGTCCTCCGTTCGAGTCGGAGTACCCCGACATAAAAAAAGGTCGTTCTTTCCAGGAACGGCCTTTATTTATTTCCCTATGGAAATTTCAAGGAGAATGTTACCCTGGTATCGGAGTTGGACGTTATTCGTATCGAACCTCCGTGCAGATGCATTATCTGCCTGCATATACTAAGACCTATTCCGGAGCCCTGTTCTTTGGTAGTAAAAAACGGAAGGAAAATATCTTTTGCTACCTCAACCGGAATAGCGCCTCCGTTATTACTTATATCTATTATAACGCTTTCGTCGGGGTCAATATGTACTTCTACAGAGATAACGCCCGTAAAAAATGTATCTACTGCAGCTCTGCACTCCACAGCCTGCACCGCATTTTTAATTATATTTACCAGAACCTGGGTCACAAGATCCTCGTCGGCATATACCATTGTATCCGAAGGCATAACTTTTAACCGGGTTTCAGGGAATTTACCGGGACAAATAAGCTCTATTATCCGCCTGAGGAACGGCATTATCTCAAACGGAGTTTTAACGGGCTTTTGTATCCTGGTAAATTTACGGTACGACTCCACGAAAGTAATAAGACTTTTACCCGTATCTCTTATTGTTTTAAGGCCGGAGGTTATCTGTGAAGCCCCTTTATGGTTTATCTCTATAAGAGTATCGCTCAAAGATGTTATAGGAGCCAGGGAATTCATAATCTCGTGGGTAAGAATACGGGTAAGTTTTATCCACGCCTCTACCTCGTTCTCGTCAATAGCCGTATTAATATCGTTCACCGATATTATTTTAAGCATTTTACCTCCATATAGGATTCCGGACGCTCCCAGAGAGAGTTTTATATCTCCCATTTCATGCCGCAAGGTATATTGCTTCCTCTCGCCGGGCTTTATATCCCTGAATATGGAAACAAGTACGGGGTCTATTTCTTTAAGCTGGTTTATATGGGTAAACACCTGTAACCCGAGCAAATGATTGGCCTCTTTATTTACCTGGAAAACATTACCGTTATCATTAACGGTAATTATTCCTGTCTTTACGTTGCTCATTATATGTTCATAATATTTCTCCCTTTCCAAAGCTCTTATTTTAGCATTTGAAAGTATCTCCTTAATACGGTTAAGGGAGGTGTTGAGCATATAACTGTTCACGTTTTTAAAATTATCGGAGAACTTAAATGTATAATCATCGCAATCAATGGCATTGAACATAAAGCTGACCTTTCGCATAGAATCGGTGTAGATATAGATAATCTTATATAAAGCAACGCCCATAATCAGAACGGAAAGTATCAGAAACATGAAATTATCGCTCATTATAAGCCAGACCATACTCCCCACCCCGAAAATAAGCAGTATAATATATTGCAGAAAATTATAAACTGGAGATAATCCTTTTTTCATACGTTTAAAAAATTTTAGAGCGACAAGAGCCGCTTCGCTCTCTCATTAACTTGTTTTAATCATTGTCTCGGACTAATTTATGATTAAAAAAGTTCATGCTCGGTTCATAGATTATATTTTCTTATCTTATTGTATAATGTCTGCCTGGTGACCCCTAGCTGCTCCGCTATTGCGGAAAGATTTCCTCCGTGACGTTCCATTGCCGCACCTATCATGGCGCGTTCCATTTCTTCAAATGTAACATATTCCCCGGCCGTCCCTTCGACCTTTTCCCTGAAAAAATTTTCGGCGGCTTCGCTGGAAAAGCTATCTTCGGACTTGACCTGTTTAAGCATAATATCTTCAGGGGTAATAAGAATTTTTTCGCAGAGAATTGCAGCTTTCTCTACGGTATGCTGCAACTCCCTTATGTTCCCCGGCCAGCGGTAAGAGATCATCTGTTTTTGCGACTCCGGATCGAATCCTTCTATATGCTTATCGTATTTAGAAGCATAGTGTTTAAGAAAAATAGAAGCAAGCGGAATAATATCTTCCCTGCGCTCCCTCAGTGCGGGAATATTTACGTGTATGGTATTTATCCTGTATAAAAGATCTTCCCGGAATGTGCCTACGGTAACCATCTGATCCAGATTGCGGTTTGTAGCACATATCAGACGAATGTTTATATCCTGCAACTTATTGCTTCCCACACGCACTATTTTGTTGCTTTGCAGTACCGTAAGGAGTTTCGCCTGAAGATGAAGCGGAAGGTTTCCTATTTCATCCAGGAATAAAGTCCCGCCGTTGGCGACTTCAAACTTCCCCGCCCTGTCCGCATGCGCATCTGTAAAAGCGCCTTTGACATGCCCGAACAATTCGCTCTCGAAAAGAGTTTCGGCAATAGCCCCCATATCAACGGTAATCATAAGCTCGGCGGAACGACCGGATAATTTATGTATTTCGCGGGCAAGCATCTCTTTTCCGGTTCCGTTCTCTCCGGTAATAAGGATATTGGCATCGGTCTTGGATACCTTTTCTATCGTCTGTTTCAATTTTTTCATGGCACGGCTCTCCCCCCAGAACATTTTACTTTCACGGGTAAGTTCCAGCCTTATCTCTTTAAGATGTTTTACTTCGCTTTTGGATTTTTTCAGATTATAAGCTCCGGTAAGGGTTGCCACCAGCTTCTCATTATCCCACGGTTTTACGACAAAGTCAGCCGCTCCCTTTTTAAGCGCTTCAACTGCAAGGTCTATATCGGCATAGGCCGTAAATACCACAACCTGTATATCGGGATACTTCTGTTTTATAAATCCCAGCCAGTAAAGTCCCTCATTCCCCGTATTTACCTTGGCGGTAAAATTCATATCAAGCAGCACCACATCCACGTTATTCTCCCGCAATACCGCATCTACCTGATTAGGAGAGCTTATTGTTATAATACTATTAAAATACCGCCCGAGCAACAGATCTAAAGCCTGTAAAATGCTTTTATTATCATCAACAGCCAGAATAGTTCCTTTTTTCGCCATATTTATTCCTTATTACGTTAAAGATTATATATCCTCAAAGGTATATTTATTTTATTGAAATTGTCTAATTTTTTGGAAGACATGCCGGAAATGTATGATTTTTTTACATTTATCCCGACAGGTTTTTTATATAATCTACTGAAAATATGCGTAATACATATTATGGCATATTTGTAGCACAATGGAAATGCAAACATTACCGCTACTTTATTTTTTAGCAATAATGAATAAGAACAGATTTTTAACCGTATGAAACGAACATGACCTTTTTAATTATATATTTACCATAAAGGTAATGATTAAAAGAAGTTTACGTTAGAGTGAAGCGGTTACTATCGTTCCGAATAAATTTTTATAATTTGGCGGATGCCTTAAAATTTTTCTAAATGTATGAAAAGGTTAATATTAATATTTATTATGTGTGATTTTTTTACAATGGCGTACGGGCAAACTCTTACACTAAACGATTGTATGCAGTACGCCATTGAGAAAAATCATAATGTAAAGAAACAAGAGTTCACCAATGACAATTACAGGCAGGATCAGACGGCTGCAATAGCTTCGATGATGCCTTCTGTAACGACAAGATCCAACCTGTCTGCCAATTACGGGCGCTCCATAGACCCCGAAACAAACACATACACAACTACCGGAAATCTGTCGAACTACTCGTCTGCTTCAGGAGAAATGGTACTTTTCGCAGGATTTCAAAACATTAACACTTTAAGGGCAACAAGGGTTATGAGGCTTCTGGGAGTTGAAAAACTCCAGCAGATAAAAGACGAAGTTGCGATCAGGACGATGCAGGCATATTTTGATGTGGTTTATTACACCAACAGCGTAAAAATATCCCGCGACCAGCTTGCCACCAGCAAAACCACACTGGAACAAAGCCGTAAAATGTATGATCTGGGACGTAAAAGCCTTGCCGATGTAGCCCAGGTGGAATCACAGGTGGCTTCCGACGAATTGTTCCTCATACAACAGCAGAACAAACTTCAACTGGCCGAATTGTCGCTGAAAGAGCAAATGAACTTTCCATTAAATGAAGAACTCGTAATAGACACCGATATAGACGGAGATTTCTCTTTCCTTGACGGATATATCACAATACAGGAGAATAGAAAGGCCGGCGGGAGAGATTTCTCAAAAGAGACAATAGGAGATCTTGTGGATTACGCCCTTACAAACAACCCTAAAATGAAGGCCTCAATATATAATGTAAGGCAGAACAGACTGAGTTTATATATAGCACAGGGGCGATATGCTCCTTCCATATATGCAAACGGGTCATTAAGCACAAATTACTATAAGACGCTGAGCGGAAAAAATAACAATTCCAAAACTATTCCGTTTTTCGACCAGCTAAGAGATAACAGAGGCTATTCTTTCGGAGCTTCTATAAATATCCCGATATTTAACGGACTTTCCAGAAGGAGTAATGTCCATAAATATAAAAACTCATTGAAAATTGCCGAGCAGGAGAGCTCCCAGACCGAAGCGGCCCTTAAAACCGAAGTTACACAAGCCGTACTGGAAATGAAAGGATATGAGCAGGAATACGAGCAGGCAAATAAAAAAGTTAATGCGGCACAACTGTCCCATGATGCCTCATTAAGCAAATACAAGCAGGGGCTTATAAGTCCTATCGATTTGCAGACAACGGCAAATCAACTGCTTACGGCAAAAGCTCAACAATTAAATGCACATCTGCAATTCATAATCAAACGCAAACTCGTATCGTATTACAACGGAGAGCCTTTGGTAAAATAAAGAAAATTTAAAAATTACATTATGGATATAAAAATTGAAAAAAAGAAAGGCTGGAGAATTTTATTCACAAAGAAAGGGTTGCCTTACGCAGCCGGTGTCCTGTTCCTGCTTTTTGTATTATGGCTTATCCTAAGAGATAACTCATCTACATTAAGAATAGATTCCCGCACTATTTCCATTTCCTCCGCACAAAAAGGAGAATTTAACGATTATGTACGTGTTACGGGACAGGTACAACCTATTACAACCGTTCAGTTAAGTCCTCTCGAAGGCGGCATAGTAGATAAAATAGTTGTTGAAGAGGGATCCAGCGTAAAAAAAGGAGAAGTGCTTGTAGTTTTGAGCAACAATAACCTTAATCTTTCTATTCTCGACGGCGAAGCCCAACTCGCCGAAAAACAAAATTTCCTTCGCAACACTCAGATTGCCATGGAACAGGAGAAGCTAAACCTGCGCCAGGAAAAACTGCAACTGGATCTGGATGTAGAACGCAAAAAAAGAACCTACATGCAAAACGAAGAACTCTATAAAAGCAATCTGCTTGCAAAAGAAGAATGGCTTCAGTCAAAAGAGGACTACGAACTCGCCGAACGCAAAAGAGAACTTGTAATGGAGCGCCAGAAACAGGATTCAACATACCGTCCGATACAGGTAGAACAAATGGTGGAGAGCCTCGATAATATGCGCCGCAATATGATGCTTATCCGGGAAAGAGTATCCAATCTTCATATAAAGTCCCCTATAGACGGCGAATTAGGACTACTGGATATTGTTCTGGGACAATCCGTTACAATGGGACAGAAAATAGGGCAGATAAACGATCTTTCGGATTACAAAATAGAAGCCCAGATAGACGAACATTATATCGACCGCGTACGGCAAGGACTTGATGCCACCTTCGAAAGGCAGGGTACATCATTCACGGCAACACTCCGGAAAGTCTATCCGGAAGTCCGCAACGGACAGTTCAGGGCGGATTTCAATTTGACGGGAGAGCGTCCCGACAATATCCGCTCCGGTCAGACCTATTATCTCAACCTGCAACTGGGACAACCTACCGAGGCTATTATAATCCCTCGCGGCTCGTTCTATCAGACAACGGGAGGTTCCTGGATATACGTAGTAAACGAAGACGGCGGCAAAGCCTATAAACGCAATATAAAAATAGGACGACAAAATCCACAGTACTACGAAGTCATAGAAGGACTTGATGCCGGAGAAAAAGTAATCACTTCAAGTTACGAGAATTACGGAAAGAACGATGTACTTATATTCCAGAAATAAGTCCCGGATACATCTTCCTCCTCACAGAATATTAACATCTTGATTATAATCCATATACCCAGAAATGCGAAGCATTTATATCTTATGAAAACTTTTATCAAATTCCTGAGCAGAAACAAGTTATATACGGCAATAAATATAATAGGGCTCTCAGTCTCACTTATGTTCGTGATCCTTATTGCCAATTTTGTAGTAACAAGCCTTACGGTAGACAGTAAAGTGGAAAAGGCAGACAGGATATATGCAATATCTAATGAGAAGTATATGGGAACGGGATACTGGAACGGCCAGCATCTCAAGGCCCGTTATCCGGAAGTTGAAGAAGCCTGCGGAATATCCGGAGGAAACGGCAATACTCTTTCCGTCTATATAAACAACAGGGAATACGGAGCCGATTTATTATTTGCAGACACGACATTTTTTCAGATGTTCTCCATTCCCCTAATCGAAGGCGATCCCAAGAATGCACTTATCTCCAAAGATAACGTGATAATCAGCAAAAGTTTCGCAGATAAAGTGTTCGGTTCTCTCAATCCTGTGGGAATGAGTATTACGTTCGAAGAGAACGATGTTAAAAAGGAACGTGTCATTGCAGGGATTATGCCGGATATTGAGAACTCTGTTTTACCCGATGCCGACATCGTTACCAATTTTCTCAATATAGGAAATTATAACTCCGGCATAATCAGCGAATACATGAACAATGCCGGAGCAACGGTAATGTTCCTGCTGGAAAGAGAGGGAGCCGATCTTCGTTCCAGAACAGGAGATATAGCGGAATACTTCAAAACCTATTTCTGGCCTTATATGAGGGGAGCGCTCAAAGAAGTGGTACTAGTTCCGTTCAAAGATATTTATTTCTCTGATTACAAGTCGGATGCTACTAATTACGGAGACTGGTCATTTGTAGTCATTTTAATATCTGTCGGCATACTTGTTCTGCTTTTCGCAATAGTCAATTATATAAATTTAACGGTAGCGCAAACCGGATTCAGGGCTAAGGAGATGGCAACCCGAAGACTGTTGGGGGCATCCCGGAAAGAGCTTTTCGGGAAACTGATAACAGAAAGCCTGCTAATGTGCTTCGCGGCATTTGTCATAGGTTTTCTGCTGGCGGTTGCTCTGGAACATAGCGCAGATTATCTGTTGCAAACCCGTATTTCCCTGATCAGCAATCTTAACGGAACGTATTTTATCAGCTATTCCACACTCATAGTTATAGTAGCATTGTTATCGGGAAGCATACCGGCTTTCATTATCTCCAATTTTCAGCCTATTGAGGTGGTAAGGGGGGCCTTCCGGCGTAAAACCGGTATGGTTTACAGTAAAATTCTAATTACTTTCCAGAACATCATCACCATTGCCCTGATAGGAGGTTCAATTACCATGTTCTGGCAAATACGCTATATGATAAACGCCCCTATGGGGTATACATATAAAAATATAATAGATATAAGCACCTGGAACGGGTTTAAAGATTACGGACAGGTAAAAACCACAGTAAATGAACTTAAACAGCTCTCTTTTATAGAAGGGGTGGGACAAAGCCTCGGAACTCCTTTAAGCGGAGGGAACAATAATACCATTGCCTACGGAAAAGACAGGATGGTAAGTTTCCAGGTATTACAGGGGGATCCCGCATTCTATAAAATGCTTAATCTTAAAATAAAAACAGATTACAAACTCACGGACGGATGGTATTTTAACGAATATGCATTTAAAGAGATGGAGTTGCCGGAAGACTCCCCGGTTATTAAGCTGGGGCCTGAATTTGAATCTGACTATAAGGTAAGCGGGATTTTCTATGATTTCAGAGTACGCAACGCATTAAGAGAACCGACGGCCTGCCTGCTCAAAATAATTGAAAGTTTTGAAAAAATAAATGAAACCGAAACTAAGATGTATCCCTGGAATATTCTGGTAAAGGTTTCAGACAATATGGATAAAGCAGAAGCGTTTAATAAGGTGCAAGAGGTAGTTAAAAATATAACCGGCTCCAATGAAGTTGATATTCAATATATAGAAGATAAGCTTAAAGAGAGTTATAAGGATCAGAAGCGTACTTCCGATATAGTGCTTATCTTCACATTTATTGCAATTCTTATTTCATCTTTGGGATTATTGGCCATGTCCACATATTTCATACAGCAGCGCCGTATGGAAATAGCGGTTCGCAAAGTATTCGGTTCCACCAGGGAAGAGATGCTGGGACGCCTGATAAAAACCTTTATGAAAATGGTAGGCGCGGCATTTATAATCTCTATCCCGATAACCTGGTATCTGATGAGCAGATGGCTTGAGGATTACTCGTACAAGATATCCCTCTCGCCGCTTATTTTCGCAGGTGCGGGCATATTATCCTCTCTAATAGCGCTCATTACCGTATTCTGGCAAAGCAAACGCGCCTCCGACGAAAATCCGGTGGAAGCTATAAAAAGATAAAAACAACGTACCGGAAGAAAAGCAATTAACCTGTTTTTATTTTATCGTCCGATGATTTGATATGAGTTTCCGAGACGGTGTTTAAATAAACCTAGCTGTTTCTGTATTGCAGGGGACTCATTCCTACATGTTTTTTAAAAAATTTGCCAAAAAATGAAACATTAGGGAAATTCAGGGAATAAGCGATACTCTGGATCGGAGCATTAGAAGATTTTATCTGCGCCTTGGCGTCAAGAATAACATATTTATTAATGATTCCGGTTACGGTTTCCCCCGTCTCCTCCTTTACTACATTGCATAGGTGCTGGAGAGTAATGCCTATTTTCCCGGCATAGAAAGAAGCGCTGCGCTCTCTACTGTAATGCTGCATTACGAGCCTCTCAAAATACCTAAGTATCTCCCGGCCTCTGGTAACCGGAACTTCTTCCCATTGCTGTTTTCCGTAAACCTCTTTAAGGGCATAAACAATCGTGTATAAGATATTTTTATAATAAACCGGCGTCTGCGGCAAAAGTTCTTCCACGGAAACTTTCCTTACCAAAGCAAAATAATCCCTGAAAACCTCGAAAATTTTGTCGGAAAGAGATACTATAGGGTGTTCCCTCATAGACTGAACTATCTCCGAAGTAACATTAATAGTATGTACGGCTCCCATAAATCTGGAAGAAAAGAGCAGAACATAAATTTTTATATTGCCGGTTACACTTTTTATCTGGATAATACTTTCAGGAAGGACGGTGGCAAAATCTTTCGCCCGTAATTTATACTTTATAAGATTCAGTTCGGCTTCAAGTTCCCCCTCCAGACAAAAAATAAACACCTGAGCCTTTATACGGCAGGGATAATCGGTATAAAGACTAAGCGTACCTATATCAACTTCATTTACTATAAGGAAATCATTGGGAATATCTATTTTGGGCAGCGTATTATCATCTTTCATAGTCTAACCGATATTAAAAATTTATACAAATATAGTTGTTTTATTTTGTATAAGAATACCTGAATCTTAAAAACAGAACATAAAAACC
>CAYVED010000090.1:0-9299 GCA_964449975.1 uncultured Muribaculaceae bacterium
ATCGGTGTTCTGTGTAATATCTATGCATTTCACCGCTACACTACACATTCCGCCAACAGCATCCATATTCCAGCTATACAGTATCTACGGCAGCCCCTTAGTTAAGCTAAGGTATTTCACCGCTGACTTACATAACAGCCTACGCACCCTTTAAACCCAATAAATCCGGATAACGCTCGCATCCTCCGTATTACCGCGGCTGCTGGCACGGAGTTAGCCGATGCTTATTCGTATGGTACTCTCATCAGACTATTCATAATCCTTATTGCTCCCATACAAAAGAAGTTGAAGACCCATAGGGCCGTATCCTTCACGCGGCATGGCTGGATCAGATTTCCATCCATTGTCCAATATTCCTCACTGCTGCCTCCCGTAGGAGTCTGGTCCGTGTCTCAGTACCAGTGTGGGGGACCTTCCTCTCAGAACCCCTAGACATCGTCGCCATGGTGAGCCGTTACCTCTCCATCTAGCTAATGTCACGCGAACCAATCTATTACCACCGAAGCTTTAATATCTAAATGATGCCACTCAGATATTCTATGGAGTATTAGACCACGTTTCCATGGATTATCCTCCTGTAATAGGCATGTTGTTCACGCGTTACGCACCCTTGCGCCGGTCGCCGGCAATGTATTGCTACATCCCGCTGCCCCTCGACTTGCATGTGTTAAGCCTGCCGCTAGCGTTCATCCTGAGCCAGGATCAAACTCTTCATTGTATATATTCTATTTCGTTTGTTCCTGTAACTCTATCCTTGATAATTGTTGTTTTTATAAAGGAATTTACGCTATATAAACTTATATCAATTAATCAATATAAGTAATATATACATATTATTTCATAAATAATATGCTGCTTGTCTTACATTTCTTTCAATGAACTTTATATCCATATAAATGGATCCCAATTTCAAAACTCCCTACAAATTCATTCCAGACTTACATAACGCGTTTCTCAAACGGGTTGCAAAGATAAGCTTCTTTTTACATTCTGCAAAACATTTTCTCGTTTTTTTAGAACATTTTCCGCCCGAGAACATCAAACCACTGTATTCCAACACAAAACGTATACGGGCTTTTGAAAGACAAACTCACTTTAATCGGATTTTTAAATTAATTTTGCACCGCTATAAATAAAAACAGAAATACCCGATGAATACATATCTGCAAATATTCACATGCTTTGCAAAAATAGGCGCTTTTACGCTGGGCGGCGGATATGCCATGATACCTATAATACAAAAAGAAGTGGTAGAAAAAAGAAGATGGATAGATGACAAAGACTTTCTGGACATAGTTGCAATTTCACAGTCGGCTCCAGGATTACTGGCGGTAAATATCTCAATCTTTCTGGGATATAAACTAAAAGGAACAAAAGGGAGTATAACGGCAACCCTGGGCAGCATTCTCCCCTCCTTTATAATAATATTACTTATAGCCATATTCTTTACGGGCTATCAGGATAATCCGGTGGTTATAAAAATATTTAAAGGAATGCGTCCGGCGGTTGTGGCGCTTATTGCAGTACCTGTTATAAATATGGCAAAAAAAGCAAAGCTCAACACATACACATTCGCTCTTGCGATTGCCACAACCCTGCTGATAGTTTTTCTGAATGTATCCCCCGTTTATATATTATTAGCAGTAGGCCTGGTCTTTACCGCCGTAACTCTGATAAACGGGATTCACCGTACAGGAAACAATATTAAACATATGAAAAAATAACGCCATGATATACTTGCAATTATTCTATACTTTTTTTGTAATAGGTCTGTTCACTTTCGGAGGCGGATATGCAATGCTGTCTCTCATACAAAACGAAGTAGTGGTAACCCGCGCCTGGATTACTGCACAGCAGTTCACCGATATTGTGGCAATTTCACAAATGACTCCCGGCCCTATAGGAATAAACAGCGCTACGTACGTAGGTTACGCCGTTACGGGGAACATCTTCGGTTCCCTTATCGCCACTCTGGCAGTATCCCTGCCGTCATTCATAATCGTACTAACTATATGCAGGATGTACGTAAAATTCAAAAACAGCAATATATTCGAATCGCTGATGAAAGCGTTAAGACCTACTATAATAGGTATGATAGCAGCCGCGGCCGGAATACTCATTACAAAAGAGAACTTTTTTGACTGGACAAGCTGGGTACTCTTTGCCTCCGCATTCATAGTCACCCAATGGTTCAAAATCAATCCAATCGTTACCATAATAGCGAGCGGCATTATAGGATATATTATCTACTGACTATTTATTATCCTTTATCTCCTCATATCTCGCATCCTCAACAGGGCCTCTCCCCTTTCCGCTCTTCCTGGATTTTACACCTTTCAGTTTTATTCCCGATATAATTTCGGATATCCCGGAAAGGGCTATAGAAACCCCGAATACCATAGTAATGAACGCGGTAGAAGAACCGGGGCTAAAAAACAGGGCGATACCGGCAAGAACAATAAGAACTGGAATAATATATAATCCTCCCGATACAGGGCCATATTTGCTGCTCTGATACAGATTTACCAGTTGCCCTATCCCGGCAAACAGCAATACCGCACCGAACAAAAAAGCTATAAGTCCCAGGAAAAATCCCGGAAAGAGAAATATGAGCAATCCCAGTATCAGGTACACACATATATTTACAATAGATAAAAAAGGTACTCCGCTGCCGTCTTTTACATTAACATTAAGGGCTATAATAAGCGTCAGCAATCCGGCGGCAAGAAAAAATGCGGCAATAATTTTTATTATCAGTCCTACGGTACTGCCCGGCCACATAAGCAGGCATACTCCGAAAATAAGCATTAAAATACCCCGTACAACAGAGTAATTCCTGTTAGTAACTGAATAAATATAGTTCATAACACAATCGAATTAATAATTATTTAAACAAAATAACTCAATATCATTCAAAAATCAAAATACGTTCCCGATTATTTCACGGATATTATCAGTAAATATCGCACTTCCGCACTGCAAAAACATTTTTAATATCCGGAAAGTTCATATCCGGAAAACGTTTAACCGTTTTTCACTCCGAAATACTCTGCCGACGGATGAGCAATAAGCATTCCGCAAACAGAAGTAAACGGAATCACGGTAAAATCTTCCGTAAGGGAGATACCTATTTTATCCTCTACGCCTACAATATCAAATACTGTCTTTTTAAGATAATGTCCGGGACAAGGCGGATAGCCGAAAACCTGCCTTACCGCACGCACGTTCCCGCATACTGTATCCTGCATCCATACAGCCATAGCTTCCGCAAGTCTTACGCATATACTATGCCTGAGCAAAGAATCGAAATTCCTACGCCCCCACCCCCTTTCCAACTTATCTTCAATTTTCAGGGCAAAAACCCCCAATCTGGAGACTTTAACTCCCGCCCCGCAACTCATTTGCGACGGGAAATAATCTGCAAGACTAAAATATCCGCTACCTTTCTCTTTTTGACGCGGAACACGAATCCCGGCTATTACCCTGCGTCCGGAAATATCCATACGCGAATCTTCCAGCATCCGCTCCGCCAATCCTTCAGCCTCATCCTGCCCGGTTGTGATAATATTCTGCAAAAGCACGATTTCATCCTCTCCGCTTTCCCGGTCAATCCCGGCAAATGCGTCATAAAATTCCAATACCAGGGATGCTTCAACCTCATTATGCAACACCATTCCTGCAATAACATCCAGGGCATTCTCATACAACTCCTCCGCCATAACGGACTCCTCCCCTTCAGAATAAATTATATCGGGATACTTATCTTTAAAACCCCAGAAATCAAAGAACGGAGTCCAATCTATCTTCCCGATAAATTCATTAAGGGAAAGACCTTTTACAATCAGATTCTCCTGACCGTATTCCTGCGGCTGCAGGAAACTCTCCGTTCCGAAAACAGGAGCCAGTTTCCGGGCTTCGTCCGTAGACAGCACCTCTATATTACTCAACTCATACGCCCGGCGTATCTCCGATTGATTACCAAGTATCCGTGCAATATACCCCGTCGCCTCCCCACAAACTCCGCTCCACCCCGATAAAAAACTCTCAACCAACTTATTACATATTACCGCCGTATCAGTATCGCCGCCGTATATCACACATCCGCTGTAAAGAGAGGCCGGTTTTACCGCCATATATAATACGTCGGGCTCAGCCGGCCCGCTTATCACCAGAGGAATAACATGGCCTATCTCTTTAAACATACGCAATTTATTCTGCTCCAGCAATACGCATAATACAGACATCTGTTCCGGGGAAGATGCCATAGAACCGTTTATAACTATAATATCCGCCTTTTGCTTTAAAGCCTCCCCTGCAATAAGAGGCACATCCGGCATATCTCCCAGGCTTACAAACTTAATATCAACGCATTCTGATACAATCCCGGCAATATTTCTCTCTATATTATCCGTATCTCCTTTAAAAGTACCTATAATTACTTTATTCCGGCCTCCTTTTCTTTCCGCATTCCTACGCTCTGTTCCGGATTGTAAATCGTTAACGTACTCTTTAATTGCGGTAATATAACCGAATTTTCTCGGAGCAATTCCCTCCACAGCCTTTTTAACAGCCCTGATATGCTCCGGGGTTGTTCCGCAACATCCTCCGGCAATATTCAAATGACCTTTAAGCGCAAGCTCTTTTATACATGCCGCAATAAACTCCGGATCCTGATTGTATTTACCCGTTTCATCGGGAAATCCGGCACTGGGACAGACACTTACGGCACAAGGAATTCCTTCTCCGGAATTTCCGTTCTTCTTTCCGCCTGAAGAAAGTTGCGAAATAAATGGAGCAGGTTCGCCGGCACACGGGAAACAATTAAGCCCGAAACTTACCAAAGGATAGTGGCGCAGTGAGGTATAAAGCGTTTCTATTTCCTGTCCGCTCAAAATCTTTCCTACGTTATCGTTTATTGTCGCCGAAACCATTACCGGAAATCCGCAGTTCACTCTCGATATTGCTTCCAACGCGGCTTTAGCATTAAGTAGATCATAAACTGTCTCCACAAGCAATACATCTGCGCCTCCATCGATAAGACCTTGCGCCTGCACCATATAAGCCTCAACCATCGTGTCAAAACTTACCGTACCGCACCCCTGCCTCTCTATATCGCCGGACAAAGAGAGGCTCTTTGCAGAAGGGCCTATGCTTCCGGCCACAATAATACTCCGTTCACCCTTAAAAGCATCCGCCGCTCTCCTGGCAATACGCGCTCCTTCATAATTCATACTGTATACCAGAGTTTCGCATCCGTAATCCTGTTGTGAAACGGCATTACTATTAAAAGTATTCGTCTCTATAATATCCGCCCCCGACAAAATATATTCCCGGTGAATCTCCTCTATAACGGAAGGATGGGTAATATTTAAAATATCATTATTATCTTTTCCTCCGGCCATCCTGCTATAACCGTCAGCATCTTCCGTATAAACAAAAAAATCGCTGTCGGGAAGTTTCCTAAACCGTATCATCGTACCCATAGCTCCGTCAAGAATCAAAATCCTCTCCAGGAGCCTCTCTATAAAATCTTCCTTATTCATAAATTTAAAATTTTTCAGAGCGGCAACAGCCGTTTCGCTCTCTCATTATCTATAAAGATAAAAAAACCGCAGTGCAATAATGCCTCTGCGGTAATAAACGATTTTCGGGGTGAATGATGGGGGTCGAACCCACGACCTCCGGTGCCACAAACCGGCGCTCTAACCAACTGAGCTACAATCACCATATTGTAATCGGACTGCAAAGATAGCAATTTTCCTCAAAACACAACTATTTTTATAAAATTTTATCTTTCCGGACGGGACTCTCCATTAGAGGAAATGAGGTACCGGAAAATCAAAACAACTTTTACGCCAATTTACGATAAAAATAATTGAACTGTAAATATAGAAAAAAAGTTAAGAATTATAACTTTCCGAGCGGTTTTTTTACTAAATTTGTAAGCCTTTGATTTTTTATATACAATAACTATAAAACTAAACAAATTTTTATTTATGGCACGCGAAATTAAATTTTCTCTTCTTTACAGGGATATGTGGCAATCATCAGGGAAATATGTACCTATGGCCCACCAACTTAAACAAATAGCCCCGGTTATAATAGACATGGGTTGTTTCGACAGGATAGAAACAAACGGCGGGGCGTTTGAACAAGTAAACCTTCTTTTCGGAGAGAATCCCAATAAAGCAGTAAGGGAATGGACTGCGCCTTTCAACAAAGTAGGCATACAGACACACATGCTCGAACGCGGATTGAATGCATTAAGGATGAATCCCGTTCCGGAAGATGTAAGATTCTTAATGTATAAAGTTAAAGCCAAACAGGGAACCAATATCTCCCGTTCTTTCTGCGGGCTTAACGATCACCGGAATCTCAAAGGTTCCGTAATAGGAGCCAAGAAAGGAGGAATGATTTCCCAGGTAGCCCTCAGCATAACCCACTCTCCGGTACACACCGTAGAATATTATATGGGTGTGGTTGATAAAGTGGTTGAATACGGCTGCGATGAAATATGTCTTAAAGATATGGCGGGTATAGGACGTCCCGCATTTCTGGGAAGACTTACCAAAGCTATCAAGGATAAATACCCTCATATTATTGTACAGTATCACGGACATTCAGGCCCCGGATTCTCTGTAGCTTCAATGCTCGAAGTCGCAAGAGCCGGCGCAGAATATATAGATGTGGCTATGGAACCTCTTTCGTGGGGTAAGATACATCCGGACGTGATAACCATACAGGCCATGTTAAAAGATGCGGGATTCCTTGTTAAAGAGATTAATATGGACGCCTACATGGAGGCAAGAAGATTGACGCAAACATTCATGGACGAATATCTGGGATACTTTATAGAACCGGACAACTTCAAAACTTCTTCATTACTGGTAGGTTGCGGACTGCCCGGAGGAATGATGGGTTCCATGATGTCGGATCTTAAAGGATTCCATAGTGCAATCAACTCTTCTCTAAGGAACCAGGGGAAAAAGGAAGTATCTCTTAACGACCTGGTGGTAATGCTGTTCCAGGAGGTAGAATATGTATGGCCCCGTTTAGGCTACCCGCCTCTTGTAACCCCGTTCAGCCAGTATGTCAAAAATACCGCATTGATGAATCTGATGCATACCCTCAAAGGCGAGCCTAGATGGACTACCATAGATAAAGACACTATGAACATGATTTTAGGTAAAACCGGTACGCTTCCGGGGCCTCTTGACCCTGAAATTATTAAAATCGTCAAAGATAAAGAACTTGAATTCTATACGGGTAATCCTCAGGATGCATTCCCTGATGAACTTCCTAAATTCGAAGCGATGATGAAAGAAGAAGGATGGGATAAAGGACAGGACGATGAAGAACTCTTTGAGCTTGCAATGCATGAGAGACAATACCGCGATTATAAGAACGGAGTAGCCAAGAAACGTTTCGAACAGGAACTCGAGGCCGCAAAAGAGAAAGCCAAAGCACCTATCATCGTTACCCGCCCGGTTATCGAAATGCCTAAATTCGACATTAATGCGATAACAGCCAAATACCCTGACGCCATGCCGGTACAATCGCCTGTTAAAGGCAAAGTTCTATGGCAATACGATGTTGCAGACGTATCTACGGCTCCGAATATCGGCACAGAATTCAAAAGCGGAAAACCGGTATGTTATGTAGAAGCATACTTCGGCCCTCAGGAAGCATTAGCTCCCGCAGACGGTAAGCTCGTAGCCGTATGCGCGAAACAGGGAGACAAAGTTGAAAAAGGCGAGATACTTGCATTTATCCAGAAATAAATACAACAGTATCCCGACAAAACTTTAATGAACCGCACTCCTGAAGCGAAGTGTATTCAAAAGTCGGACAGATAAAAAATATGTTCCTAAGCCTCATTTCAATCGAATTCATCCCTGCTACACGTATCTGTAACAGGGATGATTTTTTTAAGACTTGTTAGACCTTTCTTAACCTCAGCTATCTGCCTGAATAAAAAACGGGCATATCTCAACAAAGTTATGAGACACACCCGACCATCCTTTTTGTACACCTGTGCGGAGTCGAACCGCAATCGATGGAACCGGAATCCATTATTCTATCCATTGAACTACAGGTGCTTACAACAAACACATTATATCATAATGTTTACTCCGGAATACAAAGGTAGTTAATTTAATGAAATTATTTATCTTTGCGGTTTGATTTTATAAAAATTTTTAAACGTATGAACCGAACATTAACTTTTTTAATCGCAAATTTGCCCTGAGGCAGCGATTAAAAAAGTTAATGTGAGAGCGGAGCGGCTACTATCGCTCTAAAAATTTTTTATAACTGAAATAACTAAAAAAATTTTAAACGTATGAAAGCATATGTATTTCCCGGCCAGGGTGCACAGTTTACGGGAATGGGACAAGACCTGTATAACAACAATCCCCTGGCAAAAGAGATGTTTGAAAAAGCTAACGAAATTTTGGGATTCCGTATTACCGATATAATGTTCAGCGGTACTGCCGAGGAGCTTAAACAAACTAAAGTTACACAACCGGCAATATTCCTGCACTCGGTCATTCTGGCAAAATGCCTTACCGGTTTTGATCCGCAAATGGTTGCGGGGCACTCATTAGGAGAATTCTCCGCACTTGTCGCAGCCGGGGCAATGAATTTCGAGGACGGACTTATCCTCGTATCCAAAAGGGCTGCCGCAATGCAGAAAGCATGCGAGATAAAGCCATCTTCAATGGCGGCAATCCTGGGTATGGATGATAAAAAAATTGAGGAGATATGTGAAAACACTCCGGGCATTGTCGTAGCTGCCAATTACAACTGCAAAGGGCAGGTTGTAATATCGGGAGAGGTAGAAGCAGTGGAAAAAGCATGTGCGGAACTCAAAGCAGCCGGAGCAAAAAGAACTTTGATACTGCCTGTAGGAGGAGCGTTTCACTCTCCTATGATGGATCCCGCAAGGCTTGAGTTGGCCGAGGCTATCGAGAAAACCAATATAATATCTCCGGTATGTCCCGTTTACCAGAATGTCGATGCCAAACCTCATTCCGCTCCTGAAGAAATAAAAGCCAACCTGCTGGTACAACTTACCGCACCCGTAAGGTGGACACAGTCCGTTGAAAATATGGTTTCCGGCGGTGCTACGGAATTCATCGAACTCGGTCCGGGCAAAGTTCTTCAGGGCCTTATCAATAAGATAGCGCCTGAAGCAAAAACAGAAGGATACCAATAAAACTTTTCTCCCGAAAACAAGCCGGACATCAGGAGAAACCGGATACTCCCGATAAATATTCCGATTTTTAAATAAAAAATTG
>CAYVED010000091.1:0-9208 GCA_964449975.1 uncultured Muribaculaceae bacterium
CAATGAGTTGCTCTTTTTTTATATATGAGTTAGCTTCTGCCTCTACGCGAATAGCGCGTAAACCGGGTGAAGTCCTCTGGCCGGCGCAAAGTCATGAACTTTTTGCATTAAGATTTGTAATTATATCAATGAATTATAAATTTTTATCTATTATGAGTGTCAGAGGTGTTAAAACTAGAAAAGACAGCAAGGTAAAATATACCGGGTCTATTATTATATCGCTATTGCTTGCCGTAATTTTGTTCTCTCCGGGATGCCAGTTCCGTAAAAAGACTATTACCGATGGTCTTGGTAATGCTTATGTGAGTTCGGCGCAGATGGTTACGGATTATTCGGCTGCACAGCAGAAGGCGTATGAGGACTCGCTTCCTGCACTGGCCGTCCTGTTTAAGGCCGGAGCCGTAATGGAACAGGTGCATATTCAAAAGATTAAGGAGTATTATGCCGATTATACCGGAGAAAAAAACGGATTGAGCGAGTATGATACTTTGAAAAATGTCAGGAAGTTCGATACGGGAACGAGTGCTGTTTTCCTGTTTGATTCTACTGAACACTCCCTGGCTTACTTTATCGGGAAACAAAGTTATATGGTAAACTCTCTTTTTGAGTCTCTGGCGACGCAAGCCGAAACGGAGCATGATCCTGAACTGGCGAAGTGGTATATCTGGTTCCTTGATTCTGAAACCAGTGCTTACAGGATATTTTCTGATGCTTATAAAAATTTCGGACAGTCACATCTGTTCACCGATAAATATAATGTGTGTTCAAGATGCGGGAGTATCTACATTTACGGAGATAATGTTCAATATTGTACTGTGTGCGGAGAGAAAGCGGATAAGTTTATTTTGGTACAATAACTGACATTTAGTCATGGTAATATTGTGTGTTCAGGCGGTTTTATTTTTAATAAAGCCGCTTGTTTTTTCTAAAAAGAAACACTGATATGTATTGATAATCATGTATTTGATGAATAGTGTCGTTTCTGTTGCGATATTATATACTATTTATGGTGGACATGTGGTATATCATTTGATAAAATCAGCTAATGGCAAATCGTAAATAAAAATAAAAAGTAATAAAGTTATGACAAAAGGAAAAATAGGGGTTACTACAGAGAATATCTTCCCCGTTATCAAGAAGTTTTTATATTCGGATCATGAGATTTTTCTTAGGGAATTGGTTGCAAATGCCGTCGATGCTACGCAAAAAGTAAAAGCTGTTTCCAGTATAGGCGAATTCAAAGGCGAACTGGGCGATCTTACAATAAAAATTAAAACGGATGAGAAAAAGAATACCCTTACTATTACAGACAGAGGTATAGGTATGACGGCCGAAGAAGTGGATAAATATATAAATCAGATAGCTTTTTCCAGTGCCGGAGAGTTTCTCGAGAAATATAAAGATCAGATCAATAATATAATAGGTCATTTTGGATTAGGTTTTTACTCATCTTTTATGGTTTCCTCAAAGGTTGAGATAAAGACTCTCTCATGGCAGGAGGGGGCAAAAGGTGTCAAATGGGAGTGTGACGGTTCTCCGGAATATATTATGGAAGAGATTGATAAAACGGACAGGGGAACGGAGATAACTCTTTATCTAGACGATGATTCCAAAGAGTTTTCAAGTAAGGCTAAAATAAACGAACTGTTGAATAAATATTGTAAGTTCATGCCTGTTCCGGTCGCTTTCGGTAAAGAGGAGGAGTGGAAAGATGGAAAAAACGTTGAGACCGAAAGGGATAAAATTATAAACGATACTGCTCCTCTTTGGACAAAAGCGCCCGGTGATATAACTCCCGACGAATACATGGAGTTTTACCGTAAATTATATCCCATGCAGGATGATCCTCTTTTCTATATCCATCTTAATGTGGACTATCCGTTTAATCTTACCGGAATACTTTATTTCCCTAAAATTAAGGATAAAATGGATATAAGCAGGAATAAGGTACAACTTTTCTGCAATCAGATGTTCGTTACGGATTCGGTCGAGAGTATTGTTCCTGATTTTCTTACATTGCTTTACGGTGTAATAGATTCTCCGGATATTCCTTTGAACGTATCCAGAAGTTATCTGCAAAGCGATGCTAATGTAAAGAAAATATCGTCATATATTACCAGAAAGGTAGCCGACAGATTGGAGGAAATTTATAAAACGGATAAGGCAGGATTCGAATCCAAATGGGATAATCTTAAACTTTTCATTGAATACGGAATGCTTTCGGATGAAAAGTTTTATGAAAGGGCGCTGAAATTCGCAATGTTCAAAACTACCGATGATAAATATTTCAGCTATGACGAATTTAAGACGTTAATAGGGCCTGAGCAGACAGATAAGGATAAAAAGCTCGTTTATCTTTATACCACCGATCCGGTAACGCAGTATTCTTATATTGAGGATGCTAAAAATAAAGGATATCAGGTGCTTGTATTCGATAGCCAGTTGGATGCCCATTTTGTGAATTTGCTGGAAAGCAAGTTTAAGGATTCTAAGTTCTCCAGAGTTGATGCGGACAGCATAGAAAAGCTTATACAGAAAGAGAATAAAGAGAAACCCGAATTGAAAGAGGGAGAGGAGAGGGATCTGGAAATGGCTTTCGGTGCTGTATTGCCTAAAGGAGCGCATTATAATTTGCAGGTTGAGAACCTGGGCGCTACTTCTGCTCCGATGCTTATAACTCAATCCGAGTTTATGCGCAGATACAGGGAGATGGCCGCATTGAACGGAGGACTGAACTTTTACGGTACGATGCCGGATTCTTATACGATAACGCTTAATTATGAAAATCCTGTAATTAAGAAGATTATTGAGGAAAAAGATTCCAGGACACATAAAGATACCGCCGCTTTACAGAAAAAATTAAATAAAGCGGAAGAAACTCTTAAAGTGCTTGAAGATAAAATAAAAGATAAGAAGCCGGAAGAGGTTGCCACGGCCGATAAAGATGAAAAAGAGCGTCTTAATAAAGAAATAGATGATATACGGTTAAACAGGAAGTCCGTTATGGAGTCGTTCGCCCTGGAAAATACCCTATTGAAACAGGCTGCCGATCTTGCTTTGCTTTCCAATAATATGCTTAAAGGAAAAGAGCTTCATGAGTTCATTAAACGTAGTTTAAGTATACTGGAAAAATAATAGATGAAAAGAGAAAAAAAATCCAACTAAATCCTTTTTATGATAGTTGGATTTTTTATTGTAGTAATATGTTCCGTTAATCTCTTTTACTCCCGATAAAAATACGCTCTATGATTTTTTCGAAAACTTCTTTGAAAAGATATACTATCAGACTTCCGGCAAATATTCCGGTAATATCGGCTCCCAGATCATACGGGTCCCCGTCTCTGTAAGTTGTAAAAAGCTCCTGGGCGGCTTCACTAAAAGAAGCAAGTAATATTCCGCTGAGTATTATAACGGCGAACATATATTGCCGGTAGATTTTTATACGTTTGTTGTAATTAAAAAACATCCAGCCTATAAACGGATAGGGAAAAAACATCAGGAAATGAAATATCCTGTCAAGTCTTATGCCTAATATATATTTTCCCATATCAATACTGTCTCCAGATACGTTGTACAGGCAAAAAAAGAATACTGCGGCTATGTAGATTATGAACAATAAGGTGACAGTAGTGTATATTCGGTTTGTTTTCATACTTTTTGTACGTTTATAATAATTTCTTTTTAAACAAGAAGCAGGATAATTTGTTCCCGGTATGTTTAAAAAGAAACTGTTCAAAAAACGATCCAAACTGCTTCCTGATTGATGTTTATCCCGGTTGCCAGTCTTATTTGTCCGCTTTTTGAACAGTCCGCATTTTAAAGCCATTATTTACGGCTTATTGTTTTTGTAAGTTAGGTATATTAATCGGCTTTCCTTATATTTTTAGGTCTGGAAATAATTTGCTTCGGATTCCCGTAATAATTTACTACGGAACTTGCCGTTGCATCTGCTTTTAATATTTCCGATGCGTATACATTAATTTTACTGGCTCCGGATGCCACTGTAGATGCATTTTCGGAAATCATCTCTTTGGCGTTAATATAACTTGCCCCCGAACAACTCAGTTCAACCGACTTCGACCTGCCTGCAAGTGCCGCCTTTGATGCTCCGGATGCTTCCATGTTAATGCTGGAGCTGTTGCCGGTATATGAGAATTGCGTAGCGCCGCTTATTTCTCCCGATATTTCATTTATATTTCCTTTATGATTCACTTTACTAGCTCCGCTGCAGTCTATATCCATTTTACCGAAACTGCCGTTCTGCGAGAGATTTGAGGCTCCGCTGCAATCGATATTTACATAGCGGCCGCTTATATTGATCCCTTTTACTGATGCGGCTCCGCTCAGATCATACGACAGATTATCCGTTTGGAATACTCCTTGTGCGGATACGGAAGATGCTCCCGAAAGATTAATATAATTTATTGTTTTCATCTCCATCTCCACTATTATCTTATTGTTTGTGTTTCTTGTATACCTGAAATTACGGGGAATATTCATTTTTAAATACAGGATATTGTTAAAAGAGGTTATATCCATATATTCTTCCAAATATTCGGGACATATTACCTTTATCTTATTGGAGTTACCTTGCGTAACCCTGACGTCATAAGCATAACTGGCGTCGAGTCCCGTTATATTGCCGAACTTGTAGTCTTTTGTAACCGTTTGTCCCAATGCGGCAGATATTGCCATAACCGCAATGATGAATGTTAAGAAAATTTTTTTCATAAGTATAATTTATTTAGTTTGTTACCGAAATTATTTTAAGGATAATTTTTAGCTATTTTAAAAGGTTTCTAAATTTTGTTTTTAGTTAAATATTGTTTTATTTCTCTTATTCCTTCCGTCTTCTGTTTATAATAATTATTAAGAATACGTTCTCTGCATTTTTCCGGTAACTCCGCCGGTAATTGATCCTTAAGAGGGATTGCTTCAAACGTAATATTTTCAAGAGCGCTTATTATCTGATCTCCGGAAAAAGTATCCATATTTCGAACTAGTTTCAGAACTTCCTGCTCTTCTTTTTCCATTAACGACAGATAATCCCTGTCGCTATTATTCCCAGATATGTTCTCTATTATAAATGCTATTGCAAATACTGCTGCCGCAGGCAGGATAATTTTTGTTACTATGGCAAATATATTTTTTCTACCGTTTTTCTTTAACTCTTCTTTACGCAGTTTTTCCATGAAACGCTCCTTATGCCCAGTAGGAAGAAGTTCATTGTCGAACAGTTCTTTCTTTTCCGCTATATAATTTTCAAGATGTTTCATATTACAAAATTTATATATATGTGTTTCTGTTCTTACTTAAAGGAGTGAGATAATTCGCAAGTTCTGTTAATTACCGGTTGTTCTAATATCTCTATAAGTTTCGCTTTTCCCCTCATATAGAGGCTTCTTATATATGTATCTTTAATCCCGGTAATCTGTTCTATTTCATTATAATCATATCCTTCAAACAAATGCAGGGATAAAACCAGGCGGTATTTGTCGGGAAGATCGTTCAGCGCTTCCTTAATCTTTTCTATCTTTATCCGGTTGTCTTTATTGCTTTCGAAAAAACTCTCTTCATTTTTCTCCATTAAAACGGTATCGCCACTTTCGCGGGAGTAGTTTTCCAGGAAATTTCGGCTCCTGTTCCTGCTTCTCAGCATATCTATTGATTTCCTTATACAAATGCTGGTGAGCCAATTACTTAACTGTTCTATATCATTTTTTTGATGATAGTTATAATATTTGAGGAACGTATCCTGCATCACTTCTTCCGCATCGCATCTGTTTCCGGTAATCCTGAGACTGGTACAAAACAGCTTTCTGGAGTATTTGTCGTAAAGTTCTTCTATATTAACCGGAGAGGACATCATGTATTATTATCAGGTATTAGTTCCATTTCATTTATAAGACGGAGTCTTTCTTTCAATGTTGCAAATTTTCAAAAATATTTTTAAAAATAATTGTATTACAATATTTATTTCATAAATTTGTTAGGATTGAAAAACATTTAAAACATTTATAATTTTATGAATAACGCAATATTTGAATTCCCTCTTCCGGCAAATGAGCCGGTTAAATCTTATCTTCCGGGGAGTCCCGAAAGAGTCGCTCTTGATGCCGAACTGGCCAGACAGAGTTCCGTGGTTTTGGACATTCCTCTGATAATAGGAGGAAAAGAGATAAGAACCGGTAATACCGGTACTGTGGTCATGCCTCATAATCATAAACATATTCTTGCTACTTATCATAAAGCGGGGGAAAAAGAGGTGCAGATGGCTGTAGATGCTGCTATGGCGGCGCATAAAGAGTGGAGCGAAATGGATTGGAGGGTAAGGGCTTCTGTCATGCTGAAAGCGGCCGACCTGCTTGCCGGAAAATATCGTCCTATAATCAATGCGTCTACGATGCTGGGGCAAAGTAAAAATATTTACCAGGCCGAGATAGACAGCGCATGTGAGCTTATAGACTTTTTGAGATATAACGTAGCATACGCATGCAAAATTTACGCTTCTCAGCCTAAATCTGCTCCGGGCCAGATTAACTCTATTGAATACAGGGCTTTGGAAGGATTTATACTTGCAGTAAGTCCGTTCAACTTTACCTCTATAGCCTCTAATCTGAATATGGCTCCGGCAATGATGGGAAATACTACGGTGTGGAAAACCTCTACTACCTCTATTCTTTCCAACTATTACCTCATGCAGCTTTTCATAGAAGCGGGCCTTCCTGCCGGAGTTGTAAACTTCCTTTGCGGATCGGGCGCTTTAATAGGTAAAATAACCCTGAACTCTCCTGATTTCGGAGGAATACACTTTACCGGATCGAACGCAACATTCAATAATCTGTGGAAACAGGTAGGAGAGAACCTTCCTAAATATAAAACGTATCCGAGGCTTGTAGGGGAGACCGGCGGTAAGGATTTTATATTTGTACATCCTTCGGCATGTACGAAGGCCGTTGCTAATGGAGCATTCTGCGGCGCATTCGAGTTCCAGGGACAGAAATGTTCCGCCGCATCGAGAATGTATGTTCCCGCATCATTGTGGCCTGAGATACTTAAAGGTATACAGGAAAGGGCTGCAGAAGCGAAAATGGGGGATGTTTGCAATCCCGATAATTTTATAAATGCGGTCATTGACGAGGCTTCTTTCGATAATATTGTTTCGTATATAGAGTATGCCAGAAACTCTGCCGAAGCCAGGATAGTAGTAGGAGGCGAGTATGATAAATCCGTAGGGTATTTCATAAAACCTACGGTTATCGAGACCACTGATCCTCATTTTAAATCTATGCAGGAGGAGATTTTCGGGCCGGTTCTTACGGTTTATGTATATGAAGATTCCAAACTGGAAGAGACTGTGAAATTATGCGATACTACTTCTCCTTACGGTCTTACCGGAGCCGTGTTCGGAAAAGACAGGGCTGCTGTACAGAAAGTTGCCGATTCATTAAGGTATGCGGCCGGTAATTTCTATATTAACGATAAGCCTACCGGTGCTGTTGTGGGTATGCAACCTTTCGGTGGCTCGAGAGGGTCCGGAACCAATGACAAGGCTGGCGGAGAGTTTAATCTGGTACGTTGGGTAACTCCAAGGACAATAAAGGAAACTCTGGTTCCTTCCACGTCATATAAGTATGCTTATATGAAATAAACATAAAGAAATTTTTTTCACATGCAAGGTGGTGTCCGGCAAATTTTGTCGTACACCACCTGAATTGTTAATATAGAGTGAGCTTTAAATTGAATGCTTTCGGTTTTTATTATTATCTTTATATTAATTTTCCAAGTAAAAATTAAATATTATGATTATTACAGTAAAAGATCTTCATAAGGAGGCTCTTATCCTTGATTCTCATTGCGATACTCCTCTTGCTCTCATTAACGGGACAGATCCCGGCAAAAGGAGCAGAAAAGGACATGTAGATTTTATCAGGATGAAGGAAGGGGGAGTAGACGCTTCGTTCTTTGCAATATATACATCGAATAAACTTACTCCCGATGAGGCTACAAGGCGTGCTTTGCAGTTGTTGGCCGGGACTTACGATGCCATTGAAAATAATCGCGATAAGGTGGCGCTTGCCATGTCCGTGAGAGAGGGGAGAGAGCTTAAGTCAAAAGGTTTGACCGCCATTTTCCTGGGAATGGAAAACGGACTGCCTATACAAAAAGATCTTGGGTTGTTGCGGCTTTTTTACAGAATGGGAATAAGGTATATGACGCTTACCCATGCTGGTAATAATGATATTTGCGATTCGTGCGCTCCTGAAGAAAAAAGATGGAACGGCGTAAGTCCTTTCGGCAGGGAAGTTATTGCCGAAATGAACAGGCTGGGAATGATTATAGATGTTTCACATATATCTGACGAAGCGTTCTATGATGTGCTTAAATATTCCCAGGCTCCGGTAGTGGCTACGCATTCGTGTTGCAGGGCGCTTGCGGATCATCCCCGGAATATGACCGACAATATGATAAAAGACCTGGCTGCTGCAGGCGGGGTTTTACAAATCAATTTTTATCCGGCTTTCCTCGACCGGGGATATGCTGATAAATTCGGGCCTTTGTGCGATGCTTTTGATCTTGCGCAGGCAGCTTTAAGAGATGCTCCGGCGAGTAAAAAGGCAAAGGCGGCATTTAAAAAAGCGGAGGCTGAAATGTTTTCGCTGAAGAGGCCGTCTTATAAATTGGTGGCGGATCATATTGAACATGTAATAAAATTGGTAGGGATAGAGCATGTAGGGCTGGGTTCCGATTTTGATGGAATAGAGACTTGTCCCGAAGGTCTGGAAGATATAAGTAAAATGGAAGTCATTACCGGGGAACTTATCAGGCGCGGATATTCTTCGCGGGATATAAAACTCATACTTGGAGAGAACTTCCTGCGTGTATTTAATACGGTTGAGAATCTGGCGTACAGATAATCCGTTATCCGTATTTTTGTGCGGAGTTATAAAATGAAATGTATTTTAATATTTTAAATGTATGAACCGTATGAACAAAATAGCATTAATAACCGGAGCTACTTCCGGAATAGGCGAGGCTGTTGCTCTGCTCCTGGCAAAAGAGGGGTACGATCTTATCATTACCGGCAGGAGGGAGGCGCGCCTGGCAGAACTTGCAAAATCCCTGGAAAAGGAGTTTGAAATAAAAGTTCTTCCTCTTAGTTTTGACGTACGCTCGCAGGAGCAAACTGATAAATACCTCGGAGCTT
>CAYVED010000092.1:0-8045 GCA_964449975.1 uncultured Muribaculaceae bacterium
CGGTATACGGGAGAAAAAGAGGCGGCAAGAGATGTGTTGCATGACGGTTTTATAATGCTGTTCTCAAAGCTCGGCACATTCCGGGGGGAGGGATCTTTTGAGGGTTGGGCCAGAAGAATATTTGTAACGACATCCCTTATGTACCTCAGAAAGACCGATGTGCTTAGAAGATGGGAGGAAATAGATATGAAGAATGCCGATCTGCAAGTGGATCCGGCTGTAATGGATAAACTCGATGCTTCAAGACTTATGCAGTTTATAGCGCAGATGCCTCCGGGCTTCAGAACAGTATTCAATCTTTTTGTGATAGAGGAATATACTCACCAAGAGATTGCAAAAGAATTAAATATTACCGAGGGCGGTTCAAGATCGCAGTTGAGCAGGGCGCGGGTATGGCTTAAAGAGAAGCTGAAAGATTTTGAATGATTTTTAAAGGATATGAATGACAAACGATTAGATAAATTATTCAGGGAGAAACTTTATTCCCACTCCTCTCCGGTAGAGAAGAGCGGGGAATTGTGGGAGGGGATAGCATCTTCCCTGGATAAGGGCGTGGGGCCGGTGGGATTGCCTTTAAGAAAGTTTGTGTATATAATATCAGCAGTTGCGGCAGTTATCATAGCCGCGTATTTTCTATTTGCACCAAGTTCACATAAGCCATATATGCCGGAAAAGACGGAGGTATCCGTTATAGCCGGAGAGGTTGAGACGGTTCCGCAACGAAGCATTATTTGCAGACCTATTTTTCAACCTAAATATCAACCTGTTAAGAAAAAACAAAAACTAGTTTTACCGTCCGTTCCTTTATTATCTTCCTCTGTGGCGGAGGATTCTCTTGCGGATCCGGTTTATATGGCTGAAGTTGGTGATAATAAAGAAGCCGTACCTGTAAAAGAAGATACGAGAGTTACGGAGTTTACGGATGATTTTTATTCATTGTTTAAAGAGGATGCACCTCCCCTTAGAAAGCGCAGTTCCGGATATTCTTTGGCACTGGCCTCCAATATTATATCGGGAAACAGCATGGACGTCTCTTCAAATGGTTCCAGGAAAATATATATGTCGGCAGGAACTGCGGGAACGTCGCAGGGAGGATTGTCTATAGAACAGGTTTCAGATACGAAATATTCTTTGCCGGTAAATCTGGGGTTGCAGTTGCAGATTCGTATAAATCATATATTTGCGGTAGGAGTGGGAATTAATTATACGATGTTGCGAAGCAAATATGACGGGCTTTTAAATAAAAAGATGCATTCTGTAAAACAGACTTTGCATTATATAGGTATTCCGGTAAATTTCTATGGGACTATCTTAAGTAAAAAAGGATTTTCGCTGTATGCCAATCTGGGCGGTACGCTCGAAAAAGGTATAAGGGCTTCGTATTTCCTGAAAAGTTACGACGGAACCGTAAGATATAATACGGAGATAGAGGGGATGCAGTTCTCTGCAAATTTCGGTCTGGGAATAGAGTACAGGATCGTGAAGCAGTTAGGCCTTTATCTGGAGCCTAATGCGGTTTATTTCTTCGACTCCAAAGTTCCTAACAGTATAAGAACCGACCAGCCTTTCCAACTTAAAGCTGAGATAGGATTCCGGTTCCACCTTTAATAAAAGGAATTCCTGTTACATCAGGGCTTTTAGCTGTTTTGCCATTTTGGAGGCAAATACGAAATCGTTCAGTTCTTTACAATCCGAATGGAGAATATCTTTGCTGTTGCCTTCCCAGAGTTTGTTCCCGTTGTATATAAAGCCGACTTTATCCCCTATCTCCATTACGGAGTTCATATCGTGGGTATTTATAACGGTAGTTATCTTGTATTCCTGCGTGATTTCATGTATAAGCTGATCTATAAGAATAGAGGTGGAAGGGTCGAGTCCGGAATTAGGTTCGTCGCAGAAAAGATATTTGGGATTAAGGGCGATAGCCCTTGCTATTCCTACTCTTTTCTGCATTCCTCCGCTTAACTGTGCCGGATATTTTTTATTCGCGTTTATAAGATTTACCCTTTTAAGACAGAAATTAGCTCTTTCCAGCTTCTTTTCTTTGCTCCAGTCGGTAAAAAAATCCATCGGGAACATTACATTTTCTTCTACCGTAGCGAAATCGAACAACGCGCTTCCCTGAAAAAGCATACCTATCTCTTGCCGCAGGTCTTTTTTCGCTTTCAGCGGTAATCCCGTGAATAATTTATCATCATACCATATTTCCCCTCTTTCCGGCTCGTACAGACCTACAAGGCATTTTAACAGAACCGTTTTTCCGCTTCCGCTGGCTCCTATTATAAGCGAGCATTCACCGGGAGAGTACGTTATGGATATATCTTTCAGAACCTCTTTTCCGTTGAATTCTTTATATAGATTTTTTACCGTTATCATCTTGTATCTTCTTATAGCATTAATTTGGTAATTACAAGGTTGAAAACCAGGATCAGTCCGCTGCTTATCACTATCGCTTTAGTGCTTGATCTTCCCACTCCCAGCGAACCTCCCGATGCGTTATAACCGAAAAATGCCGATACGGAAGTTATTACAAAGGCGAATACCGCCATTTTAGTCATACTGTAATATATATAATACGCCTTGAATGAAAATTGTAGACCGTCTACATATTGGGCCATGGTTATTATTCCCGTAAAAATAATTATCAGTGCGCCTCCGGCCAGTCCCAACATGAAGCTTGCCAGCATGAGGAAGGGGCTTAAACTGGTAGCTGAAACTATTTTAGGCAATATGAGATAATTAGCGGAGTTCACACCCATTATCTCCATAGCGTCTATCTGCTCCGTGATACGCATGCTGCCTATTTCGGAAGCTATATTCGAACCTATTTTCCCGGCAAGTATAAGGGCTATCATCGTAGAACAGAATTCCAGTACGAGGCTCTCTCGCGCCATATATCCCACGTACATTTTAGGAATGAAAGGACTTTCCATATTATTTGCGGTCTGGAGCACTATAACAGCTCCTATAAATACCGAAATCAGGCTTACAATAGGGATAGAGTCGAGCATAAGTTTTTCTGCCTCAATTGTATATTGCTTCCAGAAGATTTTCCGCTTTTCGGGCTTCTGGAAAACTCGCTTCATAAGCAGATAGTACATCCCTATTAATTCCAGAGTTTTTTTCATCTCAAAAAAATTTCGTGCAAGTTACACACTTTTTTTTTATTTATAAATAATTGCTAATTTCGCTTAATAATTACAATTGCACAAATATTTTGAGAATACTATATAACATAGGCCTTGTTTCGTATCTGTTACTGGTCAGGATAGCGGCGAATTTCAATCCAAAGGCGAAATTGTTCCGTAACGGCAGGAAGGGGCTTCTGGAAAGAATCAAGAGGGAGGTCGGCCACGATTTTCCCGTAATATGGTTCCATTGCTCTTCTGTGGGGGAATTCGAACAGGCCAGGCCGATAATCGAGCGGTGTAGAAAGGAACACGGCAAATATAAGATACTGCTTACGTTTTTCTCTCCGAGCGGGTATGAATTAAGGAAAAATTATGAATTTGCAGACTGGGTTTATTATATGCCGGTGGATACTGCCAGAAACGCCAGGAGATTCGTGGAAACGGTAAAGCCGGTAAAAGCAGTATTTATCAAATATGAGTTCTGGTATAATTATCTGCATGAGTTGCGTAAAAATAATGTGCAGGTATATATAGTTTCGGCGATTTTCCGCTCTTCACAGGTTTTCTTCAGGTGGTACGGCGGATTTTTCAGAAAGATGCTTTATTGCTATACCAGATTGTTCGTACAGGACGGGCAGTCGAGAATGTTGCTGGAGTCGGTAGGAGTGAAGGATAATGTATTTATATGCGGGGATACGAGGTTTGACAGGGTATGTCAGATTACGGGTAGCAGCCGGGAGTTCCCTCTGATAAAAAGTTTTGCGGAAGGACATTTTACCATAGTTGCCGGAAGTACCTGGGCTCCCGACGAGCAGTTGCTTGCGGGAGTTATAGGGAATTTTTCGAACGTAAAACTTATTATAGCTCCGCATGAAACGGATAAAGAGCGTATAGGACAGGTGGAAAAAATGTTTTCTCCCGGCAAAGTGCTCCGGTTTTCCTCTTTCGATGAGAAATATCCGGCAGGCAAGTATTCTTCTTCCGAGATTATGGCTTTTCTGGATGAAGCCCTTGAGAACTCGAAAGTTCTTATAATAGATTGTCTGGGGATACTCTCTTCCATATACAGATACGGAAGTATGGCCTATGTCGGAGGAGGTTTCGGGACGGGGATTCATAATGTCCTGGAGGCGGCAACATATTCTGTTCCTGTTGTCTTCGGCCCTAATTACGGCAAATTCAAAGAGGCTGCGGATCTTGTTTCGCTGGGGGGAGCGGTATCCGTTCAGGAACGCACTCATCTTTACGATATTATTAATAAGTATGTTCATAATGAAAGTATGAGAACCGGACGCGGGGCGATATGCGGAGAATATGTAAGAGAGAATCTCGGAGCTACCTCCAAAGTGATGTCCGGTATGGATTTGTGATTTTTAATATCGTATAAATCTTTTTTACGATTCCGTAATAGTATATTTCTTTATCTTAACGACATATTTTTATTATTTACTTGGAAAAACCGTTACGGAACTTTTATTTTAGCACAACTTTAAATATAGAAATTATGCTATGTAAGGTTTTTTGTGCTTTCTGTAAAGGACTTGAGGCGGTGACGGTTACCGTTGAGGTAGATGTTACCGACGGTATTTCGTTTTTCATGGTAGGCCTTCCCGATAATGCGGTTAAGGAGAGCCAGCAAAGGATAGGCAGCGCCCTTATAAAATACGGTTACCGTATTCCGGGGAAAAGGATTGTGATAAATCTTGCCCCGGCAAATATGAAAAAAGAGGGTTCGGCTTTTGATGTCGCCATAGCAATGGGTATAATAAGCGCTTCCCGTCAGGTAATACTCGAAAATACTCAGGATTTTATGATTCTCGGAGAGCTTGCCCTGGACGGGTCCCTGCGGCCTGTAACCGGAGCGTTGCCTATTGCTTTACACGCTGCCGTAAAAGGATATAAATATTGTATATTTCCTTACGTTTCCGCTCTGGAAGCAAAGGAACTGACGGGCGTAAAGATCTTCGGAGCCGATAACATCGGGGACGTTATAAGGATTATGAAAAATCCGGAAAGACATTCCTGTAAAATTGTCAATGTAGAGGATGATTCATGGTATGATTGCGCAGGCGTTCCAGGCGATGTTAAGTATTTCTATGACTTTGCCGATGTAAAGGGGCAGCATTTGGCGAAAAAAGGATTGGAGATAGCCGCCGCCGGAGGGCATAATGTTATAATGACGGGTAGCCCTGGCTCCGGAAAGACATTTATGGCGAAATGCCTGCCCTCCATACTCCCGCGCATGAGCCGCGGAGAGGCTTTGGAAACAAGTAAAATCTACTCTGTAGCGGGATTATTGCCTTCTTCGGGAGGTCTTATAAAGGAACGCCCTTTCAGGCAACCGCATCATACTTCTACTATACAATCTCTGGCGGGTTCGGGTTTGAACGGATTGCCGGGTGAAATATCCCTGGCGCATAACGGAGTGCTTTTTCTGGACGAGTTTGCGGAGTTCGGGAGGAGCGTGCTGGAAATATTACGGCAACCGTTGGAAGACAGGGTAATACAGATATGCAGGGCCAGAACGAGACTTTCTTATCCCGCCTCCTTCATGCTTATTGCGGCTATGAATCCTTGTCCCTGCGGATATTTGTACGATGATGCGGTGCATTGTACATGCGGTTCTTCTCAGGTAATGCGTTATTTGTCTAAAATATCCGGGCCGCTTATCGACAGGATAGATATACAGCTTACCGTCAATCCGGTTGCGGCGGAGGATATTGTATCAGGAGAAGGAAGTCCGGAGGAACCGAGCAGTATTATTGCGGAGAGGGTAAAAAAGGCGAGGGCAATACAGTTGGAAAGGTATGGAGGGGAGAATTTTTATACTAATGCGCAAATCCCTCCGTCGCTTGTACGCAAGTATTGCAAAACCGGAGAAAATGAAAGAGAATTTTTAAAGAAGATAGTCTCCCGGATGCATATTTCTGCAAGGGGATATGTAAGAATATTGAAAATATCCCGTACTATTGCCGATTTGGATGGAGATGATTTTATATCTTTGAGGCATATTTCACGGGCTTTGCAATTTAAGCTCAAAATAAACGGGAGTATATAATACAAGTTATGTCAAAGGTGATTAATATAGAGCGGCCGGAAGATATAGACAAGGCTGCCGCCGAATTTGCGGATTATATTTCTGAATCGGATACAGGGAGCAATATTTTTGCTTTTTACGGTCAGATGGGGGCCGGAAAGACTACGTTTATAAAGGCGTTATGCCGGGTACTCGGAGTTAGGGACACGGTCAATAGTCCTACTTTTACTATCGTGAATGAGTACAGGGCGGGAAAGGGTTTTCCGGTGTATCATTTTGATTTTTACAGGATAAATAAAGTTCAGGAAGCGTACGATATAGGACTTGACGAATATTTTTGCGGGAACGGCCTGTGTTTTATAGAGTGGCCCGAAAAGATACGCGAGGCTCTGCCGGAAGATTGCGTAGAGGTGTATATAAATGTAAATGAGGCTGGAGGCAGGAGCCTGGTTATAAGATAACTTAATTAATAAATCAGAGTATAATGGCTAAACTATTATTTTTCTTTCCGGCGGCGGCATTGCTTCTGTTTTCCGCTTGCTGTAACGGTTCTGCGCAAACGGGAAAACCCGTTCGGGAAAGCATTCTGGACGTAAATACATCGGGAAGCTTCGGGGCTTCTGCGATTGATTCGTCTTCCGTCCTTAATATGAAAATAGGGACTTTTCCCGGAGAGGAGAAGCTAGATTATGCTACCGATATTTTAACCGGTGCGCAGAATGTAAATGAATATCTTCCTTTATTAAAAGGGAAAAAAGTATGCGTATTGTCGAATCAATCCGGTATGGTTACGGAGAATACCCATATCCTGGATACACTTGTGGCTTTAGGTGTAAATGTAACCTGTATTATGTCTCCGGAGCACGGATTCAGGGGGAATGCCGATGCGGGAGAGCATGTAGGAAATTCGGTGGATTCCAGAACGGGAATTCCCGTGAGGTCTCTTTACGGGACAAAGGAAGGTTCCGTTAAGGAGCTGTTGAGGGATATAGACGTAATGGTGTTTGATTTGCAGGATGTTGGGGTTAGGTTTTATACGTATTATATTACAATGGCAAAAATGATGGCTGCTTGTGCAATGGAAAATGTGGAGTTCATTGTGCTGGACAGGCCGAATCCTATAGGGTTTTATGTGGACGGGCCTATTCTGGATATGAAATATAAATCCGGAGTAGGAGGTTTGCCTGTAACCAGCGTACACGGGATGACTTTAGGGGAGCTGGCCATGATGATAAACGGAGAGAACTGGCTGAAATACGGCAATCCGGCGGCGGACGGGATGAAATGCCGGCTCAAAGTTATAAAATGCACCAATTATACGCATGCCAAGTTGTACAGGCTGCCGATAAAACCGTCTCCTAATCTTCCCGATATGAGATCTGTTTATCTTTATCCTTCTACCTGTTATTTCGAGGCTACTCCGGTGAGTCTGGGCAGAGGCACGGATAAGGCTTTCCAGATGTACGGGCATCCTAATATGAAAGGTTACGGGTTTGGTTTTATCCCGCGCAGCATACAGGGGGCAAAAAAACCGCCCCAACTTAATAAGGTCTGTTTCGGAGCGGATCTCAGAACAGTTCCGGATGTGGAGGAGATCAATGAAAAGGGTATTAACCTGGAATATATAATAGATGCCTATAATAATATGAATCTGGACGATCATTTTTTCCGTTCGTTTTTTGAACTTGAATTGGGACAGGCATACGTAAGACAGATGATTAAAGCAGGAAAGACGGCGGAAGAGATTAAAAGCGTCTGGTCAGCCGATGTGGAAAAGTTTAAAGAACAACGCAGACCTTATCTTCTTTATCCGGAGAATTAACGGAAAGTTTATTGTTAAATATGTTGTTATGTAACAGTAAAACGTTCGTTTTATT
>CAYVED010000093.1:0-7987 GCA_964449975.1 uncultured Muribaculaceae bacterium
GGAGTAACTCAGACCGAAATAGCATACAGATTAGGTGTAAAGAGTACTTATCTATCGGATGTTCTAAACGGAAGAGCTCCGTTTTCCAAACAGTTACGCAAGAAGATTGACAATTTGCTGACAAAACAGGAAAATGGAAGTAATATAATAAAAACATTGGAAACCAACAACATGGTTTCCGAGGGAACTCCTGTTTACAATATAGAAGCATGCGAATCGCTCGCTAACGACTTTGGAAACGAAGAGATAATCGGACATGTCAATTTACCGGAAATCGATCCCGCCTCCATAATCATCACCGCTTCGGGCGACAGCATGTCTACGGTAATCAACAACCGCGATAAAATAGTCATAAGGGAAATTAAAGATAAAAACCTGATTGCGTACGGACAAATCTACATCATAATTACGGATGAATATAAACTTATAAAATATGTAAGAAAGCATCCGTTCGACAATAACAAACTCATTCTCAGAAGCGAAAACAAAAATTACGATGATATTGAAATCTCAAGGGAGAATATACGGAAAATCTTTTTGATAGAAAACGTATTGATAATCAAAAGCCTGATATAAATCCCGTTCCCCGGATTTCCGCATCTGACCTTTCTTATTTACCATACCATATATATGTACACTATTAAGGCATCCACTCTATTATCCCGCAAGCCGGATGCTCCGTTCTCCACCGCATAAATTCCCGGTATGTACGGACACCGTCGCGGATAACCGCCAGATAATATTCGACTCCCATTATCTTTTCTGTTTCGGGAGTTTCATATTTAAGCCTCAGAATAGCCTGTCTGGTTTCGTCGGTAAGTACCGCAGAAATGCGTTCGGCCACTTTCTCAAAGTAACCGTAATAGGCGGAATCTTTCATAATATGAATCATATCTATCTGCCAAAGTTCCTTACAGTCATCTTCATACCATGCATGCCATTCGATACATTTTTCATCCGTTTCAAGCAGATTCACATATTCGATACGCCTGATACGCGGGTTTTCAGCCAGCTTTGCTATTGCCGCAAAACTATCCTGAATATTCAGGGATTCAGAGTAAATATGAAAATCAATATCCCGATGTTTTACCAAAAGCCCCGTTTTTAATGATCCGACAAGATTTATTTCGGCATTTACGGATTCCCATATATTTATAACATCCGTATCTTCGATAACTTCAAGCGCCCGGAGCCGATTCCTCGCTGCGATTTCTATATATTCCATAATCAAGAGACTATAATCTTTCCGGTAAACGATGTATTGGCTCCGATAACTACATTGCCTTTATTATCCAGATTCGAAGCGACGCTAACCTCTTCATACGTTTCCCCGTTCATCAGGAAAATTTGTACTTGCGGCGAGTTTCCCATGCCATGCGTCCTGGCTTTAACAGATAAAATATAACCGGAGCCATCCTTATCTTTTTGCCACTCCTCCTCTTTAAAACAATATGTGTACGACGATGGTATAAATACGGAAACTATGGATCCTGAAGTTCCAAGCACCAGACTTATAAAACCAAAAACGGAAGTGCTGTCCGTCCACTCTGTATTTGGAACCGAAAGCAATATCGCCAATAATAAAAATACAATGGCGCTTCCCTGTATTATTTTCTTTTTTAACATATATGATAGCGTCCGGTTCAGACGTTTCCGTCCGGATTTACAACTTCCGGCAAGTTAAGAAAGTTGCAGATGATTTACAAATTTCCTGTTAATTTCGTCAACCGGAAATTTATTTATATTATTTTTGCCGTAAACTAAGTTGATATGAATACAATCAAACGACTCCTGCAGAATAAAATTACCGGGATGATTTTTCTCTGCCTGCCTTGCATTATTTACGGGCAAAATATAAATACGGGAGAACTTAACGTTTTTTTTGAGCGTATAGAGAAAAATAATCTGGGAACCGGCGCTGTTTCTATCTATAAAAACGGAGTATTTAAGTACGGGCGCAGTTTCGGGGAAAACGGTACTGTAAACGTCCTCAAAAATAATAAGAATGTAAAGTACCGTATAGGTTCTATTACTAAAATGCTGACGGCGATAATCACCTATCAACTTTACGGAGAAGGACAGTTAAACCTTGACGAACCCATAAGTAAATATTTTCCGTCGCTCCCTAATGCCGGGAAGATTACTATCCGTCATCTTTTATCTCATTCAGGAGGATTAAAAGACTTCGTATTTAAAGATTCTCTTTATTTCTGGCTTACGGAACCTGTAACGGAAGATGAGATATTTAATGAAATCAACAGGCAGGGCATTGCTTTTATGCCCGGGGATAGTGTGCTGTATTCCAATAGCGGATATTTTATCCTTACTGAAATACTGGAAAAAAAATGCGGGAAAAAGTACGGGGAAATTTTGTCGGAGAGGATAACGGAACCGTTGGGGCTGATAAGTACGGTATCGGGAGCAAATGATGACGACGGAATCGCACGGTCTTACCGCATAAATACACAGGGCGGCCGGGAACTTATAAAAGAGTTTTATTTCCCGAATGTTACGGGATTGGGAGATGTGGCATCCACTCCGGACGAATTGAATGTTATAATCTATGCCTTGTTTTCTTCTGTATTGACCGACTCTTCCGTGGTAAACAATATGAAAAGCGGGGATAATCCTAAATTCGGAAGCGGAATGATGAAATTTCCGGTTTTCGGAAAAATGTTTTACGGTCACAGGGGCGACACGTTCGGTACGCATTCAATAGTTATGTATAATCCGGAGGACGGGATTTCGGTCGCCGTTTGTTTAAATAGGCAGGCAATCGGGCTAAGTGAGATTTTAAAAGGAATTCTAAGTATTATTTATGGCACAGGATATGATTTTCCCGATATATCCGTACAAAAGCGGCAAAAAATATCTGCCGTAACACTGGACACATATTCAGGAAACTATTTATCTGATAAGCAACCGTTAAAAATCAGGATATTAAGAGAAGGTGATAACCTGCTCGCACAAATTGCCCCGGAACCTCCTTTTGTACTGGAGTTCACAGGCGGAAACAGTTTCAGGAATCTGGCGGCAGGCGCAGAGATGATTTTCGATACTGAAAAGGGGCGGCTCGTGTTAAAGCTGCGCGGCGAGGAAATTATATTTCAGAAAAAACAGTTGCCTGTTATATTAAGCCTTTCTTGCCGCTATTGATAATATTACACCCAGGGCTACGCCCAGCAGGGCGGCAAAAAGAACCTGCATGCTCGCCGGGAGCATAAATGTTATGGTATGTGCCGGTATCCAGAAAAAAGGTATTGTCTTTTTAAATACGAACCCCCATTGTACATCCCAGTTGATCTGCCGTAATGATGCGGCAAAATTTATGGGTCTGAGCAACGATACCACCCGTCCTCCGTTTTGAATTATATGCATATCGGTAATTTTATGAAGCGTCATAAATACCGGGCCGAAAGTGGTGTTCATAAAGAGGCTTATGAAAAATGCTCCCGTTACTTTTTTTATAAAGTCCGAACCGGACAGCGTTTCACCGGGGTCATATATACCCAGAGACTGGAGAAACCCCGGAATGCCGGATGCAAACGTCTTCATTGCGGCAGCTATCCATATTCCCAGAAATCCCCATACTATTATACGCGGAACCACTCCGAACCCGGGCTTGACGTATTTTCCCTCTTTTATCCTCAGCCCCAGGCACTCTCCCAAAGTCGAAAGTACTGCAAATTTAAGGAATGCCATTATATACGGGTGATTCAGATTGAACTCTTTGTATAAAGCATATACCTCTCCGGATATTATAAAAGGCAGGAAAATAGAGATCGCTATAAGGATAAATATTATATCCTGTTTTTTAAGGTTAAGCATAATTAACGGTTATTTTTGTGCAAAAATATAAAATAATTATACTTAATCTGATATAAAATTTTAACGGAGCAAAATTTGCAACAGGGGAGTGCGAACGTAAAAAATGGCCCCTGTCTATTTTGTTCGTATCTGATTTTTAGGGTAATTTAAGCGGATTTTTATATTCGGAGGCCTAAAAAAACGGAAAAAGAGTTTGCATTTAAAAATATTATCTCTACATTTGCACTTCCGGAAAAAAATATCCGACTCGCTAGCTCAGTTGGTAGAGCACGACACTCTTAATGTTGGGGTCCTGGGTTCGACCCCCAGGCGGGTCACGGAAAAGGCGCTTTGCAAGGCGCCTTTTTCTATTAACCCCCTCCCTGCTATCTTAAAAGCACATTCTAATTTTACCGATTTTACTATAAATAGACAAGCGAATGATATTTTTATCCTATAAGAGGAAGATAATTATTTAATTAAAAGTAACTTTCAGATAAATAAAAATTATTTTTTTATTATGAAGCTGTTTCAAAAATCAATCATAATATTTATTAAGCATTATTTTACAGAAAACCAATTGCACCATGGCAACAGCTGTTTCTGCATAAAACTCGTAGTCAATCATAAGCCTTCTGAAATTCTCAAGCCATGCAAAACTTCTTTCTACAATCCAGCGTTTTGGTAGAACTTTAAATTTCGAGAGACATTCATCAGGTCTTAAAACGACCTCTAATTCCCATCCGAATTTATCCAAAATCCAATCAGCGAGAGTTCCTCTGTATCCTCCGTCGGCGAGTATTTTGACCAAACGAGGAAATTTGAATGCGAGTTTGTCAACAACTTGCGGAGCACCCTTGCTATCATGAATGTTTGCTTGATGAACAGCTACTGCCATTGGAAGCCCAAGAGTATCAACGACTACATGCTGTTTTCGCCCTTTTATCTTTTTGTTACCATCAATACCTCTATCAGAATCAACATGATGAGAAGTCTTAACACTTCTCGAGTCAATAATTCCTAAACTCGGACTTTCGGCCTTCCCTAATTGTTTACGTACATTAGAATGAATAACGCTTAATAGTTCTTCTATTACACCTTCATTCTTCCATTTGCTGAAATAGTAATATACACTCTGCCAAGGTGCAAAATTAGAAGGTAGCATACGCCATTGACAACCTGTTTTGAGCAAGTAGAGAATGGCATCAAAAATGCCACGAACAGAATATTTTCGTCTTCTCTTTTGTGTATTCACTATTTTTTCTATAAATTGCCCCTGTTTATCAGTGAGGTTGGTTGAATATTGTTCCATAACTTAATGTCTTAGTAACCATAAAGTTAAGAATAATAATTCAATTAACCAGCTGATATTCAATATAATAAATAATTACATAATAATTATTTTAATTCATTTTTAAACAGCTTCTTACTATGCAATCATTTCACTCTTTCCTTACAGGACTCTTACTCTTTATGTGCTTCACCGGAGTAACCACACCGTCTGCGTCACAAAATCTAAAAACAGAAATCTCCCCCGACTCCCTAGTGGCAGATTTTAACACCCTTATTACCTATCTGGAACAAACCCACCCCGATCCTTACAGTGGCTTCGGCGGGAGACCATTCTTCTACGTAAAAGCAGATGAGGTAAGGAAAAAGATTGCATCCGGACAGCACTCCATTGCGGATTTTGTCTCCCTAGCCAATCAATTCATGGCAAACATTCAGGACGGGCACACCACGCTCTCCTTTCCCGGCAACAACAAGGAGCTGTCGGGAAGCAAAAAAACACTACAAGCACCTATCTCCCTTCAATGTATTCCCGACGGGCTGATTTTCACCCGTGTTCCGGAGAAACATGCATCCCTATTGGGATCGAAACTGATCTCTATAAACGGGATGGGACTGGATTCATTGCTTCGGCAAATTGCCCTGCTAACCCCGTGCGAAAATAAATACGGCGCCTATTCCAGACTTACCAATTCGTACTACAGGGAACTGCTTCTGCCGCAATTATTTCCTGCGGCTGAAATACTTACCTTTACAGCCGAAGATGCAACAGGGAAAGTGTCATCCCTAAATATTCCATTCCAGGCATCGGCTGAAACATCTGGGGAAAAAGGAGTTTCCGTATCAGGAAGTTATCCGGGTGGACTGGATAGCCACTATCTGAACTACGGATTTGTTGATCCGGAAAAACAGATCATGTTATTCCGAGTAAAAAGCATTATGGCCCGGGAGAATTTTGCCGCCACCCTGCAAGGCGGTTGGGACGGAGCATTACAAGGTCTTGAAAATCATTATAAATGGGTACTCCAAAAAGAGATCCCCACAAACAAGTGTTCAGGCGGAATTTCCGCAGTAGACACGGTTGCCGCTCTAGCAGGAGTTCCCTCTTTCTCCGAACTCTTTCATAACCTACTCTGCGAGATGAAGCAAAACAGAAGCTCCCACCTGATTATAGACTTACGAGGCAACGGCGGAGGCTGGACCCCCATCACGCTCCCTACACTATACATGATGTATGGAGACTCTTACCTGCAAACCGATATGGGTACCAATTTTTACAAACGCCTCTCTCCATTATTATTCCAAAAAGAGAAGAGCAGTCTCGAAAAATACAACAACATGTATGGGCGGAAATTCAACATGGGAGATTATGCAGGTCAAGGGAAATGGAATCGCACTCCGGAGGAGGAGCGAAAAGCATTCCTCAGCTCGGCCATGTGCTCTATTCCGGAAAGCCTTTCCAAAGATGGAAAACCGGTGTACACTCCTCAGAATATATTTGTACTCACCGATGCCGGAACTTTTAGCGCAGCCTTCCACTATGCCTTCTATTTGTGGAAAATGGGAGCAACTCTTGTAGGCGTCCCGTCCTCTCAAGCTCCAAATACCTATATGGAAATGACTCCGTTCACCCTCCCGTATACCGGTCTCTCCGGAAGCATCTCCAATGCCCTGCAAGTTTTTCTGCCGGGAAATGATCCGAGGGCCAAAACGTTTTATCCGGAAATAATGCCTCAATATGAAGATTATCTTCGGTATCAATTCAGTTCTCACACAGAAGTAGTATGGCTAATCGACCGGATTAAGAAACTGTTTTAATTTAGGAACCAATCTAAGAATCTGTTTTGAATTATTAATCTCATTCTTTATAAGTTGCGTTTATTTATACCATTGCTGATTATTTTATTTGTCATTTATATCGCCAAAGAGGATACTAACATTAATCTGATAATGATATTACTAACATATTTTTCATTATTTATTATCCACATTTCTATAAAGCTATTATGAGAAAATGAATCGTGCTCTCCCTGAAAAACATATCCTAATTGATTTGAAAGACATTTAGTTTCACCTATAGTCTTATTGATATTGCGATGAGAGTGTCCATATATCCAGTATTCAATTGGACTATTAACAAAAAACTCTTCCAATTCAACTGTAAAGGCTCCATTTAAGGCACTGCTCTTAAACTCTCCAGGCATCATGGAACATGATGTGTTGCAACAATAATATGATCTGCTTTTGAAAATTCAATGCTATTATCAAGAAAACGCATACATTTAGAGTGTTCCGTATTAAATTGCTTCCACGGCAATGGTTTGCAACCATAGCGAATTCGTCTAAAATCGTTTATGCCAGACTCAGTTATTATTGAATTTTTAATATCTATGTGACTCCATAGAGTTGTTACTATTAACTCAATATTATATCCCAATGAAATAATACTATTATAGTAGCAAATTACGTTGGAACGTATCTTATGTTGCCAACCATTATATAACTTTTCAATATCAAACAATTTGTAAAATTCATGATTTCTCCTACAACATCGAGTGGGTTTAATTTCAGATAACTTGAGTTGGCAGAGAACTCCAAATGAAGATCAGATGCGTATTGTATTCTCATTTTTTATCAACATCATTAAATATAGGTTCAAGTTGCTTTGTAATTAATGCCATAACAACTTCAAAATCTTGAAAATCGCTCTGATTAATGCGTTTTAGGAAGCTATTCCACTGCCTATTGCGATCTCTATCTTTAGCAAAGTTAGATGTAAATAATGGATGGTTAGCTTGATAATAAGTACCTCTATTCCTGAATGTGGCTTTAATAGCCTCTGAAAGCACATTATTATCTATCTCTCTATTATTAAGGATCTTATAGACAT
>CAYVED010000094.1:0-7436 GCA_964449975.1 uncultured Muribaculaceae bacterium
GAATCTTGTTTTACTATTTCAGATATTGTTTTTTCATTCATAATCGAGCTTTGCCATTAGAGTATTTTATTATTTGTTGTCCGCTTTCGTAACTATTTCTTTTGCAAGATTAAGATAATTGTTCGAGCCGTTGGAAAGGGCATCGTACAAGATAACCGGTTTCCCGTGGCTGGGAGCTTCGCTCAATCTTACGTTCCTGTTTATTATTGTCTGGAAGACCATGCTTCCAAAATGATGCCTTACTTCGTCCACTACCTGGTTGGCAAGTTTCAGCCGGGCGTCGTACATCGTGAGGAGGAATCCTTCTATTGCAAGGAGAGGGTTAAGCCTGCTCTGTACGAGCTTTATCGTATTAAGTAACTTGCCTAGTCCTTCCAGAGCAAAGAATTCGCATTGTACCGGAATTATTACGGAGTCGGCGGCCGTAAGCGAGTTTATAGTAATAAGACCCAGGGACGGCGAACAATCTATTATTATATATTCGAACTGTCCGGTAAGCGATTCTATGGCTTTCTTCATTACGGCTTCTCTCTCTTCCAGATTGAGCATCTCTATCTCTGCGCCTACCAGATTTATATGGGAGGGGACTACTTTGAGGTTTTCTATCTCGGTATCCAGTATTATGTCGTTTATATCCCTTTCTCCTATAAGCACTTCGTATAATGTGCTTTTGGTATTGGAATCAGGATCGAAGTTCAGTCCCGACGTGGTATTGGCCTGAGGATCCGCATCTATCAGCAGAGTGCTTTTTTCGAGCACTGCCAGTGAAGCGGCAAGATTTATAGCGGTGGTGGTTTTTCCCACTCCGCCTTTTTGGTTGGCTATTGCAATAACTTTTCCCATGTTGTATCTTAACTTAATCTGCAAAAATAACAAATCTTTTTTTCCGGTAAACAGAATTTATTATATTTCTTCCGTGAAAATGGAAAAAATTACTCTATATTTGTGTTCCGTGTTTTAAACAAAGAGTGATGATAAAAGATGCATGGATGGTAATAGTAAATCCTAAAGCAGGAAGCGGAAGAGGCTTGAAGGATTGGCCTGTTATCTCTAATCAGATGTATAATAGCGGAGTGCGTTTCACCTGTGTATTTACCGAACATAAATATCATGCGGTGGAGCTTACCGTAAAAGCTGTGAACGATGGTTTCAGGAATATTGTGGCGGTGGGCGGAGACGGTACTATCCATGAGGTTGTAAACGGTATTTTTATACAGAAAGCGGCTCCTACTACCGAAATTTCCCTTGCGGTAATTCCTGCCGGTACGGGTAACGACTGGATAAGGATGTACGGTATTTCCAAAACGTATTCGCTTGCGGTACGTTCTATCGCGGAGAAACGTACTATCCTGCAGGATGTGTCGGAGGTCTCTTTTTATGAGACACGGGTTAAACATACCCGCTATATGGCAAATGTGGCCGGACTGGGATATGATGCGGTTGTGAATCTGAAATATAATAATCTTAAGGATGAGGGTAAGTACGGAAAGTGGCTCTATCTCAGGAGTACCGTAAATACGTTCCTGGGGTTTAAGTCTAAACACTTCAGGATTATCGTCGATGGGAAGCCGTTCTATGACGGCATGGTATTTTCCGGGGCCGTAGGAATAGGTAAATATAACGGCGGCGGAATGCAGCAGACTCCCAATGCTACGGTGGATGATGGTCTTATGGATATTACTATTATTCGTAAGATGTCTAAGTTCAGGGTTATACGTAATTTTAAGCTTCTTTATTCCGGAAATATCTATAGTATTCCCAAAGTGATTTTCACCCAGGCTAAAAAGATAGAGATAGAGACCTGGCCGGAGACCCGTATAGAGATTGACGGAGAGGCGGTGGGAACATCTCCTTTTGTATTCGAACTGGTTCCGCGTGCAATACGTGTAGTGGTGGGCGTTGGGTTCGGGGAGCGGTAGCGGGCCGGCCAGTACGGTAATAACACCGGGCGGTCCGCTACGGATCCGCATCAAGTATTACGGCCCGATGTCCTTTGATGTTTTCAACGGTCTTGAGTAATGCGGCTTTATTCTGATTTAACCTGTTGTCGCGTGCATATTTTACATAGAAACATTTTAGATATTCTCCCCTTATTTTGTCTATCGGAGGGATAAAAGGGCCGGAGAGTTCTATGCAAGGAAAGCCTGCGTAAGCTATTTTATTGCATATTTCATCCAGTTTCTCTTTTGTACGGTGTTTTATAATGATTTTTACCATTCTTACATAAGGCGGGAACCAGAATTCTTTCCGTTCGGAGAGAAGCGTGGAAAAGAGAAAGTTGTTGTTCTTTCCGTTGTAAGCGGCAGCCTCTTTTAGCTGCCGGAATACGGGATGTTCTTTGTGGCTTGTCTGGATTATGAGCTTTCCTCTCACGGATCGCCTGCCGGTACGTCCCATAAGCTGACTGAATAGTTGCAGGGCTTTTTCGTCGGCACGGAAATCCTGTATTCCCAGTATGGTCTCGGCCTGTATCACCACTACAAGGTTGAGGTTCCCGAAATCGAATCCCTTGCTTATCATCTGCGTACCTACCAGGATTTTGGTTTCTCCGGCGGCGAATTCTTTTATTACCTGTTCCTGGGCCTTCTTGCTTTTTGTAATGTCGGCGTCGTACCGGGAGATATTGGTATCGGGGAACAGGTTTTTTAACTCTTCTTCGAGTTTTTCCGTTCCTGCTCCTTTATATTTTACCGTATCGAGGCCGCATACGGTGCATATACCGCTGAACGGGGCGGTATAATCGCAATAGTGGCAGCGGAGAGTGTTGTTGTATTTGTGGTAGCTGAGATAGACATTGCAATGCGGGCATTTGGGGATAGAGCCGCATTCGGCGCATTCTACTACGGGGGAATAGGAACGGCGGTTGCGGAATATCAATACCTGTCCTCCCGACGATATGGTTTTCTTTATTTCGTTGATGAGTTTTTGAGAGAAATTTCCGTTCATCTGACGGCTTTTGCGGGCGCGGATAGTATTTATTATTTCTACTTCGGGTTCGGTTGCACCATAGTATTTTTCGTTAAGTTCTACTTTTTCGAATTTTCCTATACTGAAATTGTACTCGCTTTCGAATGAGGGGGTTGCGGAACCCATTATGATTGCCGCTTTATGTATTTTAGCGAGCATGATGGCCGTATCGCGGGCATGGTATCGCGGAGCCGGATCGGATTGCTTGTAGCTTGTATCGTGTTCTTCGTCTACTATAATCAGTCCCAGGTCTTTGTAAGGAAGGAACAGTGCGGAGCGGGTTCCGAGTACCACTACTGCAGGATTGATTTTTACAGGGACGGTAATATCTGTTGTTCTTCTATCATCTGAAGTATTTACGAAGTCACCGGAGGCAGTCTTATGTGTGCTGCCGGTACTGTTTTCATTTCCCGGATGCGGGGTGGGGAATGTTTTGTCGGGATAATCGGAATCTGTATAGGTAAGAATCTTCTTTATCCTGCTCTTTTCCGCCGCAGTCTGTTTTGAATGGAATGTGAGAAGGCGTTCTCCGAATACTTCTTTAAGCCTGACATAGAGCTGTTTGCTTAAAGCTATTTCGGGAACCATATAGAGGACGTTTTGTCCCTGTTCCAGTTTTTGTTTTGCAAGATTTATATAGATTTCTGTTTTGCCGCTTCCCGTAACGCCTTTAAGAAGTACCGGTTTGGAGTACGCCTGCGGTTGTTTTGTATAAGGCGGCGCTTTATACGTCTCCGCATCTTTCTTGTTTCTTCCTGTACTGTTTCCGTATTGCGCTTGTGTGCAGTCCCGCTCTTTTTCCAAAGAGGTATTGTCGATAATTGCTGAAATAGAGTTATATGCCTGTTGTTGTGCCGGGGATAGACCGGGCGGAACGATAGTCTGAACGGGATGGAGGCCGGAAAGAAATTGCTCCGTTGTTTTACGCGGCTTTACGCTCTCCTGTCTGAGTGTCACCGACGGATAGGCGGCTTTGAAAACCTCTCCTATGCTGCACATATAATATTCTGCTATTTGTTCCCAGAAAGATATTTCGGTTTCGGAAACAGGCGGAAGCGGTTCCGCTTCCAATATTGGTTTATAATCTATATTCTTGGCGGAAAGCCCTCCGGATGCGGCAAGTTCCATTATCTGCTTACTGAGTTCTTCTTGTGTGAGCAGGCGGCGCACTATCCCGCTGTATAATTTTCCTGCAAAATCTACTTTCACGCGCGAACCTTTACGCAAATTATAAATATCGGGAACCAGATAAGTGATCTCTCCTCTGAACTTTACAGGCAGGATTATATTGGCGTAAAGCCTCTCTTTTTCATTATTATATGCGGTGTTTTTTTCCATATATGAATTTACAAAAGTACTAAAAAAAAGATTCTTTCGGCTGTGGCCGGCAGATATTATGTTTGTTCTTCTTTTTATTCACAGCACTGTTTTGTTTTCTTTATTTTTCTTTATATGGAGTCCAATCAAGTTCGTTTTTTTATTTAACTGACTTTGCAGTCAGGGTGTTAAGAGTTGGGAAACAACCTCAGAGCAATAAACGCTCCGTTATTTTTGGTTGTCGGATTAATAAGGATAGAATTTTCCCATATGCTATATTTTACGTTATGTATATACTATAATGAATCTTTTTAAAAATGCGTGTCGGGGTATTTGAGTTATAGAGGAAACTTTATCCGATGAAACCGCGACAAGAATTTTAATCCTGTCTTGCTCCGGATAAGATCCTTTACTATTGAATCTCCGGATCTTATCTAAGAACCTTACCGGTACCGGTAAAGGAAAAGCTATGCTAATATGTAAATTAGTGCGCACTGGTATTAGGTTTCCTTTTGTCAGGACAGGCAAAAACATCCGAAATGGATAGTTCGGGACGGAATTCCATCACCGACTACCTGTTTTAATTAGCTAGCTTACAGTAATCCGGCGAAAGTTAAACGATGCCCGACCGCTGAAAGGAAAAAGGTAATGGAGTGGTAACAACTGATATTCTTAGTTGATGATTGTCCGTATTTTCCATTCTTCAGATAGTTCACTTAGGAAATAATTTTCCAACCAGTAAGAAGTTTGAAAATGAATGGATAATTAAAGGTTTTGTTTTTCCTGAAAAGAAACGGATTATGGACTGTTGGAACGTATTTTCTTTGGTCTTGTCCTAAAATAGCTTTATATTAATTTAATAACCATTAAAAAAGTAAAGTTATTGTCATCAGAAATGATTATTCAAAAGATTTCCGAGAAGCAGAATTAATAACTTATTTCACGAGTAACGAATCCTGTGCGACGGTAGCCCTGCGGTTCAATGTAGACAATAGTACTCTCGGTTCTTGGATTCATGGCAATAGAAATGAATACATGGAATTGCATCCCGGCCGGGTAAATAGCTTTATATTTGGATCGGAAGAATCGAATATATCAATATGCCGGAAGAAAAATTAAATTTGTCAGAAATGGCATCTCGCATCAAACTGTTGGAGCAGCAACTCGAAGAGGAACGTATGTGCAGTATCTGCCTGTACAAGATGATTGATATTGCAGAACGCGACCTTAATATCGTCATCAGAAAAAAGTCTGGAACCAAGCAGTCAAAGAAGTGAAAGCACAATATCCGTATTACATTATAGATGAGCTTTGCTGATGTTTGGCAACAGTCGTCAGGCATATTACTAAAAGTAGAGCTGTAATTCCCAACAACATCTTAAAGAAGATGTGATACTCTCGTTGGTTCGCTCCGTTCGCCTGGACTTTCCGCGTATGGGTGACAGAAAGCTCTTGGTCTACCTTAAATTCCGTTTTGAACAAATGGATATTTAGATTGGGGAGGGGATGCCTTTATCTCGTTTTTAGGTTAATCAAATGTTGGTTAAGCGAACATGTAATAGCCGTAAGATAACGTTTTCCGGTCACTGGATGCGTAAATATCCCACTCTGATACGATGTTTTACGCCATCGGCTCCCAATATGTTGCGGGTAAGCTATATTACCTATATAGAAGCAAGGGCGGATTTTTGTATTTATCATTGATAACCGATGCCTATTCCCGTAAGATACTAGATTGTGAGCTGGCTCCCGCACTTGATGCAAGTCATACGGTTAAAGCATTGCGAATGGCATTGAAAACTCTCCCTGATAATCATTCCGATTTAATACTCCATTCTGACCGTGGTGTTCAGTATTGCTGTGGAGATTATGTTATTGGAACTCTCAAAATATAAAATCTTAATCATTATGACTGAAAGCGGAGATCCATTGGAAAACGCCATAGCTGATCGGGTAAATGGTATCTTGAAAACGGAGTGGCTTGATAAGCTGCCGATTCAATTACCAAAAGAGACCTTTGTGTACATAGAGATAAGATAATTACGCTCTATAATGAAGAGCGTCCGCACCAGAGTCTCAGTTATTAAACGCCCTCGAATGTACATTCGAACGGTATGGAAGTGGAGAGTAAGTGGAAAAATTATTATCCTGTGAAAGAAAAAGATAAAACTTCTATTAACCCTGCACCTCAAATTGAACAAAAGTGTCAAGCTATATCCGGATTAAATACCTGAAAATCCGGTGATGTCAAGTTTTTTCAGGACAACTCACATTCCCTAACGGACGGTTATCGGAGACTTTTCATAATATTTCCGGCGAATGTTACGAAGTTAAGAGCTGTAAATCCATTCTATCCAAACTTGAAGACACTCCTGCGCCCTGTTGTCAGCTAATGGAGGATTGAAAATATAGCCTCGGACGTATTTTTCATACTATCACGAGTAGCGGAGGGGTGATAAGGCTTGTTATGCAAGCCTGAATAACATAGGTACGATTGATTAAAATTCACAGGCCTCACGTTATTTACAACACTCCTGTACTAGAGATTTACCTGGTTCCGGATTATATTGTTATTCCGATTGTAGTTCTATTTGCTTCCGGTACTCCGGTGAAAAAATATTTTCATACTCCGTAAAATGTTTGAGGTTTATCTTATTAAATAATTCGCAGTTATTTTACTCTCTCCGGAAAATGTGTTTTAAGTAGTGGGAATTGCAAGGTTTTGGAGAATAAAGACAGTATGAAAAAGAATGACAGACGTACAAATTACTTTGGTGCGCAGGACTTATAATATTCACCTAATATCAGTCCGGAGAAATTTTCTAAAAAAATGAAAATATTTTTGGATCAATGGAAATAATGCATATCTTTGCAGTCCCAAAAAGGAATTATAATTTATCCGTAAGCGGGAAAGTTCCTGAATAATAAAAAACGGTGCCATAGCTCAGTTGGTAGAGCAAAGGACTGAAAATCCTTGTGTCCCCGGTTCGATTCCTGGTGGCACCACTATTAAAAGATTCAAATTTGGTAAATCCTTGAAAATTAAACATTTCAGGGATTTTCTTTTTCCCCTAATCCGCATATTTTTGGCAGAATAACGCACTTCCGTAGTGCTAAATCGTGGACAATTTTAGTCTTGAAAGAAATGTCCA
>CAYVED010000095.1:0-7098 GCA_964449975.1 uncultured Muribaculaceae bacterium
GATAATAAATTATATTTATATCAATATTAACAAAATGCTTAATCAAAAATCTGTATTGATAACCGGAGGAACAGGGTCTTTCGGTAAAAAGTTCGTAGAAACTATTTTAAACAAATACCCGGAAGTAAAAAGAATAGTTATTTATTCCAGAGATGAGTTAAAACAATTTGAACTAAAACAAAAATATCAAGAACCGAAATATCCTCAGCTACGTTTTTTCATAGGGGATGTACGTGACGGAGAACGTCTTAAACGAGCATGTGAAGGAGTAGATGTTATTATTCATGCGGCGGCTATCAAACAGGTAGATACCGCAGAATATAATCCGGAGGAATGTATAAAGACCAATATCCTCGGAGCCCAGAATGTAATTAATGCAGCTTTGCAGTCCGGGACAAAGCATGTGATTGCCCTCTCAACCGATAAAGCGTGCGCTCCTGTCAATTTATATGGAGCAACCAAACTTACGTCCGATAAGTTATTTACAGCCGCCAATAATATCAGTGGTTCAAAGGAAATAAAGTTTTCTGTAGTACGTTATGGAAATGTAATGGGTTCACGAGGGTCAGTGATACCATTTTTTATCAATAAAAGGAACTGCGGAGCCAAAGAATTACCGATCACCGACATTAGAATGACGCGTTTCAATATCTCATTACAGGCAGGTGTTGATTTAGTTATGTTTGCCATCGGGAATCATCTTGGGGGAGAAATTTTTATTCCCAAGATACCTTCCTATCATATTATAGATGTGGCAAAAGCTATTGCCCCCAATCTTCCGTTAAAAGAAATCGGGATTCGTCCCGGAGAGAAGCTACATGAGGAAATGATAACTACTACTGACGCATTAAGTACAATAGACCTGGGAGATTACTATGCGATTCTACCTTCCGTATCTTTTAAATATCAACGTGAAAAATATTTGGAACACCATAAAGCTATATCAGTGCCGCAAGGATTTCATTACACTTCAGATCAGAATACCGAATGGGAAACCATAGAAAGCCTGCGTGAAAAAATAAAAAAATACGTTGACCCTAATTTTGTAGTAAAATGATAACAAAGCCGATTCCTTACGGTCGTCAAGATATTACCGACGAAGATATACTGGCTGTGGTAACAACCCTGAAATCCGATTATCTCACCCAAGGACCTGAAATTAGCAAATTTGAGAAAGTTTTCGCCGCTTACGTAGGTGCAAAATATGCGGTCGCAGTGAATAATGCCACGGCCGGCCTACATTTGGCAGCCAGAGTTTTACATGTAAAAAAATACGATAAAGTAATTGTAACGCCTATAACTTTTGCCGCGAGTGTTAATTGTATTCGTTATTGCGGAGGTGAAGTAGTATTCTGTGATATTGATCCCGATACTTATCTAATGGATATAAATAAGTTGAAAAAACTACTGGAAAGCCATCCAAAAAATACTTTTCAAGGAGTTATACCCGTAGATTTTGCAGGATACCCGCATGATATGGATCAGTTCAGGCAAATTGCAGATGAATATGGACTGTGGATACTGGAAGATGCCTGCCACGCTCCGGGAGGTTATTTTGTAGATGACAAAGGGAACAAACAGTTTTGCGGAAATGGTTGTTTTGCAGATATAGCTGTATTTTCTTTTCATCCCGTGAAGCATATTGCAACCGGAGAAGGAGGAATGATCACGACAAACAGTAATGAGTTATACGAACGCCTTATCTTATTGAGAACTCACGGAATTACGAAAAATCCGGCACTTCTTAAAGAAAATCACGGGGGCTGGTATTACGAAATGCAGAAATTAGGCTATAACTATCGTCTGACCGATTTTCAGGCAGCTTTGGGTATCTCACAATTAAAACGGGCAGAGGAAGGATTGACCAGACGCCAAGAAATCGCAAAAAAATATAACGAAGCTTTTAAAGATATCGAGAGTATAAAAATACCGTATGTTTCTTGTGCTGTTTATCATGCTTATCATCTGTATGTCATTCAGGTAAAAAATCGTCTGGGTTTATATAACTATTTACGGGAAAATAATATACATGCACAAATACATTATATACCTGTGCATTTAATGCCCTATTACCAGGAACTGGGCAATAAACCTGGAGATTTACCTGTAGCCGAAAAATACTATAAACATTGTCTCAGTCTGCCTATGTACCCTACATTGACGAATGAAGAGCAATTATATGTAATAGAACAGGTCGTCAAATTTATAAAAAATGAAAATAAAAGAGATTAAAAATCTTACACCTCCGGAATTAGACAACTATAGAAACTCCGCTTTATATGGCCTAATTCTAAATAACTATACATTGTGTAACGAACACTATGAATATTATCTGGAATATTTCGGAGATAGCTGGATTGACACGTCGCTTGTAATATTTGATGATAATGACTATTATATATGCATGTATATGCAATCTGATAGAAGAGAACTTTCATTTTTCGGAAATCCAATAAGTGTATATTTTATTGAAACAGATCTGAAAATAATTATCAGAGCTTATCAGGAGTTGTTTGCGAAACTAGAAGAACTGAAAAATATCAGCGGGGTCAGCCGTATCAGAATATATGATAATCCTTATTTTCTGCAAAGGTATTATTGTTGTCGGTCAGGTGCTCCTGAAATAGAATACTATTCCAATATAGACCTGGATAATACTGAAGAAGAAATAAAAATGGCTATAAGAAAAAGTTACAAATCTTTAGTAAACTGGGGATATAGAAATCTTGAGATAAAGCTATTCGATCAATTTAACATCACAAAAGAAATTATTAATCAATTTGAAGATTTCCATATACAAGTTTCCGGAAGAAGGACCAGAAGCCCTGAAAGCTGGATTCTTCAATATGAAGCCATAAAAAAAGAGAGAGGATATGTGATATTCGGATATTTAAATAAAGAGTTGGTAGCTTCTGTTCTGGTACTGACGAGCAAATCCGAAGCCTATTACGGAGTTGCCGTAAATAATCGTGATTTAATGGCGCAAAATAAGCCAATAGGTCACGCTGTCCTTTTGGAAGCGATTTTTGAAGCTAAAAGAAAAGGGTTAAAGAACTTTTGTTTAGGTAACGTTTCTCATTCTGATAATGAAAAAATTAATGCGATAGCCAAATACAAAAGAGGTTTCAGTCCCATAGTGAACACTAAAATTTCTTATTATATAAGTTTACAATGAGAAAATCAAAACTGGTATTAGGAACCGTACAATTTGGGATGAATTATGGTATTGCATCAGCTAGCCGGCCCGACATATCTACAATAGAAAAAATTCTAAGATTAGCATATACTAACGGAATAAATATACTGGATACCTCTGCGGCTTACGGAAATGCTGAAGAAATACTTGGAGAAGTAATTAATGCATCAAAATATAACTTTAAAATCATTTCTAAATATCCCCAAAATGATAGTTCAGTAAAAGAGACTTTTTGTAATACGCTGGAACGTTTACAAGTGTCTAGTTTATACGGTTATTTATTACATCACTTTGAAGTATACAGAAGGAATCCTCAAATATGGGAAGAATTTGAAATATTAAAAATACAAGGGAAGGTGCAAAAAATAGGTTTTTCTATTTACAGTCCGGATGAACTGGAATTACTTATTTCACGAAATGTAAATTTTGATTTAATACAATTCCCTTATAATATTTTCGACAGGCAATTTGAAGTATGGTTAGACTTACTTAATCGACGTGGCGTAGAAGTTCATACGCGTTCGGTTTTTTTGCAAGGATTATTTTTTAAAGATATTAATACTTTGGAGAATAAATTACAACCTTTGAAAACACATCTGGAACACCTTCATGGATATTGTGAAGACAAACACATAAAAATAGAGCAATTAGTCTTAAATTTCGTAGTCTCAAAACCGGAAATAAGCGGAATTCTAATAGGTGTTGACAATGAGGAACAATTATTAAATAATATCAAGGCATTGCAAAAAAAAGCTAAAATCGAAGATATTGATTTTATTAATTCAATCCGGATAAAAGAAAAAGATTTGTTAAATCCTGCAAATTGGAAATAGATATGAATGTGTTGGCAATCACACAGGCCAGATACGGTTCTACCCGTCTGCCCGGAAAAATTTTAAAAAAGGTTAATGGAGTGACATTATTGGAAATTCACTTGAGAAGAATTTTAAAATCAAAATTAATAACAAAATTAAAAGTTGCAACTACAACCGAACCGGAAGCCGAATATATTGTAGATATAGCCGGCAAGTTAGGAATAGAATGTTTTAAAGGTTCGATAGATGATGTCCTGGAACGATTCTATAAAACAGCAGAACCCGAAGATCCGGATTATGTGGTCAGGGTAACTTCTGATTGTCCGCTAATAGATCCTGATGTTATTGACGAAGTAATTTCAAAATGTATTGCATCCGGTTGTGATTACGTGTCAAATACCCTTGAATTGACATTCCCGGACGGAGTTGACACGGAAGTTTTTAAATTTTCCGCATTAAAGAGAGCCTATGAAGAAGCTAAATTAAAAAGTGAAAGAGAACATGTAACACCTTTTATATGGAAAAATTCGTCATTTAACGGAGGAACACTGTTTACTTCCGATAACTACTACAATAATGTAAAAGATTTATCTTCCGAAAGGATAACGGTAGATACTCGGGAAGACTTTGAGTTGATTCGAATTATTATAGAAAAGCTGGGTATGGAGCGTCCTTATACGGATTATATGAATTTCCTTGATGAAAATAGGAATATAAAGATAATTAATCAACATTCCGGAAGAAATGAAGGTTACGAAAATTCTGTAAAAAACGATTCTGTTGTAAAATAACTTATAATAACATTATGGGAAAAGGTCAAGAACTTTATAAAAAGGCCAAACGGTTAATACCCGGCGGAACAATGCTACTTTCTAAACGTCCGGAGATGTTTTTACCGGAGCAATGGCCGGCTTATTTTAGTAAAGCAAAAGGATGCAGAGTTTGGGATCTGGATGGTAAAGAGTATATAGATGTATCAATAATGGGTATAGGTACTAATACTCTGGGGTACGGACACGAAGAAGTAGACGAAGCAGTGCTGAAGACTATTAAATCAGGTAACATGTCAACTTTTTCTTGTCCTGAGGAAGTTTATCTTGCCGAGAAGCTAATAGAATTAAATCCCTGGGCTGGAATGGTAAGATTCTCCCGTAGCGGAGGAGAAGCCAATTCCATCGGGATACGAATAGCAAGAGCGGCAACCGGAAAAGACAAAATTGCAATATGCGGTTATCACGGTTGGCATGATTGGTATCTGTCTGTAAATCTCGGAGAGAATGATGCGCTGGCAGGACATTTATTACCGGGACTGGAACCTGCAGGCGTACCTAGGGGTTTACGTGGAAGTACGATTCCGTTTACATATAATAATTTTAATGAACTTGTGGAAATCGTCAATCATAATGATCTGGCTGCTATAAAAATGGAAGTTTGTCGTAACCTGGGGCCTGAAAATGATTTTCTGAAAAAAGTACGGCAACTCGCTACCGAAAGAAATATTATTCTGATTTTTGACGAATGCACCAGTGGTTTCCGGCAAACATTCGGAGGTCTTTACGAATTATACGGAGTGGAACCCGATATGGCTATTTATGGAAAAACACTTGGGAACGGCTATGCCATAACAGCCGTTGTAGGAAGAGAAAAAATCATGGAAGCCGCACAAAAAACTTTTATCAGCAGTACGTTCTGGACGGAACGTATAGGACCTGCCGCAGCCGTTGCGACACTGAAAGTAATGGAACGGTTAAAATCTTGGGAAAAGATAACCAGAACGGGAGAAGAAATAAAACATAAATGGCAAACGCTAGCAGATAAACACGAGTTGGAAATTGTACAATGGGGAATTCCGGCTTTGGCCGGTTATTCTTTTAAAAGCAGGGATGCGTTAGCCTACAAGACTTATATAACCCAAGAGATGCTAGCAAAAGGATATTTAGCCGCAAATTCTGTTTATGCATGTATTGAACATACTCCTGAAATTCTAAATGGTTATTTTTACGAACTTGATAAGTTGTTTTCCGATATAAAGGAATTTGAGAATGGCCGTAATGTATTTAAAGAATTGAAAGGTCCGGTATGTCATGCAGGTTTTAAACGTCTGAATTGATTATAATATTGAAAAATATTAAATGCTTTACTTATGAGAAAAATTTATTTTCGGGCAGATGCCGGTTCTGAAATAGGTTATGGCCATGTTATTCGTAGTTTAGCATTAGCGGATATGTTGAAAGATAACTTTGATTGCTATTTTTCCACCACATATCCCACTGATTATCAAATTAATGAAATTAAAAAGGTTTGTAACTACTTACCTATACCCGAAAACGATAATCATTTTAACTCTTTTTTATCTTTACTTAATGGGAATGAAATCGTTGTTTTAGATAATTACTTTTTTAACACTGACTATCAAAGAGCAATCAAAGCCAAAGGTTGTAAGCTCGTTTGTATAGACGATATGAGCGATAAACATTATGCAGCAGATGTGCTCATCTGTCATTCAATACCTGACGGCTCCCTGTTTTCTGTGGAAAATACAATATTATGTTTAGGGCTGAAGTGGGCTTTATTACGTTCCCCTTTTTTAAACTGCGCAAAAGTAAACAGATATAACAATTCAAAAACTCCCAGGATAGTAATCAGCGTAGGAGGCGCTGATCCCTATAATTTAAACAGAATGCTGATCGATAGTATAAGAAAACAGATCATGTACGAAAGGCTGGCTATAATAGCCGGATCAGCTTCCGATCTGCGAAATATTTGCGATTCCGGAATTGAAGTATACCGTAATATATCTGCAGAAAAAGTAGCGAATATTTTTTTAAATAGCGACGTTGGGATTTTTTCTTCAAGCACAGTTTGTATAGAGGCCATGGCCACAGGATTACCTGTTGTAGCAGGTTACTATGTAGATAATCAGGAATCATTTTATAATTATTTAACAAATAATCAATATGTGTATGGATTAGGCAACCTGCTTACTCCGAAATACTCTTTGAAAGCGGGGCTTAATTTTAAAACTCAATTTAACATAGCGAGCATGGAGGGTATACAGGAACGTTATAATAAACTTTTTGATTCTTT
>CAYVED010000096.1:0-7063 GCA_964449975.1 uncultured Muribaculaceae bacterium
TTTTATGTCGGGGTACTCCGACTCGAACGGAGGACCCCCTGCTCCCAAAGCAGGTGCGCTAGCCAACTGCGCCACACCCCGATATTTTTAAGAACTTGCCTTGTTCGGCCATAAAGCGGATGCAAAGGTAAGGATATTTTTTTTATTTGCAAGAATTTTTTAAAATATCGGGATAATACCGGTTAAAAAGTCTTATCTATCAGTTTTTTTATCTCTCTTATGTTTATTGTTCCCTTTATTATTGTGGGGACGCCTTTTACGGGACAGAGATAAAATGTAGGGATATTATCTATCATTAAATTTCTTGAAAGTTCCTTTTCCGTATCCGTATCTATTGTATATACATGGTATTTGCCTTTACCCCTCTTTGCAATTATTTCTACGGCAGGTTGAAGTTCGGTACAGAATTTATTTATATGGGAATGGAATATCAGCACTCCGGGAAGTGCTCCGAGATATTTCCAGCCGGAGGGATCTCTTTCGTAATTATATATTTTTTCAAGGAATTGAAGTCTGTTAAGGGAAATTGAATGTGTCATATTAAATCCTCTTTATTATTTTATTATCTAAAAAATTACTATTTTTACTATTCAATAACATTTTTATTATCCAATGGTTTAATATTGTTTTATTATGATTGAATATCAATTTATTCCAACTCCTTATGGGGATTGTCTCCTTGCCGAAAAAGTTTCCGGGGAGCGGGGAAAAACGGTTAGAAAGATAATTTTTCTGGAGTTTCTCGGGGATAATGGATCTGTCCGGGTTACGGAACGGCTTGCAATAAAATATGAAGATGAGGAGCTTCTCGATATTTCAGGTTATCCCGACAGGCACAGGTTCGTTTTTGAAGAGTTGTTGGATAGGAATAAAACGAAATGGGATGATTTAGAGATTAAAGGGACGGCATTCCAGATTAAAGTATGGCGTACCCTTTTTGATGTGCGTCCGGGAGAAATCATTTCTTATTCGGAACTTGCACGCAGGGCCGGATATGAAAAAGCGGTAAGGGCAGTCGCCTCGGCGGTCGCTTCTAATCCGGTATCGATTATTATACCTTGTCACAGAATTGTGAGGAATGAGGTTTTCTCTTTTCCGGAGGGTAAAAAGGTAAAAGATTACGGGAATTACCGTTGGGGGAGGGATATAAAAAGGAGGTTGATAGAATGGGAGAGGAGAGAGGCTTAAAATACTTAGCCGGGGAGATAAGAAAGAAACTGCTTGCGCTTTCCGCTCCGGAATATAGAAAGTTCTCCCAGGGGCTTATTTCTACGAATAAAAATGTCATGCTGGGAGTTAAGTTGCCCCTTTTGAGAAAACTTGCGGCGGAAATATCCAAAGGGGACTGGAGGGAATTCCTGGATGGATATGATTATGCAGACTATAATGTTTATTATGAGGAGATTATGTTGCAGGGGTTGGTGCTGGACTGTGCCCGTATGGAGCTTGCAGAAAGACTGGAACGGGTGGAAAAGTTTATACCTAAGATAGATAACTGGGCTGTATGCGATACCTTCTGTATGGCGGCGAAATGGATTTCAGAAGCAGAGGCTGAGGGGTGGAAATTCCTGCAAAAGTATTTGAAAAGCGACAATGTGTTTGAGATACGTTTCGGAGTGATAATGCTTTTGTCTCATTTTCTGAGCGAGGAATATATAGAATCCGTATTATATGCCCTCAATGGGATAGAATGTGTCCGGCAGGGATATAATAATGTGCCGGAAGAGGATAATTATTATGCGGAGATGGCTGTTGCATGGTGTATTGCCACTGCTGCCGCCAAATTCCGGGAGAATACATTCGGGTTTCTTGATAATACCGATATAAGCGCACGGGTGCTTAGAAAAGCGGCGCAGAAAATGAGGGATTCGTACCGGATAAGCGATGAAGATAAAATGTTTATTACGGCACTTGTAAATAAAAAGAAGCATTAATTAAAAATATATTGAATATGAATAATTTCGTTTTTCAGAATCCGGTTAAACTTATATTCGGTAAAGGCCGGATAGCCTCACTTGCCGACGAGATTCCGGCAGGCAGTAAAGTTATGATTACATACGGCGGCGGTTCTATTTTCAAGAACGGCGTATATGATCAGGTAAAGGCAGCCCTTAAAAAGTGTAATGTTACGGAGTTCGGGGGTATAGAGCCTAATCCCGATTACAACACCCTTATGAAAGCGGTTGAGAAATGCAAAGCAGAGAAAGCCGATATGTTGCTGGCGGTAGGCGGAGGTTCCATAATAGACGGAACTAAATTTATAGCCGCTGCTGTAAATTACGACGGAGATCCGTGGGAATTTATGCTGGACCCGCGGAAGGTTCCCGCCGCAATGCCTTTTGCTACCGTACTCACTCTCCCGGCTACTGCTTCCGAGATGAATAACGGTGCTGTCATATCCAGAAGAGATACCCATGAAAAATTTGCATTTCATAATGCATCGGGGTATCCTTTATTCTCTATTCTTGATCCCACCGTAATTTATTCTCTTCCCAAAAAGCAGATTGCCAACGGAATTGTAGATACTTACGCTCATATTCTGGAACAATATCTTACTGTTTGCGAAAATAATACGGTTATGGATAATTGGGCTGAAGGATTGCTTGCCGCTCTTGTCGAGTTGGCTCCCGGATTAATGGATGAACATAAAGATTATGACTCATGCGCCAGTTTTATGCTCGCCGCTACAATGGGTCTTAACGGTTTTATTGCTATGGGCGTTACCCAGGACTGGGCTACCCACATGATAGGGCATGAACTTACCGCTTTGCACGGCCTGGATCACGGGGTTACGCTTGCAATAGTATATCCGGGCATAATGAGGGTAATGAGAGAGGAAAAACGGGATAAATTGTTAAGATATGCGGAAAAAGTCTGGGGTATTAAGAACGGGAAAGATGATGAAAGGGTATCTGCGGCAATTATTGCTACGGAAAATTTCTTCAACTCTCTGGGCATTAAAACCAAACTTGCGGATTACGGTATAGGGGAGGAGACTATAAACGAGATTGTGCGCCGTTTTACTTCCCGCGGATGGAAAATAGGGGAGAGAGGGATCGTTACGCCTGAAAAAGCCGGAACTGCATTAAGAAGTCAGTTAAAATAGATTTTTCAGTTTGTTTTGCGGTTGATAAAAGAATTTCCGGGATTTAGCGGGATTTGTAACCGGCAATATTGTGCGGAGTGGTCATACGGCGTAAGAGTGCTATGATATATCTTCTTAAGGGCGTGAACAATAACCATATATTTGAGATTGCCCTCCATTTGAAGGAGTCGCATCGTATGACCTTTTTCCTCCCCTTTAAGGATATGCGGGTTACGGTTTTTACGATGGCTATTATATCTTTTAATGTCGTATATTCGCAATTTTTGCAAATTCCGTCTCCCCGGATAATAAAATTGTTCCCGCTGCGTTTTATTATGCGGTGCATTATGAATCCGCTGTCCGTTCTGAATAATACTATGGCTCCTCTTTTCAGTTCTCCGTCGTTGTAAGGATGGAATTCTACCAGATCGCGTTCGTTTCTCAACAGGGGAAACATACTGTTCCCTTTTACCTGTAATGTGACCGGTATTCCTTTCCCTACATAATCTTCGACTATGGCAAAAAACATGTTATTTTCAATGGTAATCATACCCTTGCCTGCTATTTGGGTTTTACTCCGTTTAATACCGTATTTACTGCCCCTTTATCCGGAAGACATTCCAGATGATATACCGGTACTTTTTTCAGAATATCCGATATTATACAGAGGATGTGATCCTGAAGGTGTTTGTCCTGAACCAGCGAGGGGGGACAGGAGGGGAACAGCGCTCCTATTGATTCATAGATTGTCAGTCTCTTTAATTTATTGTAAGGGGCCTGGCTCAATCTTATGATAGCGGCTACTTCGCAGGAGATCTTTTTATAACACGGTGTTTTTCCGCTCCAAGGAGATCCGTGTACTATAATCTTACCGCTAACGGCATCCGATTGTATAACGGGACTGTCGTCATTAAGCAGGGTACATCCCGGAATGTTTTCGAGCCATAATTTAGTATGAGTGCTTTTACCGGTTCCTGACTCTCCCAGGAACATAACGGCTTTTCTTATTGTTTCCCCGTTTTCTGAAATCCTTTCGTACATAATAGTAGACGAATGTACGGCTATGCGGTTATTTACGGAAGCGATCAACCCGTATGCCATCCATAATCCGAACCGGAGTTCGGTAGTAGAGACCGTCGTTGTCGCTTCGATTGTTTTATTTCCGTAAAGGTATTTTATTATAAACGGCTCATCAGTGCCTCTTTTTACCATTTCAAACTGATATAGATTATCTTCGCCTGTTCTGTAAAAGTAGCAATCAATATCTTCAAAATCGAATTTATGCAGCAGGGTATGTTTGCCCGGTGCTGTATCCGGCTCGTTATAGATGCTTTCTATTTCACAGCCGGATAAAAACGTATAGCTTTCTCCTTCCGTATCTTCTTTCTCCAGGAAAGGAGCGAACCCGCTTATCTGCCTCAACGTTGCTATTATTTGCTTTCCCCGTATATTCAGTTTAATACCGGCTATATTAAATGTTAAAGATTCAGTCATTTTACAGTTCTATTATTTTGTTACACATCTCCAAAGAGGTGTTTCTGTGCGCTATAATTATGATTGTAAGCTCTTTGTTCTCGGATGCTATCCCGGAGATAGCGTTATTGACTTCTTTTTCCATTTTGGAGTCCAGAGCGGATGTCGCTTCATCGAAAAATAATATTTCGGGGTTTTTAAACAATGCGCGCGCGATACCTATTCTTTGTCTTTGTCCTCCCGATATTTTACAGCCGTTTTCTCCTATTACGGTATAGATGCCGTCAGGCAGGGAGTCTACGAAGCCGGAGAGGCTCGCTTGACGGAGACATTTGTAGATACGCTCTTTAATATCCTCGTTTATATGGAAATGTTCGTATTTTTCTTTTTTATTGTACAGCAGTTCTTTTACCGTGAGAGGATCATTCCTGTGAGTATCGAAGAGGATAGAGAAAGCAATGTTTTCTGCAATCGAGGCATTTAATATGGTTACGTCCTGGGGTACATATCCTATTAATTTGTGCCATTGTTTATAGTTTCGGGAGTTCAGAAACGTATCGTCAACATAAATTTCCCCTCCGTGAGGGGTATATAGTCCCAGCAATAAATTGAAAAGAGTGGTTTTTCCCGCTCCGGAAATGCCTTTTATTCCCACTCTTTCCCCTTTTTTTATTGAGAACGAAAGACTGTTTATTACCGTACCTCTGTCGGGATAACGGAAAATAAGATTCCTTACGATTATGGATTTGGTAAAGAGCAGGGGATCTGCGGCATCATCAGAGCTTTCCGGTTGTTCCGTGTCGTTTTGCAATGCTTCTGAAACGGTATTTACGGCATAGCTGTTATTTTTTATCTGTGAGTAACTTTGTAATATGGAACGTATGGCGGGGAGTATCCTTAAAGCTCCCGCACAGAAAAATGCAAGCGATACGCTGAGAGTATCCCAATCCTGGGAGGATGTTATCATCAGTAAAGTAATGCAGAGGATGATCGTTACCTCCATCATGAAATTTGGTATCCGGCTTATAATTGTGGTTTTTAGCCTGTTGTCTGCGATATCATGTAATCCGGTATTGAACTTGGCATGCATTTTCCCGAATGCCTGGTTTATTTCGATGCTGGGAAATCCGTTTAGAGTTTCCTGTACTACTCTGAATTGATTATTGCGCGCCCTGTTTTCCAGGCTGCCGTATTTAATGAGCCTTCCCCTTATTACGGTCATATAAATGATTCCCGTAGGGATGAAAGAGACCAGTATGGCCAATGCCGAGAACGGAGAGAATACCGCTATAAGGATAAAAGTGACGAAGGCTATTGTACCTTCAGCAGCGATTGAAAGGAGCGGTTGCAATACCAGTGTGGCAACAGCGTAGCATACGGAATTTATTTTATATGTGAGATCCACCGTCCCGTTTTCTTTTATGAAAAGATAGCCCCTGTTATAATATTCATTAAAAAGCCTGCCGGAAAAATACCTGTATATACTCAGTACATATTTTGTCTGGAAACGCAGCATTAAGGTGGTGAGTACGTATTTTATAACCAGGGCGATTACGATAATTACAGCTATCATGTATATAAAACTCGGCATAGAACCGGGTTCGAAGAATGAATATATCTTCTCCAGGAACGGGTATTTTTCAGCATTTCCTCCGCTGAGCAATAAGATAAATACCGGAAGAATCACCGCTATGCCCAGTATATCCAGCACCGTAGAGGCGAGGATAGAAATTACTATCGGAACCAGCCGTTTCCTGTAATCTTCTGGGAGTAATTTTAGCAGTTTTAAAATCATCGGTCTGTAATAGCGGGTATGCCGGTTTATGCAAACCGGTTTATTCTAAAATAAGTTGCAGAGTTTTTAATTGATTACACCATTTCTCGGCATCTGCGGTAGCCGTTGTTTCATCTATCCCGTATTGTTGCATCAATGTTTCCTCAATATCTTTAACGGAAAACTCTTTATCCGTCATGCTGTTCCAGAGGAATTCAGCCGTGGCGTTAAGTGAAATGACCTTTGTCATGTCCGCCCCGTAAGTTCCCTGTAATATGATTACTTTTTCTCCTGCTATATCTTTTACTGAATATTTATTATTTAGTCTCATACAGTTTTTTTTAGAATACATTTTTATTAATAACGCTATGTTTTATTGCCGGCGGCATTGTAAGGCCTGCTAAATCCCGGTTAGTAGTCGTTTCAGACGAATTTGTTATTAAACAAACGCGCTTTCGGTTATTATGTCCGACAAATATACGAAAAGTTCATTAAAATGCCGGATTGCTTTAAAAGCCTTATAATGTTTATAGCTGATAGAGAAACTATTTAAAAATCGGTTTTGGTTTGCGGGGCGGTTGTTTATTAAATATATTTTAGATATTTGGTTTTTGAAAATATTTTATTACTTTTGCAGTCCCGGATCCTGATTCGGGGGATTACTAAAAAGTAATTAGGGCCCATAGCTCAGTTGGTTAGTAGCACCTGACTCATAATCAGGGGGTCACTGG
>CAYVED010000097.1:0-6719 GCA_964449975.1 uncultured Muribaculaceae bacterium
CTCTAAAAATTTTTTATAAAATGAAATGTAACTAAAAAATTTTTAAACGTATGAAAAAAAGTTTATTAATCTTATCGGTAATGTTGGTAACATTGCCTTTAGCGGCCCAGAAGTTATCGAAAGAGGAGAAGGCTGCTGCCGCAAAAGCTGCTTATAGTGTAGCTGTGGAGAGTGTAAAATCAAGAAATTTTGTTATTGTGCCTTCTTCTTATACTCAAAAGGACGGTCTGATAGAAACTAATATTGATAATGCCAATTTCCTTTCTTGTGAAGGTAATGATTTATTTGCCCAGGGTTTGATAGTGTGCGATAATAAATATACCAATATTCTGGATGCCGCCGAATACACTCCTGTTTTTGATAAAAAAGGTAATATGAAATTGAGGATTGTCGTTATCGGAAGGATGATGAGGGGTACTTACAGTATTTCCATGAGAAATAATACCAATATAGCGGATGTGATTTTTACCCCTCAGTCCGGAGAAACAAGAAAATTTTCCGGTCCGTTAGTTCCTCTGAGATCTGCAAATTATAATAAGCGTGCAAATCCTATTTAGAGATTATTATACGAAAAATAAAAATCCCGGCTGATTTGTAGTTATTCGGCGGGGATTTTTATATGTTACAATAACACCATGATTGTCGGGATATTATTTATTCTGTTTTCCCGGTTGCTCTTTCGTGTTTATGGTTTAAAGCCGCTTTTACGAAATTTACAAATATGGGCTGTGGCTTTTCAACCGTGCTTTTCAGTTCCGGGTGGAATTGAACTCCTATGAAAAAAGGATGATAGGGTAACTCGATTATCTCTACAAGCCCTGTTTCGGGATTGCGGCCGCTTAATACCATTCCTGCACTTTCAAGAACTTCTATATAGTTGTTGTTGAATTCGTATCTGTGCCTGTGCCTTTCCGATATTCTTAGCGAGCCGTATATTTTGTGTGCAAGGGTTCCTTCTTTAATATCGCATTCGTAAGCTCCCAAACGCATTGTACCTCCTTTTCTGGTAAGGTTTTTCTGTTCTTCCATAAGATCTATTACGGGGTTGGGGGTACGCGGATTTATTTCGGTAGTCATTGCATCTTTAAGTCCCAGGATATTACGGGCGTATTCTATTACCGCCATCTGCATACCCAGGCATATACCGAAAAACGGTATATTATTTTCGCGGGCATATTTTACCGCAATTATTTTCCCCTCTACTCCTCTCTCTCCGAATCCGGGAGCCACAAGGATACCGTCCATTCCGGCGAGCTTTTCCGTTATATTGTCATTGTCTATGAATTCGCTGTGTACAGTGTGTATGTTTACTTTACACTCATTCACGGCTCCTGCATGGATAAATGATTCCAGAATGGATTTATATGCGTCCTGTAACTCTACATATTTGCCTACCAGGGCTATATTTACATCTTCTTTAGGATTGAACAGCTTTTGCAGAAAAGCGCTCCAATCTTTCAGATCAGGAGCGGGAACATCTTTAATTCCCAGCTTTTGCAATACTATTTCGTCCAGTTTCTCTTTCATCATGGTAAGCGGAACTTCGTAAATGCTTTTTGCATCTATAGACTCTATTACCGCATTAGGTTTTACGTTGCAGAAAAGAGCCATTTTCCTTTTTGTATCTGCCGGAAGCGGATGCTCCGTACGGCAAACTATAACGTCGGGATTCACCCCTAACTGTTGAAGCATTCTGACCGAATGCTGAGTAGGCTTGGTTTTAAGCTCTTTTGCGGCGTTCAGGAACGGCACCAGGGTAAGATGGATAGTAACACAATCCTCTTCAGGCAATTCCCATTGCAACTGGCGTACCGCCTCTACAAACGGGGTGGATTCTATATCGCCGACAGTTCCGCCCAGCTCGGTTATTACAATATCGTACTTTCCGGATTTTCCAAGTAAAAGCATCCTCCTTTTTATTTCGTCGGTAATGTGAGGTATGATTTGTACCGTTTTTCCCAGATAAGCGCCTTCCCTTTCTTTATCTATTACCGTTTTGTATATTTTTCCGGTAGTTACGTTGTTTGCTTTGGAAGTATATACGTTCAGGAATCTTTCGTAATGTCCCAGGTCGAGATCGGTTTCCGCCCCGTCTTCGGTAACATAGCACTCTCCGTGCTCGTACGGGTTGAGAGTTCCGGGATCTATGTTGATATACGGGTCGAACTTCTGGATAGTAACCCTTAGTTTTCTGGCCTGTAATAATTTAGCCAACGAAGCAGCAATAATGCCCTTACCCAGGGAAGAAGCTACTCCTCCCGATACGAAAATATATTTGGTGCTCATACTTTTGATTTGGAATTGTGTTATCGGGATGCAAATATATAAGTAAAATATGTATTAAACAAGTTGTAAAATTTAATTAGTTATTTATGGAGTCGGTTTGTATCTTTGCATTACTTTATTTTCCGGCGAAGTACGGCGGCGGCATGTAAAATACTTTTCGCCGACATACCTTTACAGCAGGCGTCCCGGCCTGAATATTTCTTTTTAAGTTTAAAATTATAGACATATTTATGAGGAGTTATAAAGAAAGTTTTGTAGTCAAATGGCATGAGATAGATTGTGATATGATTCTTCGTCCCTATTCTTTTATGAATATGGCGCAGGAAACGGCCAATGTTCACTCTTCCGTGCTCAGTTTTGGATATAAGGAGTTGATAAAGCTGAACCTTATATGGGTTTTGAGCCGTATAAAAATAGAATATATAAATCCTCCTGTGTGGGGGAGCAAAGTTTCTATGGAGACCTGGCATAAAGGTAAATACGGCCTTTTCTGGCTGAGGGATTTTGTGTTGTGCGGGGAGGATGGCGCCGTGGATGCCGTTGCCACCAGTTCATGGGTGATAATGAATGCCCAGACCCGCAGAATAGAGCGTAAGACGGTTTTTGATCTGGATCCCGATGTAGTGGATATGGCTTATGACCGCAGCGCCATTGAGGAACCTTGTGATAAGATTTTTCCGTTTGCCGGTGCTGAATTCGAAAGGGAACATCATGTAATGTATTCAGATATAGATTTTAATATGCATGCGAATAATGCAAAGTATATAGAATGGATAATGGACGGAATGCAGCCGGATTTTCTGAAAGCTCATAAATTAAAAGAGATACAGGTGAATTATATTTCGGAGGCGAAGTTTGGTGATGTTATACGTATTTACAAAAGTGAGCGTTATTTCGAAAGGGGAGGAGTACATATTTATTATGAAGGGGAGAGGGAAGGAGCTTGTATTTTTCAGGGGCTTTTGAAGTTCGAAGGCCGTTAAAAAGCTGTTGAGGACGGGGTTTTTTCTTGAACCCCAAAGGCCGCCCTGACAGTTATGTGTATGTAAAACTGATTTCCCCTGCTGCCTGATACGCTTATTCATGACCCGCTTTGACGACTATGTGTATGTAAAACTGATTTCCTCTGCTGCCTGATACGCTTATTCCTGACCCGCTTCGACGACTATGTGTATGTAAAACTGATTTCCCCTGCTGCCTGATACGCTTATTCCTGACCCGCTTTGACGACTATGTGTATGTAAAACATTTTCACGGGATAACCATAGCGGTGATCGCACGCGTAGAGAACGGTGCATTTAGCGTAAAATTATGGTTTGAAGCGGCACAAAAGGCAGACACCAGGAGCGGACTTACAAAAAAGCCGGGCGAATGGTAGATATTTATTATGGCTTTAATTCAGGCGAGGGCTCCTTATATACAAAAAAACCTCCCTTTAACAGGGAGGTAATTTGCGGAGAGTTTTACCACGACATGCTGTACCATTGTACAGCTGCTTGAAGCACCGCCACAATCTCCCAGGTACCTCGCGCTCTCATGTGTGGTTCAATGCAAAGATATAAAAAAATTAAACATGGCAACATTTGAAGATGTAAAAAAGAAAATAGCCGAGTTTCATACTCAACTGATATACAAAGCTGCGGTCTCTTAATCGTACCATAATGGAATTGAAATCGCCGCTCGTGCGGATAATACGCGACGCCTTGCGGTCTCTTAATCGTACCATAGTGGAATTGAAATAAATCTTGCGAATTTTAAAGTTTTATATGCCGGGTGCTTTTAATCGTACCATAGTGGAATTGAAATGAACAAGAGAACACCCATTATTCCCCGCCGGCAACCTCTTAATCGTACCATCGTGAATTTTACGAGATACGGTTTATGAAGTACGGAGAAAAGGCGCTCTTGATAATATGTGTCGGATACGGGTATATGCCTTATTCCGAAAATGTTTGTTTAGTATGGTTACGGTGCGAGTATAGTTCGCTGATATAATCTGTAAAAGAAGCCGGTAATTGTATAATAGCGGAGATTCGGAAACTATTTTGATTTTATCGCTAAAAGCATGAACGAAAACCAATATCCGGTAATAGACAGAAAAAGAATTGTAGAAAATAAAAACAGTTTCTCAACTGTAAACCGGCAGTTGTTTTGATAAATGAAATGTTTTACCTTTGTCCCCGAGGCGGGCTGTTCTATCGCCGGGGAAACCCGGAGGAAAGTCCGGACAGGAAAGAGCGTTGTACTGTGGAAATCACAGATAGGCGAAAGTTTATGCAAGGGTAACAGAAAAGAACCGCCGGGCGGACTCCGTCCGGTAAGGGTGAAAAAGTGAGGCAAGGGCTCACAGGTACTTATGGCGACATATTTACGGTACTCTACTACAACCTGCAAGGCCATGTATACCGGCAGTTAAGGGTTGCTCGCCCGTTGCCGGGGGGTAGGCTGCATCAGATAAATGATAGAAGTTTTAAGAGGTGTTTATCATCGCTTGGAATACAGAATCCGGCTTACAGGCCCGCCTTTTTTATTACTTATTCCGGTAATGGTATGATTTTAGCGATTTTATCGGGATAATGCTTTTACGGATTGTTTTATAAAACCGCGTAATTTATTATGTATAGAGCCGGTAATTTTTTTAAGGAGTATTTTAAATCTGTCGTTATTTTTGCCGTATGTATTTTTACGGTAAACGGCCTGTCCGCCCAGGCCGGAGGTAAAGTCCGGGCTCCTAAGGTACATACTTTAAAAGTTATAGAAACATTGCCGCATGACAGGAGCGCATATACACAAGGATTGTTTTTCCATAACGGGCAGTTATACGAGAGTACCGGACAATACGGGGAATCGAGTTTCCGCAAAGTGGAACTTGCAACCGGGAAGGTGTTGCGCAGGCTTAATTTTGATCCCAAATATTTTGTAGAGGGATCATGTGTTATCGACGGAAGGCTGTATGTACTTACCTGGAAAGAGCATAAATGTTTCGTGTACGATATCGAATCTTTTAAATATCTCGGAGAGCTTTATAATCCTCGCGAAGGATGGGGGCTTACTACCAACGGCAAAGATCTTATTATGAGTGACGGAAGCGATAAACTCTTTTTTCTCGACCCCATGACTTTTACAGTCCGTAAGACCATTTCCGTTACTATGAACAAAAAGGCTCTTGGTTATCTCAACGAGCTGGAGTTCATAGAGGGGGATATATGGGCTAATGTCTACGGGGAGGATTATATTGTAATTATAGACCCTGCATCCGGTATTGTAAAAGAGGTTCTTAACTGCCAGAATCTTCTTTCCGCTTCTTTACGGGACAACAGCACCGACGTTCTTAACGGCATAGCCTACAATCCCGCCGACAAATCTATCTATATTACCGGAAAATACTGGCCCAGGATGTATAAAGTTACTAGGTAACCTACTAGCTCGAAAATTTCCCACTAAATTTCCCATTTTGCAAAATCACCTGAAAATTTTTGCTTGGCGGGAAGATTTTTTGTATATTCGCAAAAAATAACGAGTATTAATAACTAAATTTAAAGAGTGAGGCGGGAGATGGATACTTCTTATTATCACATACACCTTTCGGGTAACAATTATCAGGATATTTTTTATACAGATCAGGACTTCATTCAGATTATCAACCGTATGGCTTTGGCTGCATACGAAACGGACACCGGGATTCTGGCTTATATTTTCCATAATAATCATTTCCATTTGCTTGTGAGGACATCCGATATTGCTGATTTTATGCATTATTTCAGGATGAGCATTACCCATTGGTTCAGGCGGGAATATAAAATAAAAGGGACGGTCGGAATGCGGAAATACGGGAAACATCTTATAAAAAGCGATGTGGATTTAATAGATGTTTTGAAATATATCTTGCGTAACGAGATACGCCACAATATTTCAAAAGAGCCTTTTGAAGCTGTCTGGAGCAGTATAAATTGCTATTTTGGCAATTATTCTTTGTCCCGCTCAGGGAAACCTGCGGATACCGATCTTATAGATGCCCGTCTTGTTTCCCGATATTTGCCTGGAGGTAAAAGTTTGCCTCCGGCATATTTGATGGGGCAGAACGGTCTTATATTGCCGCAGACTTTTCTCGATACTAAATTTGTCGAAGGGCTTTTCCGTTCTTATGACGACTTTGTTGATGATGTAAATACTCCTAGCATACGTGAAGCCATGATCGAGAAAAAAGCTGCTGTGGCATCTGCTGCAGGCATATCAACCTCTGGCGCGGAATCCGGAAAATATATTTCGGGCAATATGGTGAAAGACACCGGATTAATAGATTTTTCCATAAAATATATTAATGAAAAGTATCCCGATAAAACCATTGCCACTATCTCCCTAAAAGAAAAATACGCATTAGCTTCGCTTATAAAACGTAAATTTCCTAAAGCCACATATAAACAACTCTCCCG
>CAYVED010000098.1:0-6719 GCA_964449975.1 uncultured Muribaculaceae bacterium
TATGAAAAATATTCATGTAATACGTTGTATGTATGAATAAAGTTCATATATTTGTGTTGAAATATATCTTGATAAATTAAGTTGATAAAATCAAATTGACTATAAAGATATGAAAAAAATTCAAAGACCAACAGGGCTTAAAGAAAATTTAAGGGAAATGAGCATTGGGGATACATGTGAAATAGCAAAATGCGATTACAAGCCCAATGTAGTTAGAAGTATATTATATACCTTAAATACAGAGGGTTATCATTTTACTTCTACTGAAAAGGGGCTTCTGGATTCCATAAAAGTGACAAGGTTGAGATAGCTTGTTATTTTGATATATTGGTGGTTAAGACCGGTTGGGCTATATGGTTTTTTAGGGTTTCCGCATACTTTCAGGAGTACGGATGTAGAATGAAGAAATATATTTTGAGGATCACCCGGCCGGTCTTTTTTACTTCTTAGCAGCCGAGGGCAGCACTTTTTTTCTTTTCAGCATCAGTAATGCTATTACCAGTGTCAGCGCTTCGGCGGCGGGAACGGTAAGCCATATCCCGGAAATACCTATAAGTCTGGGGAGTATAACGACTCCGGGGATTATAAATATCAATCCCCGCAAAGATGCTATTATTAAAGAGTAACGCGCTTTTGCAAGTGCGGTATAGTAACTCGATAAAAGCACGTTCAACCCTTCTATCAGGAATGCGAAGGCGTATATGAACGCTCCGTTTACGGCTATTTCCGTGACTGCAGTATTGCCGTATCCCAGAAATAGTTCTGTCATGTTCCTGGAAAAAAGTACGATTAAAAGGAATATGGCTGCTCCTATGCTGAAATTTATTTTTGCTGCGAATTTCAGTATCTTCCTGATGCGGGTATAATTACCGGCTCCGTAATTATAACTGATTATAGGAATAAGCCCGTCGGATATTCCCAGGAATATTGTTGTTCCCAGGAAACATATATATCCTATTATAGTGAATGCCGCTACTCCCTCCGCTCCGGCATATTTCATAAATGTATAGTTGAATATCATAAGGCTGACCCCTACGGCCAGCTCCGTCATTCCTTCGGAAGAGCCGTTGTAAAGTATTTCCCTGAGTAACTTGAACCTGAATTTTCCCGACAGCATGGATATTGTATGTTTGCCGTTGAATAATATGAACGAACCCATAAGGAAGCCTGCCGTAAATGCCGTTCCGGTTGCAAGTCCTACCCCGAACGTGCCTATATCCAGCAATTTTATGAAAAGCAGGTTAAGGGTCGTATTTATTATAATGGTAAAGCTCATTATTACGAGTGCGTAACGGGGATGTCCGGTTACTTTTAACATATAATCCGAGTAGAACATAAGGCCTATGAACGGGGAGAATATAAGCAGTCCTTTCATGTATCCCTGGGAATACGGGGCGAGTTCCGGATCCGCTCCCAGGGCTGCTGTTATACTACCGGCGAATATATATGCCGGAACAGCCATAATGATGCATCCGGCAGATACGAACAGGAATCCGGTAGTAATCGCATCTTTGGCTTTTCCTATATTTTTTTTACCGAGGTTTATGCCTATTGTAGCCTGGCTTCCCACGCCTGTCATAATTGCTATCACGGCTATTGCCGAATATAGAGGTATTATCAGATTCACTCCCGCCAATGCATGAGTACCCATGAATCTCCCCACTATTATTCCGTCTATTACGTTCTGCAGTCCGTAAAAAAGCAAGCCTATTACGGCAGGGAGAGCGTAATGTAAAATTACCTTGAAAACAGGATATTCGGTTAGTATTTTATGTGCCCGTGGCATTATCCGGCTGTTTTATTATATGCAAAAGTAGTGTTTTATCTTTTTAATATAAACAATTAAAGCGGGAAGATTATTGCACGGGGAATAAAAATTATTACTTTTATACTGATTTTGTTTTCCCTGTTTTATGAAATTTTTATGATATATGAAGCGTATTATTTTTTTTGCGGTATTTCCGGCTCTGTTTCTGTTGAATATTAATATTTGCAGGGCTTTTTACAAAGTGCTTCCCGATAGTGTCCTGCGACTTGAAGCGGAAGTGGAGGGATTGCTGTCGGACGAGATGTTTATTAACTCCGACAGTGCTTCCAAAGGCGTTATTTACGTTAAATTGGGAGATATATTAAGTTCCAGATATTGTTACTCCCGCGCTCTGGAATATTATAATAAGGCATATACGGCTTATCTTTCGGCAGGGGATGTTAAGAACGCATTCAGATCACTTGCCGCGAAAGCCGAAAGCGAATTCATGCTTGCCAGATATGATAATTCCATAAATAATTACAGGCAGGCGCTTTCTATGGCCGGCAGTATAAAAGATACTAACGGGACTATAGAGATATTGAACTGCCTTTCGTCCGTTATGCTGTATTCTTCCGGGAGAATCGACGGTACAGAAGATGTTATGGAGCAGGGCAGTGCGGCCATAGGTATTCCGCAGGAGCAGCTTGCTGCGTTATGCGCAAATGCGGCCGCCCTGGATAGAGAACTCGGAAGGGATTTTGCGGATACTCCTTATCTTAACGGTGATGAAAATATAAAGGACTCCCTGAATAAGGCGGGAGAGGAGTTTATTGCGGAATTCAACTCTTTAAAATCTAAACTTGCCCGTAGTACGGCGATGAACAGGAGAATGGCGGAAAGGGAGATTTATATAATTTTGTTTTTCGGGAGTTTGATTTTATTTCTTTTGGTTGCCGGAATATATATTTACAGAAAATCCGCGGCAAAGCAAAAGGATCTTTTATCCTGTAATTCCGATGCAAATGAGAGACTGGATAATCTCAGTTCTATTCTGGAACGCAAGATTTCCAGTTTCAGGAGATTTCTGGATACTTCTTCGGGGAAGAGGGAGAGGCCGGCCGAGTTTCTGGCTGCTTTTAAGCGTTATATAAATATAGAGAACGGAAGGCTTCCGGATGCTTTCGGGGATATTATAGAAATTGCCGACCTGTATTATAACGGCATCATAACCCGTTTAAGATTGCAGTATCCTTCCCTTAATGACGAGGAGCTATATATGTGCGCTCTTATAGCGCTTGATTTTCCTATAAGCAGTATTAAATTTATATATAACCATGCCAGCGACGACAGTATGTACAACAAAAGGGCGCGCCTTAAAAAGAAACTCTCCCTGGGGGCGGATGAACGCCCGGAAAAGTTCATAAAGGAACTGCTCTGCTCTCCGATAGTTTCCTGTTAGATTTTATGCTTATTATAGGATTGCCGTACAGTGTTTTATCTTTTGCGCGATTAGAAAATATTACATGCTTTAACCGTATTTTTTACCTGTTTGTGTATGTAACTTTGTAAGAAAAAACAGATTATGTCTTTTACAAAGTTCCATATGTTTAATAGAAAATATTTTTATGCGGACAGAGATACCGTACTCTCTGTTTTTGTCCTTTTTATCTCTGCTTTTACCTATCTCTCTACGATAGAGCCTACCGCCGGTTTCTGGGATTGCGGGGAGTTTATAGCATCTTCATATAAACTGGAAGTGGGACATCCTCCAGGGAATCCGGTTTTCCAGATTATAGCCAGGTTTTTTACCTTGTTTGCGGATAAAGAGCATGCGGCAATGATGGTAAATGCCATGAGCGGGTTATGCTCTGCTTTTACTATCTATTTCCTCTATCTTACGATAATATTGCTGGGGCGCAGAATGGATTTTACATGGTGTGCCGGCCTTTTTGCGGATAAAGCAGAATCCGGCGGAGAAATGCGCGGGGATACGCCTGAAGTGAGGATAAGGGGTATATTGGTTTCCGGAGCGGCTCTTATAGGTTCGCTGGCGTATTGTTTTTCGGATACGTTCTGGTTTTCCGCGGTGGAAAGCGAGGTTTATTCCATGTCTTCATTGTTTACCGCTGTGGTGTTCTGGGCTATGCTAAAATGGGAAAAGGAGGCCGATACTCCTTATTCCGGCAGATGGATAATTTTAATAGCTTTCCTTATGGGGGTTTCCATAGGAGTGCATCTGCTCAATCTGCTTACTATTCCGGCGCTGGTATTTATCTATTATTATAAAAAGTATAAAGTTACGGTATGGGGACATTTTAAAGTCATGGCTTTGTCGGGAATAATACTGGCTGCCATACTTTACGGGATTATCCCTTATCTGCCCAAGGCGGCAGCATATACGGATATGTTTTTTTTAAATGTTATCGGGATGCCGGTAAATACCGGGGCCGTATTATTTGTGTTGCTGGTGGTCACCGCCGGTTTTGCAGGAATACATTATACGTATAAGAAACGTAAGATATTGTTAAATACCGTACTGCTGGCATTGGTGATGATAATTGCGGGATATTCGGTATTTGCGGTTACGGTCATAAGGGCCGGGGCGGATACTCCTACGAATGAATATAATCCCGATAATCCGTTTACCCTTATCAGGTATCTGGAAAGGGAGCAATACGGCAGCAAGCCTCTTATATACGGAGAGACTTTTGCTTCCCGGCCCACGGATATGTATATACCTCATTATTATAATTATTATGACGGTAAATATATAAAGCTGAAAGGTCCCGGAAAGTATATATATGATCTTAAAGATAATATGTTGTTTTCGCGTATGTGGAGCGGCTCCGAACCGCATGTGGCCGTTTATAAGAGTTATACCGGTAACAGGCCGCCTTCATTCCGGGATAATCTCCGGTTTTTCTGGGATTATCAGATGGATTTTATGTATATCCGTTATTTTATGTGGAATTTTGCCGGAAGGCAGAACGATCTGCATGCGGTATTGCCGGGAGATAATTTGAAAGGGAACTGGGAGAGCGGAATAGGGTTTATAGATAAATTCAGGCTGGGGGAGCAGGAGGGAGGCCCCGGTTATATTTCGGCTTCCAGGGCAAAAAATCATTATTATTTTCTTCCGCTTATCCTGGGTATTATAGGGATGTTCGGGCAGATGAAACGGGACAGGCGGGGCTGGTTTACCATTATGTTGTTATTCATTTTGACCGGTGCGGCTATTGTGGTATATATTAACCAGACTCCTTTGCAGGTAAGGGAGAGGGATTATGCCTACGCCGGTTCGTTCTATGCTTTTTGTATATGGATAGGTTTTGCCGTATTCCCCGCGGCGGAACGGTTAAAAAAATTGTCGGGAAGGATAAAAGAAAAATATTGCGGAGCGGCGGCATGGGGCATGATCGGGTTATTGTCCGGTGTTCCTGTCCTTATGGCAAGCGAAAATCTGGACGACCACGACAGAAGCGGCAGATATACGGCCAGGGAGATGGCTTATAATATCCTTGCGCCTCTGGATATTAATGCGGTGCTGGTTACGCATACGGATAACGATACGTTCCCGCTCTGGTATTTGCAGGAAGTGGAAGGAATACGTACCGATGTGCGGATAATGAATACTTCACTGCTGGGTATGGACTGGTATATAAACCAGATGCGCCGGAAAACTTACGACAGTGATCCCGTGGAATTGAGTATAGATAAAGAGCAGTATTTTTACGGAACGAACGATATTACGTTTATAGATGAGAAGATTAACAGACCGGTTAACGCCCGTGAGGTGATAGATGTATTTAAGAATCCGCGCATTACGATTCAGTCTCCTCTTATGAGGGGAGGCCGGGTAAATTTTATAGCGGCCAGGAAAATAGTAATACCGGTGGATAGGGAAAAGGTTATGGAAAACGGCATCGTCCCGGAATGCGATTATGATAAGATTGCCGATTCGGTTGTACTCTCTATTCCGGATAATAAATATTATTTATCCAAAGACGAATTGATTATTCTGGATATGCTTTCTTGTTATAATTGGGATCGGCCTTTATATTTCCTGGGAGCGGGAGAGGTGAATATAGGGATAAACGAATGGTTGCAGTTCGAGGGATTCGCTTACAGGTTCGTTCCGGTAAAAAGCGATACCGGAGTTTATCAGATGAATCCGGAACAGGCGGATCTTGAACGTGTTTATACTTCCGTAAAGAGTATTTATGACTGGAGAAGCCTGGGGGACACTTCCGTAAATATAGATTATCAGAATCTTATTACTTTTTCCGGCATAATGGCTCCGAGGTTGCTTATGGTAACTGCTGCAGAAGGGTTTTACAGGAAGTTGATGCGGGAGGAAGAGATTGCCTGTGATGATATGACGGAACAGGATATCGGGAGAGGAGACTCGGAACATAAAATAAAAGGAGGGAAGGCAGAGCCGGGGGCTGTGCTGAGGGAGCGGGGAGTCGAACTTCTGGATATGGCGTTCGGACTTATACCCGACGTCAATATTCCTTTGAGTACCCTGGCTCTCGATCCACGCAATGATATTAATACTTGTAAGGCTGTTAATCTGTATCTGGCGTTCGGGGAAAAAGAGAAAGGACTGAGGCTTGCGGGGCTGTATTTTGCCGAACTGAAAAAGCACATGATACTGGAAGGGATGAGGGAACAGGCTTTAAGATATATTTATACTTTGGCTGAGATATTAAATTCGGGAGGGGAAAAGGAAGCTGCAGAGGATTATATTCGATTTTCTGACGGTATTACCGGAGAATAAAGGCAATTATTTATATTGTTTTTAAATAATTTTTGCGATATTTGCTAGGATTTGTAATGTAAATTATATTTTATATTATAAATGTAAACAGATACACAGATAACGGTTAAAAATACGGAAAGTTTATGAAACGAAAAAAATTGCTTTTGGGAGATGAGGCCATAGCCCTGGGGGCTGTAAATTCAGGTA
>CAYVED010000099.1:0-6653 GCA_964449975.1 uncultured Muribaculaceae bacterium
ATGACAGCAGGTGGATAATGCCTCTCCCGCATTCGGTTATAACGTTTAATCCCGGTATCCCTGTTTATGACAGGTAAGAAATAGAGTTTATTTTTTAAATAATATTGAATATGAAGAAAATATTATTTGCTATTGCAGCCCTGTTTGTATTTGCCTGTTCAAATAATGTTTCTGAAAGGGTGATTAATATCGGGGGAGAAATCAAAGGACTTGAGAAGGGAAATGCTTTTGTTTATCTGGAATCGGATAAGGATAATTATGCGGACTCCGTTGCGGTTAAAGGAGGAAAATTCACGCTCCGGTGCAATATCGGGTCTCCGCAGATATTGTATATCTATATAAAAGATGATAAAGAAAATTTGTTGTTTGGGAGAAAACTTTTCAGCGGCGGGGGAAATATCACCGTTCAAATGCAGAAAGACGAACCGAAATCTCTGCAGTTATTTAATGCCCGTCTGGATGAAAAGCTCAGGGAACTAATGCAATATATCCGCTCTCTGGATGAAACTAAAAAGATTGACAGCCTGGGGAAATTAATAGTCAACGCTTATAAGCAAGGGGATAAAAGCCTTGTAAATGAATTGGATAAACAAAGGGGTGGGCTGGTTAAGGATATAATAGATTCTTTGTTTAAACGGACTCCGGGGGCCGATAAAGATCATGTTGTAGCATACCGGGTATGCGAATATGCCTATTCGCTTCCGCTCGAAGATCAGATGGCTATTGTAAAAAGATTCTCCTCCGGATTGAATTCATATTACCTGAATTCTTTAAAAGAAAATATACGTAAAGAAATGAAAGTTGCCGAAGGAAGTCCCGCTCCGGATTTTAAAGTTAAAGATCTGCAGGGAAAAGAGTACTCTCTGGCGGATTTCAAAGGAAAATATATTTTTCTGGAATTCAGCGCCTCCTGGTGCGGATGGTGTAAAAGGGAGATTCCTTTTATAAGAGAAGCGTATAATATGCTAAAGGATAAAGAGATGGTTTTTATTACCATGAACATGGATACAAAGAAGGAGAACTGGGAAGAAGATGTTAAAAAGCATAATATAGAGTGGTTTTGCCTTTCGGATCTTAAGGGAATGGAATCTGCTCTTGCCGAAGCATATAATATACGTGGAGTGCCTGCCTGTTTCGTAATAGACCCTGCGGGAATAATAATACAGAAAGACGTAAGGGGGAATGAAGTTATAAAATATTTATCGGGATTATTTTAAATAAACTGGTATTTTTTGCACGGACCGGTATAGCCGCTGTTTATCGCGGAATATATTCCGGCCCGTGTATTTTTTTTGATATTGGCCGTAAATAAAAAAATTTCTACCTTAGCCTCTCCTAATTTAATTAAAATTATTTTGAAATGAGCCTCTCTTCCAGAGAAAAAAATTTTGAAAAGATATATTCGCTCCATTTTTATAAAGTGTGGTATTTTGCTTTTAATTATCTTGGAAATGAGGAACAGGCCGGTGATGTTGCACAGGAAGTTTTTATCAGGGTATGGGAATCCGAAGAAAATATCGACTATAGTAGAAATGTTCTTCCTTATCTTATCACAATTACCAAGAATATATGTATGAATATCTTTAAGAAGAGAAGCGTGCATAAGAAATATGATGAGTATTCTTACTATAGTTTTATGAACTCGCTTAACGGCGAAGCTTTGTCGGAACTTCCTATATCCTCTCTTTATTCTGCGGAGGTTGAGAGAATATTTGCCATGTCGTTGGATAAAATGCCTGCCGCAGTAAAAGAGACATTCCTTCTTAGCAGGATAAAAGGATATAAATATAGAGAGATAGCTTTGATACAGAATATATCGGTCAAAACAGTGGAATGGAGAATGGCTTCCGCAATGAGGATATTGCAGAAAAAATTTAAAGATTATCTACCTTTTTTATTATGGTTTTTGTTCCCTTAGTTTTATATATTATAGGAGAGTTTTAAAATGAGAAAAGAGCTGTTGTTAAAACATATAAAAGGAGAGACTTCGCCACAGGAAAATATGGAGGTCAGGGAGTGGATTGAACTGAGCGGGGAAAATAGAAAATATTATAAAAACCTTAAAAACGTATGGATTTCACAGAGCCTTCCATCAGGGATTGTACCGCAGGAAGAAGCCATGAATGCCGTAGCAATGATAAAAATGCTATCCCGCAGGAATAACCGGAGATTTAAAAGGTATTTTCAGTTGTCCGTATCTATAGCTTCGGCTGCAGTTATCGCATTATGCGTAGTGGTGTGGAGATATGAATTTAATCCGGCCGGTACAAAAATGGGACGTGTGGAACTTTCTTATCTGCCGCAGGAATATAAACATACGGTTTATACGGAAAAGGGAGTAAAGGCCACGATAGTGCTTCCCGACAGTTCTAAGGTCTGGCTTAATTCGGAGTCGGAAATAACCTATCCCGATAAATTTACAGGTACTTCGAGAGAAATAAGTTTTAAGGGCGAAGGATATTTTAAAGTCAGGAAAGATTCGCTTTGTCCTATGATAATAAATACCAACAAAGGATTTATAATAGAGGTTACGGGAACCGAGTTTAATGTAAAAAGTTATGACGATGATAAAAGCGCAAGCGCTACCCTGTATTCCGGAAGAATAAACCTTGTTTCAAAAAGTGAAAAGAACGGGCAGGCCGTCAGAAAAGAGATGTTGCCGTTTGAAACATGTATTATAGATAGTAACAAAGCCTTAAATATAACTGTGACGAACCGGAAGACGGCTGAGAATACCAAGGCATGGAGAGAAGGGCGGCTTATATTCTCGGCAACCCCTATGAGTGAGGTTGTTAAGATTCTCAAAAGATGGCACGGAGTTGATATAGTAGTAGAGGATCCGGTAATTCTGGATTACAAAATTACGGCCGATTTTAATTCGGAATCTATGGTGCAAGTCGCTCAAATTTTAAAATTCTGTGCGTTAGTAGATTATAAAATAGAAGGAGATAAATTTATATTTTTCGGAAGATAATCGTTAGGACTTTTTATTTTCATCTTGTATACATAGTACACAGATACCTGATTAACGCTATGTATATGAATTTAACACTATTTGTAAAAGTACGGATATTTCCGCTGCTTTTTATGCTCCTGATACCTGCGGGTATTAATGCTCAACAACTTGATCTACAATTAAAAAATGTTCCTCTGACCGTTATCCTGGAAAAAATAACAGACGGTACCGGTTACAAATTCGTTTACTCCGATGCCCTTAAAGTTATAGGCGAGGGGAAAAATTTTTCGCTTGAAGCAAAAGGCGAATCTCTTAAAAGCGTACTGGACAAACTTTTCGACGGAACCGGAATCATTTACACTATAGAGGGTAAACAGATAGTTCTTGCACCGGAAAGCATAGTATTGAAACAAAAGATGAAATCAGGGGATGTCCCGGTTCCGGAAAAAATTACCGGAGTAATAAAAGATGATAACGGAGAAGAACTTCCGGGGGTAACCGTAATGAATAAAAATACCGGGAGTGTGAGCTTTTCCGATTCGTATGGTTTTTATTCTATCGGAGCGTCAAAGGGGGATCTTATTATATTTTCCTCAATAGGCATGGCTGATTATCCGGTGATCGTCGGCAAAGGAAGTATCCTCAATATTTCTATGAAATCCGGTGTCATATCTCTGGAAGATGTTGTCGTTACCGGTTACCAGACCATTTCCAAAGAGAGAAGTGCCGGTTCATATGCGGTTGTTACTACCGAAAAAATAGGGAAAAAGCTCCAGACCAATGTTATGGACAGGCTTGAGGGTATGGTCGTAGGAATGTCTATGTATAAGGGAACTCCGGTTATCAGGGGCGTATCTACTATCTATGCAGAAAAAAGTCCCCTTTATGTCGTGGACGGAGTTCCTTTCGAGGGCGATATAGAAATTCTTAATCCTAATGATATAACTAATGTTTCCGTTCTTAAAGATGCTACGGCGGCTTCTATATACGGCGCCCGTTCTACTAACGGCGTTATAGTTATTACAACCAAGACCGGATCTACAGGCAAGCTGAACGTTAATTATAACGGGTCTGTAAGCGTTACCCCTTTGCCCGACAGGGGTTATTCCAATCTGATGTCCAGTTCCGAATTTATAGATTATCAGATGTACATGTTTGAAAAAGGGGTGGGGGCAAGTACCAAACCGAAGAACAGATATGCTATTAACGAGGTTTACCGTCTGTTGTTCGCCCGTAGGGACGGAGAGATAACGGAGTCCGATTTTAATGCAGGTATTAATACATTAAGAGGGCTTGACAGATATGATCAGATAAAAAAAGAGTTTGTTAATTCCGTAAGGCTGCAACATCAGCACAATCTTTCGTTCAGCGGCGGTTCGGATTTTTATAAGTATTCTTTTTCTCTTAATTATCAGGGTAGCAATCCTTATGACAAAGGGAAATATTCGGACAGGCTTGGATTTAATGTCAAGAATAATTTTAATCTTACCAAATGGCTTAAGGTTGATCTGGGTATTATAGGAAGCGATGCCGGGTATGATTATAATGACGGACTGAGCGGATTTTCGTTTATGGATAAAGGAGATGCTTCTTATTATATGTTAAGAGATGCCGGAGGATCTCCCGTAAGATGGGAAAAAGGTAAAAATCCTGCCGAAATAGAACGTCTCAAATCCATAGGATTGTTCGACGAGGCTTATTATCCTGTAAACGAATTGGATAAAATACGCAAAAGCAGTAAGAGCCAGTATTTGAATGTCAATCTGGGCGCCAGGGTTAAAATTCTGGAATCTTTGAATGCCGAGGTAAGGTACCAGACTGAAAGAACATGGGGCTATTCCAAAGATTACTGGACAAAAGATTCCTGGAATGTTAAAAGCATGATAAATAATGCTGCGCAGATAAATAATGACGGGTCTGTCAAATATAATATCCCGGTAGGGGGACAGGTTCGCGAGCTTAATTCGAATAATAAGTCCTATACCCTCCGGGCGCAGATAAACTATTCTCATCTATTTGCCGGAAAGCATGATGTTAAAATCCTTTTCGGAGCAGAGAGACGTAAAATTACAAGTGAACAGAACGGACACTACCGGTTCGGGTATGATGATTATAATTTGTCTTTCAAGTATATTAATGAAGCGGAACTTTTATCCGGAATCTATAATACTCAATCTTTGAACGGATTTTACAGACTTTCCGTTTCCCAGCCCGCCAATACGAGCAGGGATGACAGGTACGTATCTTTCTACGGTAATGCTTCATATATGTTCAACAACCGTTTAGGGTTGAATGCCAGCATAAGAATGGATCAGTCTAATCTTTTCGGCACCGATCCTAAATACCAGTATCGTCCCCTGTGGTCTGCCGGAGCCAATTATGTTATTTTTAAAGACGGGGATATAAAATGGCTTGACAGGCTTTCTGCCCGTGCAACTTATGGTATTAACGGTAATGTATACAAGAAAAGCGGGCCTTATATTATCGCGGAAATATCTAATTGGCCTAATGATGAGACAAATGAGACTCAAGGGACTATTACCAGTCCTCCGAACTCCGCTTTGCGCTGGGAAAAGACCAAAACTCTTAATCTGGGAGTTGATTTCGACCTTCTTTCACACAGGTTATCCGGCAGTATAGATTTTTACAATAAAAAGACATCCGATATGCTTGGCTACCGTTCTGCCGATCCTACGTTCGGCTGGAGCAAGCTCCTTGTCAATTATGCCACCATGATGAACAGCGGTATCGAGGTGACTTTGGAAAGCCGTAATATTTTAAAGAAAGACTTTATCTGGAGTACGAATGTATTGTTCAGTTATAATAACAATAAAATAAAATCTCTGGAGAACTCGGACAAATCCGTATTCTCACATATCAGAGGATTACAGGTAAGGGAAGGCGATCCTTTTAACAGCCTTTACAGCATCCGTTATGCCGGATTAGATGAAAACGGTCTTCCTCTGGCTTACAAGGCTGACGGGACTGTTGTTAATTCAACCGGTAAACTTGGTACGGAAGACCTTGTGTATTCTGGAAGTTACAATCCCCCTTTCAATGCCGCAATGACCAATACATTCAATTATAAGGGCCTTGAGTTGTCTTTTATGTTTGTATATTACGGCGGTCATGTTATGAGGGATGTTGCAGCCGGATATTATCCGAATTCTTCCAGGCCCCATGAGGGAGTAACCTCCAACCTCGACAGGATACATATGAATTTCTGGAAACATCCCGGAGATGAAAAAGATCCGGATAAGTCTCCGGCTTACAAACCCGGCGCAAGGATGAACATTACTTATTTATGGCGTGCCGCGGATAAGCATATCCAGAAAGCCGATTATATAAAGCTTCGCGATGTCAGCCTTTCTTACTCTCTGCCGAAAACATTTGTTTCTAAAGCCGGTTTATCCGGCGTCAGACTTACTTTCCAGGCTCAGAATTTATGGAGGTGGAGCGCAAATAAAAATAATCTGGATCCGGAGGCATGGGCCAGTTCTAATATGGATGAAATATCGAGAGGAACAGCTATCCCCGCTACATTTATATTCGGTGTTAATTTAAATTTTTGAGCGTATGAAAAAATTGTATATAATCATATCGGCATTATTAGCCTTTACCATTACTTCCTGTAATGATTTTCTTGGGAATAAACCTAAGGGGTACACCATCCCGCAATATTTTGAAGATTATGCGG
>CAYVED010000100.1:0-6547 GCA_964449975.1 uncultured Muribaculaceae bacterium
AAATTTTATTGTTATATACGGCAGCGTTACTCTTACCTGAATATAGGAGATGAAACTGCCTGAATTTATGACCTTTTATGATTCTATTCCTTAACTACCAATATTCCATATTATTATATCGATTTTGTTTTTATAAATTTGAAAAAAATATCAACAAATATAATAATGCAGGTTGTTTATGTAAATTATATTATATAACTGTTTAGTTACCGGAATGGAATGTAGAATAAAAATATATTGGTTATGAGAAAAGCATTAATAGTAGGTATAAACGATTATCCTTACGCCCCTCTTCGCGGATGTATTAACGACGCTTCAGGGCTTGGCTGTATTCTCGAAACAAATGGAGACGGTTCTCCTAATTTCGATGTTATGCTCGAAACCGATGTAAAAACAAAATCTGCTCTCAAAGAGATGATAGATAGTTTATTCAGCGGAGACGCAATCACCGCGCTCTTTTATTTTTCAGGACACGGTTATATAAGTAATACAGGAGGTTATATAGTTACTCCCGATTATAAAAAATATGATGAAGGGGTCTCTATGGACGAAATACTTACCATCGCCAACAAATCAAAGATAAAAAATAAAATCATTATCCTGGATTGTTGCCACTCGGGAGCAATGGGTACGCCGGAGATTACGGGAAAAGCGGCGTATATCGGAGATGGAATATCTATATTGACAGCCAGTAAAAAAGACGAAGTTTCCATTGAAGTAAACGGACGTGGCGTTTTTACCAATTTATTGTTGGATGCATTGCAGGGAGGAGCGGCGGATGTTCAGGGACGCATAACTCCCGGAAGTATCTATTCATATATCGATCAGGCGCTTGGAGCATGGGATCAGAGACCGGTATTTAAGACCAATATTACGCAGTTTACCATTGTAAGAGAAGTTAATCCGCCTGTACCCAAAGAGATATTACGTAAAATCATCGAATATTTCCCGGATTCCACCTCGGAATTTTCATTAGATCCCTCTTTTGAATATACAAATTCGGAAGGTGCAGAACATAAACTGAAAGAGCCTTATGCAAAGCCCGAAAACGTGGCGGTATTCAAGAATTTACAAAAATTTCAAAGTATAGGATTGGTTACGCCTGTAAATGCCGAATATATGTATTTTGCAGCCATGAATTCCCAATCCTGTAAACTAACGGCGCTGGGCTACCATTACTGGCGGCTTGTTAAGGATAAAAGGATCTAAGAATATTAACTTATTAAACCGTAATGTCATGGAAATTTATCAAAAACTTTGGAACGGAGATAGAAACAGATTTTCTGTTTCCAGAAAATTGCCGAACGGCGGATTTGAAAAGCCTGCTGCGGATATTTTATTGGACGAGCAGATAAAAGCATCCGGCAGACGCAGTGTTGATCTGGCCGATAATCCGCTTTTTTATTCTGTAAATAAGTCCAAACTTCAGACCGATATAAATGGAAAATTTATTAGGTTATTGAATAATTATATTGTTAATTTCAGGGAAAGCGAAGTCTATACGGAGGAAGAATTAAAAGAAATGGATGATTTTCTTGAAGCCATATATAAAACAGAGGTGATGGCCCTTGCTGTGGATTATATAGAACAGGAGTTAAAAGAATCTATAAAAGAGCAATTTAAAGAGAAAATGTTCGATCTTTGGTTTAATCTTTATACAAATTGGTACAGAGGCAGAAGTACGCGTTTTTGCAGCGGGTTCGAGCATGTTTTTGTGGGAGAAGGCCAATATGGTCAAACGAATAAAGAAGATGTGTCTTTAGGGGAAATTACAGGTTATCATAACTGGATAAAATTTTTACTGGATGAGAAAACGGGACGTGTAAATTATCTGGGATATAATTACGGATTGAATGATAATCAGGGGCCTGATAATCCCAACGTAGTAACATTGCAGATGCTATGGGAACTAAAGGATTTAAACGGTAATGTTATAACTGAACTTTTTAAGCCTAAAGGCGGTTTTTTCGTAGGAACCAGTCCGGAATGTGAAATTGCTATGGGAACGGTAGCTTTTTTCGAGAGTAAAAAAGGTCTGTTCTCAAACAGGGACAGAAAACAGGTAAGGCTTTGTTCCGGAGATTTTAATCTGGTTCTGTACCGTAGCGTAAACAGGAACGGTTCGAGGGGAGATCACATACGCTCTTTTTATCCTGAATATATCGGTTCCGCCGGGTCGGTACGGGGGATTATACCGGTTAGAAAGATAGAGACTTTTGTAAAAATGCCTCCGGCCAGGTTAAGACGAACTTTGCGTGCGGACGCTTCAGGCGACCTGATTGCCAGTTCCGGTGCGCCTGATTTGGCTTCCGCTTCCAGGTTGCGCGGGATGGTTTCAGGCTCCGGATGGAAACTGAGTTTCGAGAACTGGAAATAAAGAAACGGACATCTTAGCTCAATCGGGAGAGCTACGGCGGCAATGCTGTCGGAGATATGGGTTCGACCCCCATAGATGTCCCTGAGTTTAAACTCGTCGCAGGTATGGATAGCTATGAGTTAAAATATTTCAATATAGACTGGGCTTCCGAATATGACGGGCCAGGAATAAGGACTGTGGTTTATCTTCAGGGATGCCATCTTGATTGTCCGTGGTGTCATACTCCGAATTCAAAGTTATTCGATCCCCCTGTTTTATTTTTCAACCGGTTGTGTATTAATTGCGGAAAATGTGTCGAAATATGTTCCGCTCATTGTCATTTTTTTTATAATGATAAACATAAATATACCGGTAAAAAATGCAGGAAATGTCTTAAATGTATAGAGGTATGTCCAAATTCCGACATCGGAGAGAGTACGGGCGCCTTGGTCTATACATTAAAAACGAGTACTGCCGGTAAATTATTTGAAAAATTATCGCCGCAATTAAAACTTTTACGGAAAAGCGGCGGTTTAACCATCTCCGGAGGCGAACCGCTTTGTCAGCATAGGGCATTAAACAGGCTGTTGTATTTGTGTAGAGAAAACGGAATAAACACCGCACTGGAAACGTCGGGCAATATTGATGTTCCGGTTATTCGTCGAATATATAGAAATGTAGATCACTGGTTGATAGGATTGCACCCCTGGACGAAAAACGGATACCGTTTTGATAATAAAATATACCTCTTTTTCGATTTCCTGATAGAAAAGAATGCAGATATAATTATACGTATGCCGATAATTCCGCGTTATACGGATGCGGGCGAAGTTATAAAGATGCAGTGTGAATTTTTACGTCACTATAATATTCGTGAGATAGAGATAATGTGGTATAATGAATACACGTCATTATATAATGATGCCCTGGGCACGGAAGAAAATGAAAATTTAAAAAATATCGGGAAACTTGATTTTGCAAATGTAGAGCGGACATTTATAGAGTACGGAGTAGAAATTAAAAATAACCATAAAAACTATATAGTATGAAAAGAGTAATTAAATACGCGGGTTCTACGTTAAGAACGCAGGAACTGGCAAAAAACGTGTATAAGAAAGGATTATCCGACAGATCCGGCGAATGGCTGCCGCAGGATGCTTTTCCGGATATTGCAAAGAAATATCCCGGTGAACCGGTTATTATCAGACGTTCCCATGCATTCAGGACAATGCTTGAATACATTTCATCTGAAAAATATTCCAGGGGACTTTACAGTATAGGTGAAAACGAATTGATCGTAGGTTCTATTCCTTTGGGTTCCGTCGGTCTGGGGAAAGTATTTCCGCGCTATTTGACCGAAGAAGAGAGGAGACTTTCCATTATGACCAGCCGGGACGAAGAATCGATGTTCGGACATAATTGTCCGGATCATAGCCGCGTATTGAATGAAGGACTGGACACTATTATAACATATGCATTGGATAAGCTCGCAGAGCTTGCGGATAAAGACGCGGATAAATGTAAGATAGATTTTTATAATTCGGTAATTATCTCTTGTAAAGCGGTGATCGACTATGCCCTCCGGTTTGCGGAACTGGCCGAAAGGGATGCCGAAAAATGCGATAATGAAGTCAGAAAGGAGGAGCTTATCGAAATAGCTAGGATATGCCGGAAGGTTCCCGCTAAACCGGCCGGTTCTTTTTATGAAGCAGTGCAGGCCGTTTGGTTTACTCATTTAGCTCTTCAGAGTACCTCGGATCTGATGTCGTTAGGCCGTCTGGATCAGATTCTGCAACCTTTCTATGAAAAATCGGCGGCAAAAGGGGAACTTACCGATGAAAAAGCGATAGAATTACTTGAATGTTTTTTTATTAAGGGATCGGAGAGATTGAATATTACAACTAATTATTTGCTCGGACAGGATCATCTGGATTTCGGAACGGGTTTGGGAACAAGTCCCGTTTTCCTGGATCAGATAGCAAGCGCTAATAATTTTATGCAGAATATTGTTGTCGGGGGGGTGGACAGGAACGGGAATGATGTTACGAACCGGTGTACTTATTTATTTTTGAAAGCATGTTCCAACGCGGGCGTGCCGACTCCCGTACTTACCGTAAGGGTACATAAAGAATCTCCGGGAAAACTCCTTGAAGAGATTGCGGAATCGCTTAATACGGGATGTAACAGCATGCCTGTGTTATATAATGACGAAACGATTATTCCGGGTATGGTATCGTCGGGGATTCCGCTTCAAGAGGCCAGGGACTATGTTGTGGACGGTTGCTGGGAGCCTATATTAAATGCAAAAGGAGACTGGACTTTCGGTACGATAAATATGCTGACTATACTTGAATGCGCCCTGAACGGCGGTTGCCTGATTTCAAATAATCCGGCTTTGCTCAGGGGACAGAAGATGAGCTATTCTTTTTATCCTACTGAAATGATAAAAACTTTCGACGATCTTCTTGATTCCGTTAAGTCTCAAATAGGAATATTTACGGATAAAATAGGGTTGAGTATTTATGATTTTTATAATATAGACGGTTCGGTAACCCCTACGCCTTTTTTCTCGGCATTGTTGGGAAAATGTCTTGAGAGGGGGAAAGATAAAACCTGGGGAGGCGCAGGCTATAATCTGGGCGGTGTAATATCCGTTGCCGTTCCTAATGCGGCGAACGCTCTTTATAATATTAAAAAGGTTGTGTTCGAAGATAAGAAATATACTCTGGCCGGGCTGATAGAGATTCTGAGAGGGAATTTCGAGGGACAAGAGGATTTCAGACAGTATCTTCTGAGCCTGCCTAAGTTCGGGAACAATGAAAAGGAGGTTGATAATCTGGCCGCATGGCTGCTGGATATTTCAAGAGAGGCTATTTATAATACAAAAAAACTGGCCGAGCTGATATATCTTAAAAAACCGTCCGCCGCCGATGCCGAGAGAGTTAAACGGCTTAAAAGTCTTGCAGGCTATGAAGGGATGAGCATGCAGGAGCGTTTCGGCTCCGATTTCGATATTCTGCTCACGGGAGGAAGCGGAACGTTCGGGCAATATGTTTCTAACGGGAAAGGGGTTGCCGCTTCTGCCGACGGAAGAAGAAGGAACGATCCGGTGGCTCCGAATTGTTCGCCTGTTTCCGGTTCTGTGAAAAACGGAATAGGTCATATATTCAGCTCCGTACAGAGATTGCCTTTGAATAAATTCGGGGCAGGCGTGGTAGTGGATTTATGTGTGGAACGGAAACCGGATACTACATATATTGAATCCATGCTGGATTCATTTATCAATATGGGGGGGAATATTTTTACCATATCCGTAGTTCATCATGATATGATGAGGGAAGCATATAATATTTGTAGGGAAGTAAGAGAAGGCAGGGAACCTGTTGAAAAACTGTCTCCGTTTACCGGCTTTACGGTAAGGGTAGGGGGATGGAACGCGCCTTTTATAAGCCTTTCCGATGAACAGCAGCAGGATTATTTGAAAAGATTTATATAGAGTATATTATGAATTATTTTGAAGAAAAACTCAATTTTTTAGAAGAAAAAGACGATATTATATCGGAACGGAATCTTCTCGGATACATGAACATGACAGTAATGAAAAAGTTATGTAATCCGGAGGTACTGGGTTTATCGGTGAGAATCGGCAATACTCCTATCGTTAAGAATCTGGGAAAACTTTATAAATCTTCAAATAAAAATCTTTCCCCCGAACTGGAACTCTTATTTGAGAAACAGGATATTTATCTGATAATACATATGATAGGGGCCGTACGGCTGGAAGGAAAGGCAAAAGTGGATGAACTCCAGTACCATGCACGCGTTATTGATATTCGCGGAGCGCAAACCGTAGATTTATTGCCGAATACCTGTTTTAAGAATCCTTCTTTTAAAGACAATCTTGATATTAAAGTCGGTGTTGAGGGTACCATATCTGCAAGCGGTCATTTTTCTTCCGTAATACCGGAACATATAATGGAGTATTTAACCGGGCAGCAAATAGGATTAGGTAGCGACATAAGCCTTAAAATAAGCGCTTATGCAGATCTTATAGGAATATTTACCTGTAACTGGAAATTTCCGGTAGTCCAGTCGCAGGGAATTTCATCCGATTCCTGTACATGGGTATTGAATCCGCATGATTTTCCTTTATTGGGAGACCAGTTGCTTATGCAGACGCTAGCTGTTCCG
>CAYVED010000101.1:0-6314 GCA_964449975.1 uncultured Muribaculaceae bacterium
ATATCTGTTAATGTTTTATAAAATATTTAGAAGTTTTAAAAATCTAATAATGGTTATGAAAGATAAGAGGTATTATTTTTTTCTGCGTTTTTTTCTATTTGCGGTTCTTTCCTGCATACTGTTTATATCTTGCGATCCCGTAAATGAAGATCCTCCTTACAGACCTGTAAAAGATAAGACCGTACTGCTGTATTTTGCTGCGAATAATAATTTATCACTCGATGCTTTTAGAAATATAGCGGAGATGGAGAAAGGTTTCGTACCTTCTGAAAATGAGGGGAATCTTGTTATTTACAGCCATACGCTTAATTCGAATCCCAAGCTGATAAAAATGTATAAGGGACAGGACGGTAAAGTTATAAAAGATACGGTTTATAATTTCCCGGAAACGAATTCGGCCACCCCGGATGCTGTTACCGGCGCTATTAAGGTTACTGCGACAATGTTTCCCGCCAAGGAGAACGGACTTATATTATGGTCTCATGCAACCGGTTGGCTTCCTTCCGGATATTATTCGTCGGGAACATTCGGAAAAACCGCTTCTTTGAGGTCTTTCGGAGATACGGGGGATTCCCGGCGCTTATCTCCCTGGCCTGCCTATCCTGACGGAAAAGATCCTTTTGCCGGAATGGTGAAATCATTCGGAGCCGATAATTCCGGTAACACCGAAATTGAAATAACGGAGTTGGTAAAAGCGCTTCCGCAGAAATTTAACTTTATTATTTTTGATGCTTGTCTTATGGGGGGGATAGAGACCGCTTATCAGATTAAAGATAGTACCGATTATGTCGTATTTTCTCCCACGGAGGTGCTTACTTCCGGGTATTGTTATAATAAAATGATGGAATATCTGTTTAAAAGCCCTGCTGATCTCAAAGGAATGGCTGAAAGCGTATATAATTATTATAATTCTATGAGCAATGAATTTTACAGGTCTGTTACAATATCGGTAGTGAAATCTTCCGAACTCCCTGCCGTTGCCCAGGCTGCTAAAAAGGTTTTTGAAAAATACAGGCAAAACATAAAGCCCCTAAATGTTACGGGCGTACAACGCTATTTCCGTTCTAATAAACACTGGTTCTACGATATAAGCGATTTTATATCTCAGATAGCCGGAAGCGCCGGAGCGGAGGAGGCTGCCGGATTTAAACTGGCTTTAGATAAAGCCGTAATATATAAGGCCGCTACCAACAAGTTTCTTGATATTATTATAGATAAGTCAAAATATTCGGGAGTAAGTACGTATATTCCCAATCCATATAATGAGGACTTGGTAAAGTTTTACAGGAATTTCGAATGGGAAAAAGAAGTAGGCATGACGTCGCCTGATAAACAATAGGTTTTACTTTACAAGTTGCCTATTATACAGAGACGGGAAGATAAAAGTTTTTATTTTTTGTTCCTTACTTTATGTATCTCTCCCAGTAATAATCCGAATACATCCGAATTTATCCAGGGTTGCTGGTTCGATGTTATTATTATATTTTTATGTTTTATTTCTATTGCTATGTCTTCCAGCTCTTTCATGCTTTTACAACAATCGGTGAGACGGCCGATCTCTATAGTTTCACCTTCTTTGGCATTCCGGACCTTTTCAAGCAGATTCATAGCAGTGACTAAATGTTTTATTCTTAAATATTTGTAAGCGTAATATTAATCTGTAGATCCGCATTATTTAGACGTACGATTAATAATGACACCTGAGTTGATAACCTTGTAGACATCCTATATCCTTGAATTTCCTGATAATAACAGAGTTTTATAAAAATTTGCTTTATAATTTATAAAATTATACTTTTGCATAGTGTCATTATTAATCGTACGTTTTTATTAGAGTTTCCCGCTTGGAAAATATACGGATAATTCAATGGGCGATTTTAATTTCAAATTAAGATTGCCGTAACTAACCGGTAATTACGGATATATTCTTTTGCCGTTCAAGATAAATGATTATCTTTGCGCTTCACAAAAAGGGAACTGAAACCTTTTTTGGTGCAATGGGGTCCGGAAACTCCGGACTGAGTAACACATTTTTAATAGAAGTTCAATGGAAACAATTAAAATTAAAGGTGTTGCCAGGAAAATAGGCAACAAGCAGGATCTTAAAACGCTCCGCAGGAATGAGGGAGTTCCCTGTATAATTTACGGACAGAATGTAGAGAATGTTAATTTCTCCGTTAATGCCAAAGAGTTAAAATTAATTACCCATACCCCTAAATCATATATAATAGAAATCGAGGTTGATGGTAAGAGTTACAAATGCGTTTATCACCAGGCGCAGTTTCATCCCGTAACGGATGAGACGTTGCATGTTGATTTTCTTGCGGTTTCTCAAGACAGGCCGGTTGTAATAGATGTTCCTCTTAAAATATTCGGGAACTCCGAGGGAGTTAAACAGGGCGGCAAGCTTATGGTTTCATCAAGGAAGCTTAAAATTTCGGCCCCTATGGATAAACTGCCTGACGAGCTTCCTGTGGATATTACAAAACTTCAGTTGGGTAAAACAATTATTGCCGGAGATCTTTCTTTCGAAGGAGTTCAGATAATTTCTCCTAAGAGTACTATCGTGTGCGCAGTTAAGATGACGCGTGCTGCTTTGGGTGCTGCCGCCGCCGCCGCTGCTGCTGCTAAAAAATAGTCGATTATCAGATTAATTGTTCCGGGTATGAATTTTTTAATTGCAGGTTTGGGAAATATTGGAGCCGAATATGCAGATACCCGTCACAATATAGGATTCAGGGTGTTGGATGCTTTTGCTAAGGCATCCGGCACCTGTTTTATTTCCGGAAGGTACGGTTCTACCGCTGTTATATCGGTGAAGGGACATAAACTCACGCTTCTTAAACCTTCCACATATATGAATCTGAGCGGAAAGGCTGTTAATTACTGGTTGCAGGCCGGGAAAATAAAACAGGAAAATCTGCTTGTTATACTTGACGATCTGGCGCTTCCGTTCGGAATGCTTCGTATGCGCAAACAGGGAAGCGACGGAGGGCATAACGGCCTCAGGAGTATTAATGAATGCCTGGGAAATAATGCTTACGCACGTTTAAGGGTTGGAATAGGGGATGCCTTTTCAAGAGGACGCCAAGTGGATTATGTTCTTGGCAAATGGAAAGCAGAAGAGGATAAAGAGCTGCCTTTCATTGAGGACAGGGCCATAGATGCCGTTAAGGCTTTTGTCACGTTAGGTCCCGACAGAGCTATGAATATTGCAAATACAAATCCGAAACCTTAAATTTTAGTTTGAAAACGTAAAATTCTGTGCGGTATGCGATAGGTGTTTTACTGTAGAGTTTTATGGGAAATAATAGCTTACAAATGAGATTTTAGAAATCTGTAATTTTTCTTTTTTTAAGATTATATTTGATGCACGAGTATAATAGAATATAAGGCTGTTTTGCTATTAATGATACCCTTTCTATCTTATGTCGTTAATATTCAATCACTAAATATTAATGAGAAAAATTATTTTTATTTTGTCTTGTCTGATAATACTGTTTTTTTCCTGCGGAAAGAGGGAGTGCCATTCAGGATACGATTCCCTAAAGAGATTGGAAGGCGAGGTTTTCCCGGCTTCTGTTAAAGTGAGCGTGACATGGCAAAGACCGGATGGAGTCTCCGGTACGGAGTTTATGTATAGCGCTATTGATAATTTCCGGAGAAATCCGTTTAAATACGGGCTTAAAGAGTATGAGTATGTGGCCTTTACCCGGCATCGTATAATAGAGAAAGAACTGGCGCAACGACTAAAAAATAAATTAGTATTCGGAGGAAATTACTCTCATCAGGAATTTTATTCAGCTCCTATTAAAAATTTGTGATATACAATAATAATGATTATTATTGTAAAAATTATTTCCTTAATCTTATCATAGTACTATGAAGCAATATCTTAAGAATTTAAGGACAACATTATTATTCTGTATTATAGTTATTCTGGTTACGGCGTGTATAAAAGAGAATACGGAAAAATCAGCAGATTTAAAGCCGCACCAGGAAAATGTACGGTATATATTTCCGGTAAATCTGAATAAGTATAATTTACTGCCTTATACGAAATCCGGTGATATATATCCTTCGTTTTCGTTTTCATATTCGATGCTCGATAGTAGTAAGGTATATCAGGAAGAAGTTAAACCAGGCAGAATATTTACGCAAACCCCATTAAAAGGCGTACTGTATTGTTCTTTCGGGGAATTGGGAGATAAGGCGGTTGTACAGGCCGGAATATTTCATATAAAATATGAGAATTGCTATAATGGCGTTGAAAGAGAATATATCGTAACGATGATTCCTGCCTCCGGACAACTTGAACGGAATCCCGATTTTTCATTTCTTAACATGCCTGATTTCTCCGGAGTGATAATTTTTTCCGGTTTATCGGGGGAATTTAAAAAAGTATGGGAGCTGGATAACGGTCTTATATCTTTTTCTTCATTGGAAAGGAAAGATTCTTTAGTAAAGTCGGGAACGATAACTTTTTACTCTCCGTCCGCAATACCGGGCGGGAGTATTGTTAAATCGGCTAATGATCCTGAGGATGAGACGGTTGTGGATGGCGGGAAACTTAATGAATGTGTAGTTATCGGGATTTACAGACGGAGCATTAATAATGGTTTCTGGGAAGTAATAAATTATGTGGAAAATACGCGGCCTCTGGAGCAGGAAGACCCTGATATACCTATCGGGGGAGGTTCTCCTTCCGAAGAAGAAAAGGAGGTATTCTATACGCTTACGATTATATCACAATTCTGCGATAACAGATCATTTTCTTTGTCAGCTCATTATCCTAAGAGGGGCGAGGCTTTATTGTCGGCCGGGTCGTTATCGAACGATTCCTGTATTTTTCATTGCTGGCTTAATGGTAATTCGGTAGTGAGTACCGCTAAAACTTTTACCATAACAATGACGAAAGATTACACATTTAAAGCGAAGTATCAGCATATTTCTAATGAGGAGTGCTATAAACTGGCCAAATTTTCATCCGATAGTCTGCTGAGGAGTAAAATAGATAGTTTGCGCAGAGGATATTCTTCTGTTGAGAAAGGGATTGCCCGCAGGGAGGACGGAAGTTATTATAAAATGACGGGAGGAACTTCCACCAGTATTCCTATGCCGGATGAGGATAATATAAAATATTCGATGATATATCACACGCATCCCAGCGGATATTGTTGTTTAAGTCCAGGAGATCTGATAGGCTTATACCTTATGTTCTTAAAAAAACGTTATACATCGCCGTCCGGTTTTCATTTCGGGGTAGTTACCGATAATGGCGTTATATCGCTTAATATTACCGATATTGAAAAATTTAACAGGTATTTTGAGAAACTAAGAAGTAAAAGCAGAGATGAGGCAAAAAAAATAATAAAAAGAGATATTGATGATTTCGTAAAGAATATGTCTTATTCAAATGATTATAATTCATATTTAAGAAAAGCCGTTCCGTTTTTTGCCGACAGTATAGGTCTGTCTACTTTATATACAAAACGGGGGGATAACAAAAATGAAATCTGGAGCAGTCTGAGATATTCGGCGACGGAAAATAATTTAATATGGAAAGATTGTATAAAGAATTAAAACAAAAATTTATGAGAAAGATAATATTTTTTTACGTTTTTGTGGCAGGTCTGTTTATTAGCCTTAGCGCGCATTCCCAGATTTATTTAGGAGAGCATATCGATATTAAAAGTTATTCCGGTATATGGAAATATGAGACCCCGTCGGATACTTTGATTATTAAATTGAAGGATACCGTTGCCAGGAGTATGGCAAACAGCAGTGTATATTTAGATGAAATTCTAGGAACCTATAGATATATAAAGAACGGGGCTGTAGTAATCGATAATATGGATATGTTTCCGTGCAAAAACGAACTAAGAATGCCTATGCTAGCAAATCCTATAAAAATGGATGAGGTAGGTAATCTAATTATGTTAAGTGTTTCTTTCGAAGATACTAAAACCGGTAAGACCAGCAGCGATTGTTATATAGAGTATATATCCGGCGGACAGGGCGGTAAACCCCGTATCAAGCTTGTCCTCAAAGATGAGACCGATCTTATAATATGGGAGAATTTCGGTCAGGGAGTCGATCCCGAATATGACGAGCATATGCGTAAAAAACGTATTCCCGGCTGGAGTATACCCAACGGGATATTGCTGACCAAACAGGATTAGCATATTCCTTTATACAAACAAAGTTATGAGAAAGATAATATTTTTTTACGTTTTTGTGGCAGGTCTGTTTATTAGCTTTAGCGCGCATTCCCAGATTTATTTAGGAGAGCATATCGATATTAAAAGTTATTC
>CAYVED010000102.1:0-6115 GCA_964449975.1 uncultured Muribaculaceae bacterium
GATAGAAACAATCTGATTATTATTATCTAATTTAAACATCAGACTGTTATCTCCCATAAAAAAGTTATACGTTCCCCACTTGTTTTTCATTAATACTCCCACGCCTAATTGATGTAATAAATTTAATTTACTGATATTATCTCCCACTTTCAGGTATCCCTTGAAGAGGGCATATTTGGGGCTTGTAATATATGCACCGTCTACTTTTCCGTTTCCGTCTAATGAAATATTAAACTCATTATTATTATATTCAAAGAATTCTCTTCTGGTTTCCTGTCCCTCTCCTGTGTCCGGGGTAAGTGGGTCATAAGCCGAAGGAGTTCCGAATTTATTAATTATCTCCTGTGTTGTATATCTCCTGTATAATATTAATCCGTTAATATCATAGGTGAAATCTTCTTTATTTTGAGCCGAGATCGTATTTATGCAGAACAGGCCGGCTGCAGCAATTGTCAGAAATTTTATAAAAAGATGTTTCATACGTTTTAATTATTTTGTGAGTTTTGATTATTACAGGGTGTTAAAATATTTATTGAGGAGGTGGTTATTGTAGCATTTAAATATTTTTCGGGATTAATTTTAACCCAGTTTTCATAAATTATCAGGTGTAAATGGGGTAGTTCGGGACTGGCATTTCCGGTATATCCTATATATCCGATGATTTCCCCCTGAAGAACTTCATCTCCGGGAGCAAATATCTCTCCGGTACGGGGATTTAAGGCAACCGGGTCTCCAGCCATAAGATGACAATATCCTATTTTTACCGCTTTCCCATTAATACGGCTGTTCACATAAATACGGTTACCGGCGTCATTTCGATTTCCGGTATATCCTTCGGGGTATTCTTCGTCTATTTTATTCGGCTGTTCTATCACATATTTTTCATCTATAACTCCTTCGAACATAGAATAAATGGGAGTTCCTTCCGGTCCTGCCAGGTCTAATCCGCCGTGTTCTTTAGGCTGGCCGTTTTCGTCTATGCGGGTGTCGCCGAAAGTGGCTCCGGGAATATTTGTGCCTCCGGCAGGCGCCAGCTCCATTTTTCCTAAGGGGTTGGCTTTATTTCCGTTAATATCTTTGCATTGAGGCAGCAGATTGAAATGGGCGGTAGCGGTAACATGTGCGGATAAGACAATATTCTGAAACTGTTCGCTTGAAACATTGCCGTTCCAGTGAGTGAATCGATACCCCCAATATTCTGTTGCTCCAATAGATACAGTTGTTCCGGCCTCGTATGTGCCTGATCCGGATGTGCTTCCTCCTTTAGGGTTGTTAACGGACAGTATCACGCTGTATTCCGGCCCTTTCTCTTCTTCATCTGAACCGCTGCCTCCCTCTTCCTCAGGAGTTTCAGTTTCTTCTGCATTTTCTCCTTCTCCGGAATTGTTTTCTGCTCCTCCTCCTCCCGCATCGCCGGCCGCGCTGCAGTCATGATTATTTCCTTCGTTTTCAATATTATCCGGCCACTCGGGAAAAGGCTCCTCCGCTTCTTCGTCTTTAGGGAAAACCACAATTGCCGGAAGATCGAACTCCATACCGCAATAGGGGCATTTCCTTTCTGAGTCTTTGGATTTTGTCATGACTTTTAATTTAGGACTGTATATTATAACATACTCTGTTTTTCCCTGCCTGTTAATGAGTTCTTCTTCGGTAAATATTCTGCTCCCGGTTATTTTCCCTTTTTTGTAATTTTTTATTTTGAAAAATTTACCGTTAAGACGCGAATAGAGTACGATACCTGTAAAATTCGGTTTTTCCAGGAAGTCGGTATTCTGATAAGCGTGATGATCTTTTCCTTTTGGGATTAATGTAACGATAAATTCTGTTTGGATATTTTTTTCTTTGTTTATCCTTTTTATATAGTATGATTTCAGGGGAAAACATGAGCCGGAATTACTGAGCATATCTATCCGGTTTGAAATGGCCGCATAGAGAGTATCCGTTCGTATTGGAATCTGGGTAAATTCTATTTTGTTCTGATCGAATAGTAATACCCTCGTCTCTTCTTTAATTAGTAATGAATCATGTAAAAAATACGAAAAATTATTGTTTGCAGCCGATTTAGTACGCAGGAGATTGTATTTATCTAGTAGTACAGGCATGTTTACATTGAAGTCGTCGGGAATTTTCGGAAGACTTCTGTATTCTTCCGTATCGGGTTTGTTAAAAAGTTCTTTTGTACATGAGAGAATTAGCTGAAAAGCTATAAGAACAGAAATCATGCAGAGCACCGCTTTTGTGTATCCGGACGGTTTCATGTGTTAATTTTTTAAATTATTAATATTATTACTTCAAGGTGCAAAAGGAACATGAAAGAAAAAATTGTTGCAGCCGGCTCTTCCGGCCAAATTGTTTCCCGGGGGTACTGTATAAGGGGAAAAGTTATGTTAGTGCTGATAAATAGCTTTAATGGCCGTTCAAAAATAATATTTTTTCTATAAATAAAAAAATCGAGTATTGTATAATGCGGAAATTTGTCGGGATTCTGATAATTATCATATATTTACGGCGAAAAAAGCGGTATAAATTTTTGGATTTAAAGAAATTAGTTTTACCTTTGCATCCCGTTTAATTCGGGATTTTGTATAAAGTTAAGATTAACAACTATTTATGCCAACAATTCAACAGTTAGTACGCAACGGCCGCGAGGTTATCGTGGAGAAATCCAAATCACGCGCGCTCGATGCATGTCCTCAAAGACGAGGAGTTTGTGTACGTGTTTACACCACAACTCCTAAGAAACCTAACTCTGCAATGCGTAAGGTTGCACGTGTTAGATTGACAAATCAAAAAGAGGTGAATGCCTACATCCCGGGCGAAGGACACAACCTGCAGGAGCACTCTATCGTTCTTGTTAGAGGCGGCAGGGTTAAAGACCTTCCCGGAGTACGTTATCACATTCTTAGAGGGGCATTAGACACGGCCGGCGTTGATGGACGTAAACAATCACGTTCGTTATACGGCGCTAAAAGGCCTAAGGCAGGAAAAGCCGCTCCAGCTAAGAAGTAAGTCATTAATCATTTAAAAGTTTTAAGAAAATGAGAAAACAGAAGCCTAAAAAGAGGATTCTACTTCCTGATCCTAAGTTCAACGACGTGCTGGTTACACGTTTCGTAAATAATCTTATGTTGCAGGGGAAGAAGAGTATCGCTTATGCTATTTTTTACGATTCAATCAACATGATTGGCGAGAAGATGAAAGATTCTGACAAGGCTCCTCTGGAAATTTGGAAAAAAGCATTGGAAAATGTCACCCCGCAGGTTGAGGTTAAAAGCCGCAGGGTTGGTGGTGCGAACTTCCAGGTTCCTACAGAGGTGCGTCCGGAGAGGAAAATTTCATTGAGTATGAAGAATATGATTCTTTATGCGCGCAAAAGATCCGGCCGCTCGATGGCAGAAAAATTAGCTGCAGAGATACTAGCTGCATATAATAACGAAGGCGCTGCCTTCAAAAGAAAAGAGGATATGCATAAAATGGCCGAGGCTAACAAGGCATTTGCGCATTTCCGTTTTTAGTACCTAAGGAGATTCAATGGCAAGAGATTTAAAATTCACTAGAAATATCGGTATCATGGCTCATATTGATGCCGGTAAAACCACGACATCCGAGAGGATTTTGTTTTATACTGGTAAAACTCACAAGATAGGTGAGGTTCACGAGGGCGCCGCTACTATGGACTGGATGGTTCAGGAGCAGGAGAGGGGTATCACTATTACTTCCGCTGCGACTACCGCATTCTGGAATTATAGTGGCGAGAAGTATCAGATAAACCTTATCGATACTCCCGGTCACGTAGACTTTACCGTTGAAGTGGAGAGATCATTGCGTGTCCTTGACGGTACTGTAGCTACTTTCTGTGCTGTGGGGCGTGTGCAGCCGCAGTCGGAAACCGTATGGAGACAGGCCGATAAATACAGGGTGCCTAAAATAGCTTATGTAAATAAGATGGACCGTGTTGGGGCGGACTTTCTTGCCGTGGTTGCGGAAATGGAGGATAAGCTGGGCGCAAGAGCCGTTCCTATTTGTCTTCCTATAGGTGCAGAAGATAAGTTTCAGGGTATTGTGGATCTTATTGCAATGAAAGGCATGTTCTACGATCAGGAGAGCAAAGAACTTATTAATTATGAGGTAAGGGATATTCCTGAAAGTATGCTTGCCGAGTGTGAGGAATGGAGAGGCAAACTTATCGAAGCTGCTGCAGAGTATGATGACGTACTTATGGAGAAGTTTTTCGATGATCCGGCTTCAATTTCTGCAGAAGAAATAATATCGGCTCTCAGAAAAGCTACCATAGATATGGCTATCGTTCCTATTTGTTGCGGTTCTTCTTTTAAGAATAAAGGAGTTCAGTTCCTTCTGGATGCCGTAATGAGATTTCTTCCTTCTCCTCTCGATAAAGGAGATACCGTAGGTATAAATCCTGTTACGGAGAAAGAAGAGGTAAGGAAATCGGATATTAAAGAGCCTTTCTGTGCGCTTGTGTTTAAAATCGCTACCGATCCGTTCGTGGGGAGGCTTGCGTTCATGAGGGCTTATTCGGGTAAACTGGATGCAGGTTCTTACGTACTTAATACCCGTTCGGGTAAAAAAGAGCGCGTTTCGAGGTTGTTCCAGATGCACTCCAACAAACAAAATGCAATAGAGTTCGTAGAGGCGGGAGACATTTGCGCCGCAGTAGGTTTCAAAGAACTTCGTACCGGTGATACGGTTTGCGTTGATAATCACCCTATAGTATTGGAATCTATGACGTTCCCTGATCCGGTTATAGGATTGGCGGTTGAGCCTAAAACTCAGAAAGATCTTGATAAACTGGGTATAGCGTTAGGAAAACTCTCGGAGGAAGACCCGACGTTTACCGTTAAATCCGATCATGAGACAGGGCAGACCGTTATAAGCGGGATGGGTGAACTTCACCTCGATATTCTTGTAGACCGCCTGAAAAGGGAGTTTGGTGTCGAGATCAATCAAGGTGCGCCTCAGGTTAATTATAAAGAGGCTATCCGCTCTACTGTTCAACATCGCGAGGTGTTCAAGAAACAGTCCGGCGGTAAAGGTAAGTTCGCCGATATAATAGTAGAGATAGGACCTGCCGACGAAGGAGTTATCGGTTTACAGTTCATAGACGAAGTGAAAGGCGGTAATATTCCTAAAGAGTTCATACCTTCGGTTGAGAAAGGATTTAAGGCAGCTATGGCGAACGGAGTACTTGCAGGATATGAGGTAACTTCTATGAAAGTAAAACTTAAAGACGGTTCGTTCCATGCGGTCGATTCCGATGCTCTTTCGTTTGAAATCTGTGCAAGGCAGGCTTTCCGTAAGGCATTACCTAAAGCAACTCCTGTAATTATGGAGCCTATTATGGCCCTTGAGGTTGTAACTCCTGAGGATTATATGGGAGATGTTATCGGCGACCTTAACAAACGCAGGGGTCAGATTACAAGCATGGATTCCAAATCCAACGCAAGAATCGTACACGCTAAAGTTCCTTTGGCTGAACAATTCGGTTACGTTACTATCCTCAGAACCCTGTCGTCAGGTAGGGCTACAAGTACTATGACATTCTCCCATTATGCGGAGTTGCCTATGAACCTGGCTAAGGAGGTAATCGAGAAATCAGGTAATAAGAAACTTGGCGACGACGAAGAATAATTAAAGAATTATAAATTGGTTAATAATATATACAATGAGCCAAAAAATAAGAATTAAATTGAAATCTTACGATCATGCTTTGGTGGATAAATCCGCCGATAAAATCGTAAAAACAGTAAAAGCTACGGGCGCTATTGTGAGTGGGCCTATTCCTCTCCCGACAGACAAAAAGATTTTTACTGTTAATCGCTCGACTTTTGTAAATAAGAAATCCCGCGAGCAGTTTGAACTGAATTCTTTCCGCCGTCTTCTTGATATTTACAGTTCTACCCCTAAAACTGTAGATGCTCTTATGAAACTGGAGCTTCCGAGCGGTGTGGAAGTAGAGATAAAAGTTTGATAATCTAAGGGGGAACTCTTTTTATGTAGGTTAGGAGTTCTCTCTTTTCCGGGCCCATAGCTCAGTTGGTAAGTAGCACCTGACTCATAATCAGGGGGTCACTGGTTCAAGCCCAGTTGGGCCCAC
>CAYVED010000103.1:0-6067 GCA_964449975.1 uncultured Muribaculaceae bacterium
ATGATTACTTTTAATAATAAGTTTTTTCGCATACGGTGGTATATTTAGTTAAATTATATCATTACCTGTATCCCTCCGTTGTACCTCATAATTGAACGCTTAGGCGAAGAGATTTCGATTGAAACTTTACCGTTCGTAAATACTTTCATAATGACATTGAATATTTCATTGTCATATTCGCTTGTAAAGTTAAACTTAATTTCGTAAAAATTCTTTTTTTTATTAAAATTACTTGAAATTTCAACCGGTGCGTTTTCTGCTTTTATATATAAATCCTGGCTTCCGTAGGTATTGACCCTGGAAGAACCCTGGAACGGGAGATTACAGGTAAATTTATTGTTAATCAGGGTAACTTTTAATCCCTGGGGATAATTCTGACTTCCCCAGTCGGACATAACGTTGGTAATGTATATTATAAGGTTCTTATCCATCATCTGCCGGGCGATGGCCCCTGCGATTTTTTCGTTTCTGGATTGTTTTTTCTTTTGAGCTTGTACCGGCCCGGCAACGGTTAAGGCTAAAATCAATATCATAAGTATTTTTTTCATACGTTGTATTTTTTTATTTAATGGTATATTTTAATTATTGCCTTTGAAAAAAAGCGTCCAGAGCATATAAGCCCGGACGCTTTTGATATTTTACCTATATGTAAATTATTTTACGGCCGTCACTTTAAGGGCATCCGATCTATTTCCCGCAAACCATCCGAAGTATCCTTGTTTAACCGTATAATATGTGTCGATAAACATAATACTATTAAGGATAAGCTTATCGTCTGCTCCGAGTCCAGTGCAATAAACTTTCTTAGTTTCCGAGGCCAGCCATGCCGTTACTATTCCGTAAGTAGGATGAGAGATACCTGTTGCTATTTTGTGGAAAGGATATCCCGCTACTTCATCGTCGTTAGCGTAATAAGAATAACCGGGAACAAAGATAGTTACGCCTCCGTTATTTATTACGAACTCAATATTCGTACCCCCGTTGTAAAGGTTTTCTATTTTGTAACAATTAGTGGTATGTTTGGCAAGCAGTAATTTGAAATTGCGTTTTTCTGCAGGCATAAATCCAAAGAAGCTGCCTCTGGCACAGGATATGGTTCCGTATTCTTCATATTCTAATTTCAGCATTGCATTAACAGTAGTTTTATTTATTCCCGTTAAGGCCATATCTTTCTCGTTAAAAGAGATTTTGAAAGGATATGATTTACCGAAAGCAAGTTTTGAAGGGGTATATTTAACTGCAATGGTTGCTTCAAAACTTCCTGCCGCGAAAGAGACCGTCGGTGAGGAAAGGGTGAAAATTCCGCTTGTATCGTCGATTTGAATATCTGTTGTGACGGCATTATTCGCTATTCCGCGTACAATCTTAACATTGAACTCGTTGCTCTCTATCGGCAGCAAATGTGTTTCCGACTCCGACGGGAAAGATATATTATTGTTGTCGGGATGATATTTGACATTTTTTAAATCATCTCCGCATGAGAATACGGACAACGTAACACTCAGCAGCATTACTATTGAGAATAATCTCTTTGTTATATTTAATAATAGTGTCATAGACAAAATTTTTTATTTTATTAATATCCGTTATTTTGTTGATTCTGAATTTGAGGGTTCGAATCGATTTCGGCCTGAGGTATCGGCCACAGGAATCTGAAATTGGAAGCGTCTATTTTCAGAAATTCGGTATTTGTTCCTCCGGCGTTGCTGATAATATCTACGTTCTGCGCTTTTGAACGTTCGAAGCCCGCTTTGGTTCTCTTTATATCCAGAAGCCTGAATCCTTCGCCGATAAGTTCCCTTGTCCTCTCTTTGGAAATTTCGTTAATCAGCACCGTACCGCTGTAATCTTGTCTGTTATAATCTTTAATTCTCTTTTCTCTTAAATCGTTCAGGTATTTTGACGCAAGCGCATCATTACCGCCTTTGCGTGCAAGGGCTTCTGCTGCTATAAGATATTGTTCGGCTATTCTGAATAGTTTGATTTTGTTGATATAGTCGGATGTCGGTTTCTTAGAATCTTGTAATTTAGGATTCCCAGGGAACTTGGCAAGGATGTATGCATCGCCTTTAATAGAACCGTAAGTGAGAGTTTGTTTTTGAAGCCATGTTTTAAATCTTATATCATTCTCATCGTACAGATCTACAATCCATTTTTCCAGAATATAATCCGGAGAATATTTACCGTCGGCAGCTCTGCTTATATAACCGTAGGAAAGGGACGACGGAAGAGAACTGAGCGTATAATCCGCATATAACTGCATTAAACATTCTTCTCCGCTGTCATTTGTCCATAAATTGTTAAAGGCTTCTTCATTGTTATTAATCAACGGATATTTCGCTGCTGTTATTAGTGAGGTAGAATATTTTAGGGCGTTGTCGTAATCCCCTTTTGTCAGGGCTATTCTTGCCTGCATGGCCGAAACGGCATCGGAAGTAAGGAATAACGAGCCTGTACTTCCGGGAACGGCTTTAAGTGCTCCGGCAGCTTTTGTCATATTCTGGTCTATATACGTATAAGTATCGGCGAGGGATGATCTGCCCGGATATTTAGAAGGATCGGATGTGGGGCTGTATTTATCTACAAGCATTAACCCTTGCATATTCGCGGCGGTTGCCGGATTATAAACATCGCAATATCTTTGAGCCAGCTCAAACATTGTGATAGCTTTGAAGAAATGGCATTCCCCTGTAAAGATCGCTAATGAATCTTTTTGGATGTCGGTCATTTTAGACTGGTCTAATTTCTCCATATTCTCTAAAAGGAAGTTTGCTACGGCCGTTGTATAATAGTTGTATGACCAGAAACTTTCTGCGATACTTTCGGTGGATACCCACTCCCATCTGTAATATGTACCGCCCCTGTTGCCGAAGCCTGTAGAAGCATGGAATATATCCGTACTTAATTCGTTAAAATAGATGTATGAACCGGCATACATGCCTCTGAGACGCAAGTAAAGATAGTTTCTCACATTGGCGGCATCCTGAAGTGAGTTTACAGCATCTCCTATATCAATTGCACCGGATTGCTTCTTTTCCAGGTTACAGGAGGTAACCAAAAATATTAAAGATAATACTGTGTATATTAATTTTTTCATGATCTAGTTAAATATTAAAATGTTAGCTCAATACCAAATGAGAACTGCCTTGTATTAGGATAGTTGCCTAATTGAAGATTGGAATCAACTTCCGGATCATATCCTGTATATTGAGTAATTGTAAACAGATTACGTCCTATAGCGTACACTCTCAACCCGTTTAGAATTTTTGTTTTTTCCATCCAGGTCTTAGGGAAACTATATGATATTTGCAGATTTTTCAGACGTACGAATGAGGCGTTTTCCAGGAATCTGGTATCGAATTGTAAAGTTTCGCCTGCTTTCGGGATTGATGTTACCTGTCCCGGAGTAGTCCATATATCCATCATTTTCTTTGACATATTAGTATTGCTGGAAAAGTTTGCATTTTCTATGAAATATCTGGAGTTATTAATAACCCACTTCCCGAATACCCCTGAGAATCCGGCATTTACCGATATGCCTTTCCATGCAAAATCGAGTTGTAATCCCGCCGCGAAAGGAGCGTATCTTTGTTTGCCGGTAAATATGGCGTCTTCTTGTTTGAAGGCTGTGGTGAGTTTATCGTTTTTATCCAGCCATAATTGTTTACCTGTGGCAGGATCAACTCCCGCATATCTTACATAATAAAAATCGCCTAATGCTTTACCTACCTGATATTTTATACCGGTATTGGCAACAACGAACTCGTCGCGTCCGCCGAATAGTTTGGTAATTTCATTTTTATTATAGTTAAAGTTCCCGGATACATTAAAGTAGAAATCTTTGGTATTAAGTATATCTACGCTTAATGTAACATCAAAACCTCTGTTTCTCATGTTGCCGACATTACCCCAGCCTCCGCCGAATCCTGTAGCAAAAGAATACGGGATTTTCAGCAGCATATCTTTGGTTAATTTGTTATAAAATTCTACTTCAACATTTAGTCTGTCGAATAAACGCGCATTGATACCTATATTAAGATTTTCTATGGTTTCCCATGTTAAATTGAGATTCTCAGGGTTGTTGATAAACCAGGTAGGTTTGCCGTTATATAATGAAGATGTTTTTAAGATACTGTCCGGAAGATATTCGTCGATACCGGAGTTACCGGTAGTGCCGTATGATGCTTTAAGTTGTAAAGTATTAATCCAGCTCAAATTCTTCATGAATCCCTCTTTCTTAATATTCCACATGGCTCCTACGGAGTAAAATGTAGCATACCTTTTATTTGAACCGAATAATGAGGAACCGTCCCTCCTTATTGTGCCATCAAAGAAATATTTCTCGTTATAATCATAAGATAAACGTCCGAAGTAAGAGTTATATACTGATTCTGTTAAAGAATAGCCCGGCTTCTCAAATTTAGTTCCCTGGTCTACGTTATTGGTACGGTCATCTGTAATTCCTGATGATTTGGCTGAGAAATAATCATATTTATTTACAATAGCCTCTTGTCCTGCCAGCAGCACAAAATTATGTGCCCTGTTAATATCGAATTTGTATTCGGCGGTATTGGTCGCGGTAAGACGGTAGAATCTGTCGAATCTTTCACTTGCGCTTGGCGCCCAGCCTACTTTATTTTGCAGCACTTTGCTTGTAGAACGGCGGTCATACCCTTCAATAGCTTGTACTGCTCTTAGTGTCAAGCCTTTAATAGGCATGATTTCTTGATAAGTGTTGCCGTTTAGTCTGATATGGTTCAACGAACTTGGTTGTACGGACATTAGGTAATGGTAATTCCACTTGTTTGTATCTGTAAATTTATCTTCTTCTTCACCGAATCCGAGAAATTCGCCGTTTTCTCCCAGAAGTATTTTATAAGGTGTTGTGTAAGGGAGCGACCAGTCTGCAATATTCATAGGATTAGATCCGGAGTTTCCTGTTGTAGAATATCCTGCCGTTTCGGTTTCCTGGTAAACTAATCCTAAGTTTATCCCGAATTTCAACCAGTTGGTAAGTTTGGAGTTTATGTTGGATCTTACGGAGTACCTAGCCAAACTTGAATATGGTTCTATACCTTTCTGCGAGAATCCTCCGAAAGATACATAATAGTCCGTACGGTCATTTCTGCCTGAAATACTTAAATCTGCGCTGGCGGTAGGTGCATTTTCTCTCAGGATCCATTTTCTCCAGTCGAAGTTAATATTATTATCGAGACGGAACTTTTTGAGATCCTGGAATTGCTGATTATTAATCAACCCAGGCTCTACCATTTCCCTGAATCTGAACCATTCTTCGGAATTCATCATATGCTGGGGATTTCTTGCAAGATTAGAGATTCCATATTGAGCATTTAATTTAATAGTAGCACGTTCGCTTGTACCTTTTTTAGTTGTAATATAAACAACGCCATTGGCGGCGCGCGATCCGTAGATAGCGGTTGAAGAGGCGTCTTTCAGTACCGTTATGTTCGCAATATCATTTGAATTCAGCGTAGTGAATACCGAAGAGCTGACAGGTGATCCGTCCAGAATAAATAAAGGTGTATTTGACGCATTTATCGAGTTTACGCCGCGCAAACGCATAGATACCGTTGCGCTGGGCTCTCCCGATGAGGTGAAAACCTGCAACCCTGCTACCTGGCCTTGCATAGCGTCACCTGCACTGGCTACAGGTCTGTTTTCGAAAACTTTTGTTTTGATTGTTGTTGCCGCTCCTACTACGGAACTGATCTTTTTTGCGGTACCGTAACCGACCACGATCATTTCTTCCAGCATGATAGCATCTTCTTCCATCTCTACATTTATGATACTTCTTCCATTGATAGGAATCTCTATAGTCTTGTAGTTAAGATAGGTAAACACTAAAGTGCCTTTAGGATCCGCTTTGATGCTGTATTTTCCGTCGATGTCGGTCGCTGCCGCACTTCCGGATTGTCCTTTAACTTGAACACCTGCACCAGTCAGAGGATACTTCTCCTTTGCATCGGTCACAGTTCCCGTAACTGTTATATCCTGTGCAAACGCCAGATTAACAGCAAAAACCGAGAAGACTGTCAAAAAAAATTTC
>CAYVED010000104.1:0-5896 GCA_964449975.1 uncultured Muribaculaceae bacterium
GGAAAAATCACTATAATTTCCAGCATAAATTCCAGACATATAATATTTCTTAGCTTCATTATTTGCTGATAATTTGGTAACAACTATAGCTTTCCCTTGAATATTGTCACTTAGTATTTCATTCAGACCTGCTATCCGTATATGAAGAAGCTACAATCTTGAATACGAAGATGATTTTTCATTAATACAAAACCCGATAATTAAAATTTATGAACCTAGAGTTGCCAGTTTTTTTAACATGTAATATAACAAGCGATGAACTTTCTATCGGTCGGTTGGAGTTTATCCGTATATATAAAACGAACGTTTTTGGATAATAAATAATCACACAGACCGATAATCCTATAATTGAAATTATAAACCTGAAACTACCACGAAACAATTATTTATTATTAACCTAATTTTTTATTTATGTTCAGTCAGAAGATTTCCAGTCAGTCTTTACGATCAGTAGTGCTGACTATTGCCACCCTCCTGGTCTCTTTAGGAGCGGTATGGGCACAGAATGTAAAGGTAACCGGTACCGTAACCGATAAAAGCGGGGAACCGGTTATCGGCGTATATGTTTTAATACAGGGCACGCAAAACGGGACTTCAACCGATGCGGATGGCAAATACATCCTGGATGTTCCTGCCAATGCGATCCTGGTCTTTTCGTCCATGGGTTACCAGGATGTAACAGAGGCCGTAAACAACAGGGCGGTTATAAATGTCACGATGCAGGATGACGCAGTGCTGCTGGACGATGTTGTCGTAACCGCAATGGGTATAAAGAAGGAGAGAAAAGCCCTGGGATATTCAGTAACGGAAATGAATGCCAAAGAGCTACTGAAAAACAAAAATACCAATGTCGTAAACTCTCTTGCCGGAAAAATTGCCGGAGTGAATATTACCCAATCCGGAGGAGGAGCGGGAGCAGGATCAACCATTGTAGTACGAGGCGGCAACTCGGCCAGCGAAACCCGCGACAATCAGCCGCTGTTTGTTGTTGACGGTATTATTTATGACAACTCTACTCCTAACGGAGGCAATTCGCTCACTGACGGAGTTACCAAGACCAATACTATTTTCAGTAACCGTGTAATGGATATAAACCCCGAGGATATAGAAAATATGTCCGTACTGAAAGGAGCTGCGGCAGCCGCTCTTTACGGTTCAAGAGCCGCCGATGGTGTAGTGATCATCACGACTAAAAGAGGCAGCGAGGGAACTGTAAAAGTAAATGTAAGTTCAAAATATACTTACTCATGGGCCAACAGACTGCCTGAGTTGCAGGGAATATATGGCCGCGGCGAATACAATGAGTCCGGAGTACTGGAAAGAGAAAACAATAAAACCGTTTCCTGGGGAGATAAGATAACAGGAACGGTTTATGATAATGTTAAAGATTTCTTCCGTGGCGGAAATATCTGGGACAACAGTGTAAGCGTATCGGGAGGAGGAAAAAACAATACGTTTTATATCTCTGCATCGAGGTATGACCAGAAAGGTATCATACCGCATACGGGATACGACAAGACTACTTTCCGTTTCAACGGGGAGCAGAAAATAGGGAAAATATTTAAAGTAGGCGCCAATGTGGCATATTCGATCGCAAATACGGATAAAACCCTTACTTCCGGCGGTATATACGACGGAGGAGGAAACGGTACCATGACAGCCGTTTACGGATGGTCGAGAGAGGAAGATATGTCTCACTACCTGAATGACGACGGAACGAAATATTTTATGTTCCCTACAGCCAATGTGAAACAGGAAGATCAGACTGAAAATCCTTACTGGATTATAAATAAAAACAAACTCAAAGACAGAACCGACCGTTTTACGGGAGCCATCAATGCTTCCGCCGACATAACGAACTGGTTTAATATCGTATACCGTGCCGGATTGGATACGTACGGCTCTAATGCATATACTTATATCGCACCTAACGGTAATGTGAAAGAAAAATATCAGAACGGACGTTTGAGCACATCCGATGTAAAATATGAATATGTTACATCGAACCTTATGCTGAATTTCCATAAAACTTTAGGAAAATGGGATTTGAATCTTCTTTTAGGTCATACGGTAGAATCTACTACAAGAAAAAATTATTCAAGATGGGGATATGATTTTGTTATAGACGGAGAACCTGGCGGAACTATATCTTTCAATGATATTCTGGATGTTAACAAACGCTTATCGGATACCAAGTCCCAGAAGAGGCTGGTAGGAGCATTCGGGGAATTCCGCGCTGCTTATAAGAATATAGCTTATCTGACGGTTACCGGACGTAATGACTGGTCTTCAACTCTGGCTAAAACAAACAGATCCTATTTTTATCCGTCTGTAAGCGGTTCATTTGTGTTCACGGAACTTCTTCCAAAGAATAAAGTATTATCATTCGGTAAGGTCAGGGCTTCCTGGGCCGAAGTAGGTAAAGATGCCGATCCGTATTCTACCGGAACTTACCTGTGGCCGTCAAGTACCGTAAGCAAAGGATTCATCGGTGTCGGCAACAACTGGACAGGCGGTTCTACCTCTCTGATTCCAGAAAGACAGAGATCATGGGAGTTGGGCTTGGAAATGAGATTCTTTAACGGAAGATTGGGTTTTGATTATACCTATTACAACAGTGAAACAAGAGATCAGATCGTAAGTCCTCGTCTTGCACAATCTACAGGTTATATATTCCTTACTCTTAACAGCGGTTCGGTAAAAAACAAAGGAATGGAGCTATCCATTACCGGAACTCCGATTGCCAAAAAGAATTTTACATGGGATATGACTTTGAACTTATCGGGAAACAGAGGTACGCTCGGCGATTTCGTAGAGGGAGTTGATTTATTTTATGTAACCGACGTACAAAGCGGAGGTGCAAAGGCGGCTTCCATTCCCAACGGCGGTGCGTTCCTGGGACTCACAGGAGATAAATGGGATACCGACAGCCAGGGTAATTACATTGTAGATCCGGCTACCGGCCTATACAAAGTAACGAACAAGACAACCAATATTGTCGGGAACAGGGAGCCCAGGTTTATAGGCGGATTTAACAACAGCCTTCAGTACAAAAACTGGAATTTATCATTCTTGTTCGACATCCGGGTAGGCGGTGATATATATAACGGAACCGAATATTACCTGATAACAAGAGGTTTAAGCAAGCAGACACTTGACAGGGAATCTGTAACCGTTACAGGCGTATTGGGCAAAGAAGGCGGGGAAACTGTTTCTTATACATATAAAAGAGGGGAAACATATATAGTAAAAGGCGCGAAAATAAGCGGCGAAAAAATGATTCAGAAATATTGGAGCAACTATGCAACCAACGCCGCCAACCTTATGACTGACACAAAGTGGCTAAGGCTGCGTTCTCTCTCGCTTTCATATGATTTCTCCAACATAATCAGAAAACAGAATGTAATCAAAGGAATGACGGCTACCCTTACCGGTACGAATTTATGGTTGTGGACAAACTACAAAGGAATGGATCCCGAAGTCAGCGTTTCCGGTTCAGGTACGGGCGGATCAGGCTCAATGGGTATAGACTATTGCGGTATTCCGGCTACGGCAGGTGTATCATTCGGTATAAACCTAACATTCTAATAAATTCTTAAAAAGATATAATTATGAAAAAAATATTAAATACTCTTTTGATTGTAGCGCTAGTTCTGGGACTTACATCATGTAATAAATGGCTTGACGTGAATACAGATCCTAACAGTCCGAATGAAACCAGCGCGGAAGTGGATATAAGGCTTCCCTGGATACAACATTACTATATGTACGCATGGGGAAATGCCAGCATGCGTGCAAGCGTTATTTCCGGATTATTTACCCTGAATAGCACATCGCCCGGTAACGGTTCCACCGCATCATGGGATCCGAATCAGAATATTTGTACAACCTCCTATCAGAACTGGTATCTCGGAGGTTATGTGAATATCAAACCTCTTATCGACAGGGCCGAAAAGAGCGAGTCATACCATTATATAGGAGCTGCTTACTGTATTAAAGCAATGGGCTTTTTCCTGATGCTGGATTTATATGGCGAACTCCCGTATACCCAGGCCGCACAGGAAAATAATTTTGCCCCTACATACGATCAGGGAGACGTGATATATAAAGGATGTATGGCCGATCTGGATAAAGCGATTGAATATTTCAATATGAAACAGACAAGCGCTGCGGCGATTCCTTTTGAAAAAGGCGACTCCTGGAACGGGGGTGATGTCAACAAGTGGCTTAAACTGTGCTACGGACTAAAAGCAAGGTACCTGCTCCAGATCTCAAAGAAAAAAGAATACGACGGCGATGCTGTTCTGGCAGCCCTTGCAAACGCACCCCAATCAAACGCCGATAATACCATTATGAAACATTATAACGTACAGGGAGATGCCGTTAATGTTACCGTCAGAGACCCTTATCAGACTTCACAGATATGGGATTGTCTTTCTTACGGAACAACTCAGAGAACTACCCGGTGGTATGCGAACCTTCTGACAAACAGCTATACCGGTGGTTCGAAAGTGATAGATCCGCGCATATCCAAGTTGCTTCCGGCTACCATGACTAACGTGAAAGCCGATGCGAACGGAAAAGTTATAAGTAATGGGTGGTTGAGAGATGCCGGCGTCGATGTGATGAACTCGGATGTAAGGCCGCAGGGCGGCCCTATTAATGCTTCTTATGCAGTCAAAGAGGTGAAGATAAAATATACCATTGAAGATGAGGCTGCAAGAAATACGTTTATCGCAAACCTGGAGAAACCTTATACTGTCGACGGGACTATAGTAGAAGTCACCTATCCCAAAGGATCTTTCTACATAAACAGTTCAAATTATAAAAGAATCGGCGATACCATTTATGTAAATATGAGGGCGAACAGTCTTGCCACCAGCGGGAAATCGGCTACTGATATGTACTATTACGCAAATGCGACTGCAAATGCCGTAATAGGTACGGGTACATTCTATGCAAGGCCTACTTCCGATTCCGATATTCTGACTTATGCAGAAATGTGCTTTATCAAAGCCGAAGTTTATATGAGGAAAGGCGATAAAATCAACGCTCATATTGCATATCTGGATGGAATTAAAGCGAACTTTGCCAGAATGCAAATCAAACTTCAAGCCTGGGAGGCGGAGGGAACCGTTAATCCGGACCAGAAACCTATGCTTCAGGCCGACATAGATGCTTATATGGCAGGCGCGGCAGTAGCGCAAAGTCCGGCACAACTTACCATGGCAGAACTTATGAAACAGAAAATAATTGCATTAGGCCCTAATGTCCAAGTATGGAACGATATGCGTCGTTTCAATTATAGTGCGGGAAATATCGCAGATTTTGGAGTCGTATATGTAGATTATAAGAGACCGTACGATTTTGTTGCAACCAACAAAATCACCGGAACTTCACCTACGGATGAAAGATACTGGTTCCGGAGATACAGCCAGAGTACACACGAAAGCAACTATAATAACAAAAATCTTATGGCTTCCAATCCGCTGGCAATGACCGACCCTATCTGGAGCGACCCTGTATGGTGGGATAAAGCTGAATAATCTTCTGTAAGAATAGCGAAGTACCAAAAAAAAGTTGGACGGATTAAAATATTAACAAGATTGAGAAAGAGTTCGGTGTTGCTCCGTGCTCTTTCTTTTTAACCTTGACTTTGCTCACGATATTGAGCTTTTCTTCAACTGAATGCCGCATAAATAAACTGCTCTCCTAAAGTTTGGCGTCCAACTTCCGGAGAGCAGTTCAAATATATATAAAGCCTTAAAACTGCATCTTTTTTGTAATGACGAAATAAAACTTCGCGATAAGGCCTTATTTTTAACCATTATCTTAAAATTAAGTTTTTATGAGAGAATACATTAAGAAACCCGGAGACCAATCCCGTACCTTGAAT
>CAYVED010000105.1:0-5665 GCA_964449975.1 uncultured Muribaculaceae bacterium
TACATATTTTCAATTGGGATGGTGATGCCTTAGCTAAAATAAAGTTCCAAACTAATATAATTTCTTTTGCTGTGGATATGAATAATAAGATTCTATACGGGCTTGATAATAATGAACAATTATTCAGTTATGATATTAGTTTGTGCTTAAAACAATAACATGTCGCACGAAATACGGAATGTTATGAAAAAATATCTAATAGATTTATTTTTAAGTTATTATTCCCCTAGTATTTACTTCAGATTCTTTGCATAAAGTCAACAGGGAATTATGCCTTGCCGAACACTCGAAAAATAAAGCCGGTACTTTTGAAAATGGACTCGTAAAAATTTTAACAGGCTTCTTTTATTATATATTTTTTACTTATTTTTCTTACTATTCCCATAAGTATGAATAATAAAAACACGAACCTGCTTACACGTCCGATTATATCTCCGTATTTTACAAATACCGTCATTTTATCATTAAGATTAAGTGTCCCGTTAAGATAGCATTCTTCCCACCAGCCGGTTTGCGATACTATATCTCCCCGCTGGTTTATAAATGCGGATATTCCCGTATTGGCGCTGCGGGCGATTCCCCTGCGGGTCTCTATGGCTCTTAACGAAGCATAAGAAAGATGTTGTTTATGTCCGGCGGTATTTCTCCACCAACCGTCATTTGTAATTATTCCCATCACATTCGCACCTTTGAGCACGTATTCCCTGTAATAATCTCCGAAAATAGATTCGTAACATATTGCTATACCTATTTTTACATCTTCAGGAGCGCTAAAGACGCTTCTTTGGGGCTGTGTCCCGAAATTACCTATTCCTCCTGCGATGCCCGATACCAGCTTATCCACAAATTTAAAAGGCCCTTTTATAAACGGATTGGACTCGGCGAGAATAACGAGCTTGGATTTATGGTAATAATCGTATCTCCCCTGATTATCCATAAATATTGCAGCATTAAACCTGTCGTACCAGGTATTATCTCCTGTACTGGTGGCGGTCTCCGTAGGAGCGGAAACGGAACTATATAATTTATCGGTGACGGCTCCTATAATCAGGGAGGTATTTCCCTTATTCCCCGACGAATCTGCAGTATTATACATTCCCAGCAAATTATGGAACCTTGCTACGGAAGAATGTGACAGGGGCATATCTTCCCTTATGCGGGCGTTCCACTCCGGAGTTATAAATGTTTCAGGCGCCAGAATCAACCTTCCCTGAGTTTCCGCCGATTTATTCATAAGTTTTATCAATATCATATCCTGCTCGTTCTGGGTAAGCCCGGAAAATTTATCGTTGAAAGGATCGATATTGGGCTGGAGTACGGTAAAGTTACGCGGCCGCGGAGTTTCTTCGTATCCGTAATACATGATATGGGATATTATAAGGGGAATAATTATTAACGCCGCCAGCGAAGATACGGAAGCGATTGTCCGCTCTCCTTTAATTTTAAGCATTATAATCCTGAACAGCAGAGTATTGGCAAGAAGTATCCACAAAGACCCGCCAAGCGACCCGGTAAATTCATACCATTGTATTGATTTTAAGGAAGTTGCAAAGGAATTGCCCAGCACCAGCCACGGCCAGGTAATATCCCATGTAAAATAAGAATGTTCCCATGCCAGCCATGTTATAATTAAGAATATATAAGGAAGGAAACCTTTTGCTATACCTCTCATCCATCTGAACAGGGAGAATATTACCGCCATTTGGAGAGAGTTCAGTATTATAGCGGCGGCGGCCCCCGGCGGCGTTGCGAACCATATCCAGTAGGTTGTTATAAAATTCCAGACGAAAAATGAAAAATAGGATATTAAAAAGAAATACCTTTTATTATGATCACGCGCCAGTTGTTCCGCCGCCAGAAGCGGAATAAAACCGACCAGGGCCACAAGCCCGGTATGCGGTATCATAAACGGAACCGACATAAGAACGGAAGAAAGCAAAGCCAGCATCCATAGTTTTATTGCGAGTTTTTCTCTATTTTTAGACATCTCCATTTTCATTTAAGGTGGAAAAATAGTACTTTTGCATCCCGATACCTTGTATCAGACGCACAAATATACGAAATATAAAATTCAGAATGCTGATCACTTTTATAAAAGGAATCATAGTTGGGCTAGGAGCTTCAATCCCATTGGGACCGCTGGGAGTATTATGTGTACAAAAGACATTGAGTAAAGGACGTAACTCCGGGTTGATAACCGGGCTGGGCGCATCGGTTTCTGATACATTTTATGCCGCAATCTCCCTGCTGGGGCTTGCATTCATCCAGAAGATAATAGACGAAAACCGCGAATGGGTAATGCTGATAGGCGGAATAATCATAATACTGATAGGATTAAAGATATACCTTACGAACCCTATTAAACAGATCAGGCAGAAAAATACCAACAGGAAACATGTAGAAGATTTTTTCGAAGCTTTTTTTATGACTATTACAAATCCAGGGGCGATCTTTCTTATCCTGGGATTGCTTGCTGCGGTAGGAATAAATATAAGCGATAATGTAGAGAAATCTTCCATAGTAACTATACTATGGGGCGTATTCATAGGTTCGGCCATCTGGTGGTTCACTCTAAGCACTACTATAAACGTTTTCAGAAGGAAATTCAGATTAAAACAGCTTATAATGATAAACCGTATCTCCGGCATAGTAATTGCCGTATTGGGTATAATTTCCATGTTCGACGGGATACTTGAGCTTATACTCGGCAAATAGGATTTTCCTTTACCTTCGAACAAACGATATTTTAATATTGTTTTAATATAAAAATCTATGCATAAACCGGAAAAATTCATTTTGGTTATATTCGGAGCTTCGGGAGACCTTGCATCGCGCAAACTTATCCCGGCATTATTCGATCTATATCGGCAAGATATATTTCCCAAGGACTTCAGAATACTGGGAACAGGGCGTAAAGTCCTAACCGACAAAGAATTCGAAGAGACAATGCAAAATGTCCTGGAAGAGCAGTATACAAAAGAGGATAATCCAGGGAATGCCGAAACGATAAAAAGTTTCTGCAGCCGCCTTCTTTACCAGAAAGCGCAACCGGATCTTCCGCAGGATTATACTCTTCTCAAAGAACGTCTGGAACAGATTTCAAACCTGATAGTCTGCAAAGCAAACTATTTATATTATTTTGCAATCCCCCCTTTTATGTACGAACAGGTGGCCGGGGACTTATATAATGCCGGACTTACATGTACGGACGGAGGATGGAAAAGGGTAATAATCGAAAAGCCGTTCGGAAAAGATCTCGCCAGTGCCACCGAACTGAACGACACGTTACTAAAATTCTTTACGGAGGAACAGATATACAGGATAGACCATTATCTGGGAAAAGAGACGGTACAGAATATCTTGGTAACCCGTTTTTCAAATTCCGTTTTTGAACCCCTTTGGAACAGGAATTATATAGAATACGTGGAAATAACATCGGCGGAATCCCTTGGAGTAGGCTCGCGTGCGGGATATTATGAGACGGCGGGAGCTTTACGCGATATGCTCCAGAACCATCTGCTGCAACTGTTGGGCATAGTCGCAATGGAACCGCCCATGTCCGGAGAAGCAACAGCTATACGGAACGAAATGGTAAAGGTATTCCAGTCACTGCGCAAGATGAAGCCGGAAGAAGTTTCCCGTTTTGTCGTAAGGGGACAATATACATCTTCACAGATAAGAGGGGAAAATTATAAGGGTTACAGGGAGGAAGAGGGAGTTGCCGCCGGTTCAAAAACCGAAACTTATGTGGCTATGAAATGTTATATAGACAACTGGAGATGGAGCAATGTTCCGTTTTATATACGCACTGGGAAATGCCTGCCTGCCAGAGTGACAGAAATAGTAATACATTTCAGGCCAACCCCACATAAAATATTCGGGCATGAAAGAGATAGCGTACAAAGGGGCAACCAGTTAATTATAAGGATACAACCGGACGAAGGAGTGCAACTGAAAATAGGAATGAAAAAACCCGGAAGCGGTTTTGATGTGGAACCGGTAAATCTGGATTTCCGCTACTCTTCGCTTAGCAAGGTACATATTCCAGATGCGTACGAAAGGTTACTTTACGACTGTATGATGGGCGATGCAACGCTTTATCAGCGAAACGATGCCGTCCGTGCAACCTGGGAATTCGTGCAACCTGTACTGGACGCATGGGAGAAAGGCAGTATACCCATATATGGTTATCCTGCCGGAAGCTGGGGGCCGGACGAGGCGGAAAGACTCGTGCATAAAGACGGTTTCAACTGGAGACACCCTTGTAAAAACCTAACAAACAGCGAAATATATTGCGAATTATAGCTATATGGAAATAAAAATATTCGACGATGCCGTACAAGCATGCACCTATGTTGCCGGCAGGCTCTCCGCACTTGCCGGAAAAGAACAAGGGGGAACGGTTGCTTTATCGGGAGGAAGCACCCCTAAACTTCTCTTTAAAATAATGCGGCAAAAAGGGGCTAAGGCATGGAAAGGAGTAAAATTTTTCTGGGGAGACGAAAGGATAGTTCCCGCCGAAAGCCGCGAAAGCAACTGGGGGGAATTCTACAGGGAGCTTGTTGTAAACGGAATTATCGGTGAAAACAGTGTATTCCCCTCCCGTTTTTCTTCCCGTACAGATGAGGTATTGGAAGATACGGAGACGAAAATTAAGCATAATGTACAATACGTCAACGGTTTCCCGCGTTTTGACCTAATAATTCTAGGCTTAGGGGAAGACGGGCATACCGCCTCGATATTCCCGGATAACCTCGCCTCTTTTTCCACCTGCAAGGCGCTGGAAATCGTAAATCATCCAACTAACGGACAACAAAGGATAACACTCTCCGGCAATACCATAAATAATGCCCGTGAGATTATTTTTTTATGTACAGGGGAAAATAAAAGCGAAATAATATATAAAATATTTATAAATAACGACTTATCATTACCGGCAACACATGTGGTGCCTGTGAAAGGAAAAGTAATCTGGTGTCTGGACGAGTCCGCTGCAACAAAGGTAAAAGAGTATAATTTAAATAAGGCGGAATAATCTGCAAACCGGCGCCTGGCAGGATATGTCCGGATTCATTTTAATGACCGGATACCAACGATTAAAAGCGGCATTGCATCCTGAGCCGCCTGAGAAAAATATAATTAAAAAATTTTTAAACGTATGAAGAGTGATTTCGGATTAATAGGTCTGGCCGTAATGGGCGAAAACCTTGCCCTGAATATTGAACGGAACGGATTTAAGGTATCGGTATTTAACCGTACTACAGATAAAGTTACCTCTTTTATCAGGGAACGCGGTAAAGGAAAGAATTTCTACGGAGCTATGTCGGCTGAAGATTTTTGTAATTCCCTGTCGAGACCGCGCAGGATAATGCTTATGGTGAAAGCCGGGGAAGCCGTGGATAAAACCATAAGTACATTGCTGCCTTATCTGGATAAAGAGGATATAATAATAGACGGAGGAAACAGTAATTATTCCGATACGGAAAGAAGAGTTAAAGAACTGGGAGAAAAAGGCATACTGTTTATAGGAAGCGGCGTTTCCGGCGGCGAAGAGGGAGCATTGAACGGCCCTTCCATAATGCCCGGAGGCGATGTAAAAGCCTGGCCTTTCATAAAACCCGTATTCGAAGCCATTACGGCAAGAGTAGGGAAGGACGAGGAACCG
>CAYVED010000106.1:0-5562 GCA_964449975.1 uncultured Muribaculaceae bacterium
ATAGTGATAATAGTAGATTGATTAAGATTGTAACAAAAGAAATCAAAGAATTCAAAAAGAAAGGTATCGAAAATGTTATAATAGACATAAGACGTAATCCTGGTGGAAGTGGAGATCGTTTTGATAAATTATTATCAATATTTATAAATAAACCATCTATTGATTACCTGAAAGGACAAAAGCTAAGGGTATCAGAGAAGACTTTGAGGGACTATGATTTCTTGACCAAAGATATGATTGGAAAGAATATTGATATTCCAGATGAATATGTCATAAAGAAGATAAAACTGGATAATAGTAAATTTATAGATGGAATAACTTATTATATCCTTGTTAGTGAAAATACAGGTTCGGTTGCTGCTTCATTTGTTAATATTATGCAGTATAACGATGCTGCGACAATAGTTGGAGAGCCTCTGCTACGTAATGCACTAAAATATGGTGAGACAATTGCAGGCAATGCGTTATCATATTCTCTTCTGTATGAAACAGGAATTTCAACAACAGAGTTCGATGAGTACACCAAAGCCATAGATGGCATTCTTCATCCGGATATTCATATTCCCTACGTAGCCAGGGAGTATATGACTGGTAAAGATGCTGTATTAGAGAAGTTGTTGGAAATTATCAAAAACAGATAATTGTCATTGGAGCCTTTAAAATTTTTACGGTACGATAAATATGATAAAGGTTTTTACGGATTGGAAAAGTATAGGTATATTCTTTGTATGTTTGGAATTTCGAAAAGATATAGCTATATTTGCACTGGAATTTCGGAAAATCAAGCCAACTTTTGCATTGGAAAAATGGAAAGCAAGTATCTGAGTCGTAAAATAGACGTTCAACTTCTACAATGGAGTAAAGAGAGTAATCGTAAACCATTACTTCTTCGCGGAGCTCGCCAAGTTGGTAAATCTTCTGCGGTAAGACATTTAGGAGAGCAATTTGACCATTTCATAGAGATTAACTTCGATCAAAGGAGTGATATGAGATTACTATTTGAGAAGAATCTGAGCCCACAAGAGATTTGTGAGAATCTCTCTCTCCTTTACGACACCCCCATTATTCCGGGTAAAACATTATTGTTTTTTGATGAGATACAGGCATCTATTCCTGTAATATCCTCCCTACGGTATTTTTATGAAAAATATCCTGAACTTCACTTGATAGCTGCCGGTTCACTTTTAGAATTTGCGCTGGAAGAGTTACCATCTTTCGGTGTAGGCCGGGTACGGTCAATGTTTGTATACCCCTTCTGTTTTGAAGAGTTTCTTTTAGCAACTAACAATAAGCTGCTATGGGAGGCTATTCAAAAAGCAAATGCGAAAAAACCATTGATGGAACCTATTCACAACAAAGCCCTGTCTTTGCTAAAAAAATTTTTGATATTAGGAGGAATGCCGGAAGTAGTGTCATCTTTCGTGTCAGGAAAAAGTATGCTGGATTGTATGATGTTACTGGATGATTTAATTATATCCTATCGGGATGATTTCTCGAAATACAAGAAAAAAGTACCTTCGAGTCGGATTTCCGAAGTCTTTGACAGCGTTGTTCAGAACGCAAGCAAACAGTTTCAATACACGGGAGCCGCCGAAGCTAATTTGAAACAGATTAAGGAGGCTCTTAATTTATTGATAATGGCAGGGCTTGTCATTCCTGTAACGCATACCTCTGCTAATGGAATTCCTCTTGGAGCAGAGGCAAACCCTAAAAAAAGAAAGATGCTACCCCTTGACACCGGCCTTTTTCAGCGATTGTTGGGATTGAATATTTCAGGCATTATTCTCTCGGACGATTTTGAAGCTATAAACAAGGGGGCAATAGCTGAGATATTCGTTGGGCTTGAACTTAAAAAGTCGGGGTCATGTTATTGGCAGAACGAACTTTACTTCTGGAAACGTGAAGAGAAAAATAGCAATGCCGAAGTGGACTACATAATTCAGCAAGGTGAAGATATCATACCCATAGAGGTTAAATCCGGCAACAAAGGCTCTATGAAAAGTATGCACCTATTTATGGAAGAGAAAAAATCCAGGTCTGGCATCAGGTGTTCCGCAGAAAATTTCAGTTCGCTTAACCAGATAGCAATCATTCCGCTATATGCGGCAGGTAATATCATTTCTGTATCCGATACGGCAAAGTGATTTTTTGTCGATACCCACCCGGTTTATATAGATTATCTGAACAGAAACAAAACAGTTCTGAATGATGCCTCTTTTAATCCGGATAAAGAGTATTTGATATATTTGAATAAGAAACAGGAAATCGGAGAAAATAAAAAAGCCTTGATGAAAATACCAAAGCTCTTTTATTTAATATAACCTTTTTCCTTTTTACCTACATATAAACTATATACAAAATAAATGCCATAATCTCCATTTTTATTTCTTTCCGGCTGTTTTGGTATTTATAATTATAACTCCGTTCTTACCCCTGTCGCCATAAATGGAATTTGCCGAAGTATCTTTTATAACGGAAATATTCTTTACATCTTCTGAAGAAATATGCATAATATCAACGGCTTCTTTACCATCAACTATTATCAGCGGAAAATTGTCCCCCTCTATCTTCTTAATAGTCAATATACCTTTACTTACTCTACTGATAGTATCATTAGATGCCGTCCCGACAGACAAATCCATTTTAATTTTCATACGTATATCTTTTTGTTTTCCATTGGAAACTGCAATGTCTTTATCTACCTGAGGAACATATACCTTTTCCAGCAATATCATATCGGAACCGCTTTTTGTAAATGTTCCGGTATATTCATTTTCAGGCTTGATATTGTTTTTATCAACTCCGGACGTCTCATATTCCGTTATAACTTTTCCGCTCACAACATACGACGGTTTAGGCAATTCTATTATTTTACTTCTGATTTCAGGCATACCGGGATTATCATCCATATAAATATAAGAGCTCTCTATAATACTGAACCTTGAAGAAACGGCAGGCGAAGCATAAGCAGAAATAAAGACAAAAGCCATAGGCAGAGCATATAAATATTTAATATATGCCCATTTACTTGATTCTCTTTTAGACATCATAACTATTCTATTTTTTAAATTACTGTAATTAAAGCTATTAACCATCGAAAAGATCCTTTTCCCGACAGTTTTTTTCAATAATAATAATTGATAGTTCTTTAACTGTATTCCAGATAATACGACAGCATTATCCGCCTGGAACTCATGTACCTGTTGCAATGAATGTTTAAGCAGCCATGCTGCCGGGTTGAACCATTGGAATACAAGAATTATATCTGCTATAATTATATCGAAAGAATGATTATTCTTTATATGAGAAAGTTCATGCCTTAAAATCTCCCGCCCGCATTCTTCCATATCCTCTTTCCCGATAAATATATAGTTCATCCAACTGAACGGGGTTTTATTATTTTCAAGCAAAACAATATATACCCTTTTTTTCAATCCTATCGCCTTTTTATCCTCTTTCAATTTCAACAATACCGTTTTTTCAATACCGGTAAGTTCCTTCGCTCCCTCTTTTCCTATTTTATTATAGAAAATAACACTCCGTATCAGTCTTATATAATTGTATAATAATCGGAAAGCAAAAAATATCGCTCCCGTAAAATAAATATATATTAAAATTTTTGCCAAATAATAGATTCTTATATCGGACGAATCGGTATCGGCTCCTGCAACAGGCAATTCATGCAACCCGGCAAGTAGCTCTATTCCATCTCCGGAAATTGATTTTATATCCGAATTATCCATCCCGAACCCGCACAAAGGCAACAAAAGTGAAAGCGGTATAACCATAAGCCACATCCACCTGTTCATTTTATGAAATGTCTCACCGCCAAGCAGAATTTTGTTAAAAAGATAAAAAAATGCGAGGCAAAAAAAGCTCTTAACAAGATATACGACAAATGCTCCCATTACTTTTTCTCTATATAATCAATCAATTTTTTTAATTCTTCCGCGGAAAGATGCTCTTCCCGTACCAGGGCCGAAACCGCACTAAAAACAGAGTTATTAAAATACTTACTTATAACACCCTTCAATGTGTTTTTCTTAAATTCTTCTCTCGAAATAACCGGGTAATACTGGAAAGTGGTTCCGTAAGCGTTATGAGAAAGGAAACCCTTTTCTTCCAACCCTCTTACTATTGTAGAAAGAGTATTGAAATGAGGCTTAGGATCTTCATAGAAATCAAGAAGTTCCCTTACAAATTTTGCTCCTTCGCTCCAGAACAGGTTCATAACCTCCTCCTCTCTAGCTGTAAGTTTAATATTCGGCAAATTCTTTTGCATACGTTTAAAATTTTTCTACTTTACATTCATTAATACCAATACCGGATTGTCGTTTTCATCTGCCCCGGATAATATCTGTTTCAGAGGCTCTGTTAAAAACCCCTGCTCCTGAAGTTTATATAGTTCGATAATATCCCGGGTATATCCTAATGATCCGTAAGACTTATAGCTTGCCCGGCAGAACGGACCATATTTTTTTTCATCGGGATACTTATTACTTGTTTTATAAAATTTCTTTTCTTTTTTATCATATACTAATTCTTCCCACTGCGAATTTGCAGCCGATTCATCATATTTTACATTAAGTTTTACAAAAAGAGTATAATCGGGAGTATCCATACAAGGTTCTATAAAAAACTTATCATTGTCCGGCATTGTATTAAACGGCGGGGATTTTATAAACATCGGACTTAATGAAAGATCTTTTCTGTTTATAGTATAAACGGTATCGCAGTAGGATTCGCTCAATACTACATAATCATCTCCGGGAATCATATTTTTCGTTTTTATCACGGAAATATATTGGGGAAGATTGATAACGCTGGGATAACGTTTCTTTCCCTCGCTTTGTATAACAACATCCTTAATTATACTTCCATCCTTTTTCGACATTACGGAATAAGAGCCGTGCTCGTCCTCCCTCATACCCAAGCTACAATTATAGGTTATAAAATAATTATCGTTCAGGTTCATAATTGCAGATATATTATGCCCTTTTGAAACAGAGAAATCCCTAAGATACTTTCCATTATCATCCAGAATGAGTATCCTTTCCCTTTTACTGTCAAGAATAAAAAACTCTTTTTGCAGCGGATCATAAAAAGCATCCTGAACTGAAAGATACTCATCCCCGCCTTTCCCTTTCCTGCAAAAATTCTTCACTATCTTTCCGTTCTTGTCGATAAAAATAAATTTATTCTCATTCCGGGATAGCAGTATATTCATTTCGTCCGATATATAGATAACGCGCGCAGCATCTATCATAATGCTATCGGTTTCTATCGGAATATAAACGTTATTAAAATTCGCCTCATAATCAAACTCCTTCTGTGGGTAATCTTTATTTACATCAAATACAGGTATCGCACCCCGATCTTTTCCGCATGAAACCGACAGCAAAGCAAATAAAATACCAGTTATTTGCAGGATAAAAGATTTAGTATAGTTCATAAATTCTAAATTTTATTTATTTTCCGCAAATATAACTAAATATTTTAGTTTTACAACTATTTTTTATAGTTAAATTAGCTATTCGCGTAGAGGCAGAAGCTAACTCATAT
>CAYVED010000107.1:0-5421 GCA_964449975.1 uncultured Muribaculaceae bacterium
CTCTATAATACTAAAAACTACCCTTCTATATCCCAGAAAAATATTTCAGTGCATAAAAAATAAAAGTAGCACCACTTATATTGCTAAAATAGAGCAACTTACAAGGCAAAGTATTGCAAATGTTCCACGTAGAACATTTGCAATATATGTTATATAATTCCCGATCATTTACTCGCATAGAGAAGTGCTATATTTAACGACCAAAGAAAATCAATAATACAGATATATCGGCCGGGGAAACTCCGGGAATACGTGATGCCTGCGCAATAGTAGCAGGCCTGTGCCGTATAAGTTTCTGCCGGCTTTCCATTGAAAGAGATGTTACTTTTGAAAAATCAAAATCCTCCGGAATAAAAATATTCTCAAGTCTCAGAATCTTTTCCGCGATCCTCTGCTCACGCTCTATATACCCTCTGTATTTTACCGCAATCTCCACGCTTTCCAATATCTCGTTATTCAAATTCCCCGGCCGTATAAAAGGGATATTCGACAATTTACAGCAAACTATATCCGGATGGCCGGGAGGGAAACCGAATGCGGACGATTCTATCCCTCCGGAAAGGGAGTTGCCTTTTTCTAAAAGCATTCCTTCGCACTCTGCCTCCCGGCAATCATTAAAATTCGAATCAGGGCCATTCCTCTTACATAGATCCTCATTACAACTATCCGCCGTCATGATATTCCTTCTTCCGGAAAAAAACTCAGGCTTATAAGGCAATCTCATCTTCAGAGTATTCTCTCCCGGTTCGGGAACAAAATCATCCGAAACCGGAAACTTACTTACCGTATTACTTATCATACCCTCTACTAATGTTCCTTGTGGAACATTCTGCAATAACTTGTTTATCGTTACCTGAGGCCGGGACAAAATCTCGGATATTTTCTTTTTTTGCGAAACAGACGATGTTCCTGAAGTCTCCAGGAAATAATTTATATTAGCCGGTTCTACAGACTCCGTATCCAGTATCTCAGTAATCCTCTTTACCGTCTCATATTTGGAGCATGTTAATTTATAACGTTCCTGCGTTACAAGACCGATCCTATAACCTAACTCAGTAAGACGCATATCGGCATTATCCTGCCTGAGTAATATTCTGTATTCCGCACGAGAAGTAAACATCCTGTATGGCTCATCCACTCCTTTTGTTATAAGGTCATCTATTAATACACCTATATAAGCTTCATCACGTTTAAGAATAAACGGCTCCCTGTCTTTACTTTTTAAAGAAGCATTTATACCGGCCATTAAGCCTTGAGCGGCAGCTTCTTCATATCCGGTAGTACCATTAACCTGTCCCGCAAAATAAAGTCCTTCTATAATTTTAGACTCAAGAGTCTGTTTAAGCTGAGTAGGATCGAAATAATCATACTCCACAGCATACGCAGGACGATAAATCTCAACCCTCTCCAACCCCGGAATATTTCTTAAAGCCGCAAGTTGTGTTTTTAAAGGAAGCGATGAAGAAAAGCCCTGTAAATAATATTCGTGAGTATCCCAACCCTCAGGCTCAAGAAAGAGCTGATGAGATGTCTTGCCTGCAAACGTCCTTAATTTATCCTCAATGCTGGGACAATACCTCGGGCCTATCCCGTGTATCTTACCTGAAAAAAGCGGAGAATCTTTAAAGCCGTCTCTTAAAATATCATGTACCGTTTCATTCGTATGCACCATATAGCAACACATCTGCTTAATTCCTCTCTGTACAGGAGAAGGATTATTTAAAAAAGAAAATCGGCATGGACTCTCATCTCCATACTGAATTTCCAGCTTTGAAAGGTCTATAGATTTTGCATCCAGGCGAGGCGGTGTACCGGTTTTCATTCTTCCGGCCGTTATTCCAAATTCCGTGAGCTTTTCAGTTATACCGTAAGAAGCAAGCTCCCCTATCCTTCCACCGTAAATACTCTCTTTTCCTATAAATAATGAGCCATTCAGAAACGTTCCGGCAGTAATAACCACCAGCTCCGCCCGAAATATCGCACCCATAACCGTTGAAACACCCCTAACCCTCTTATCCTCAACCAATAACTCATTTACAACATCTTGCCAAAGAAAAAGATTTGCAGTATTTTCAATTATATACCTCCAATTAAAAGAAAAATATACCCGGTCGCACTGAGCACGCGGACTCCACATCGCAGGCCCTTTGGATCTGTTAAGCATTCTGAACTGAATAGTGCTTGCATCGGTAACCAAGCCGGAACATCCGCCCAAAGCATCGATCTCCCTTACGATCTGTCCTTTTGCAATTCCGCCCATTGCAGGATTGCATGACATCTGGGCAATCTTGTTCATGTCCATTGTTATAAGTAAAACTTTGGACCCCATTCTGGCGGCAGCAACCGCCGCCTCACATCCGGCATGCCCTGCTCCTATTATTATTATATCATATTTCATACGCCTAAAACTTTTTAGAGCGATAGTAGCCGCTTCGCTCTCGTTTCAACTTATTTTAATCACTGATTAAAAAGTTTATATCCTGTCCGGTTTATATTACCGCCTCATTCCCTGATAAATCCGGATTAATCAGTCATAACGGTGAACTCTGAACTATTGTATCTGCTTTTTCACTCTCTGCTTATCCGGATTATTCAAATGAATTTTGCCGGATCTGGAAATGTATTATAAATAATTTCGCAACTCTCTGTAGGATAAGCATTACTTATCTATAGTAGTATATTTACCAATATGATTCAAGTAGTATTAACGATTTATCTTCGGCATCACGCATCCTGTAAATATCTTCCTTCTTATGATCGTCAAAACCTAAAAGGTGTAATATTCCATGTATGATAACCCTATGTAATTCGGTTAAAACAGCTTGCTCATATTCTACCGCATTAGCCTCAACAGTTTCAATACTTATATATAATTCCCCATGTATCTTATTTCCCCGGCAATAGTCGAAAGTAATAATATCGGTAAAATAATCATGTCCCAGAAACTGCCTGTTAATTTCCAGAAGGTAAGAATCCGAACAGAAAATAATATTAATATCACCGCATTTCTTACCGTGATCTTCTACAACCCGTCTTATCCACTTTTTCAGGATTATTCCGGATTTAAGAGTAAAATCTGTATCTTTTGTATAAAAACCTATCATATTTTTAAAAATCAAGATAAAATACACCGAATTATTTGTGTAATGATAACTTAAATTTAGTAAATTTGTTCCGTTTTAGCGGCAAAGCTACAACTAAGAAACAAAATATAAAAAACCAAATAGTAAATTAAAGTAAAATCGTTATGGCTAAAGTAAGTGTTATAGGTGCCGGTAATGTCGGCGCAACTTGTGCGAACGCAATGTTGCACATGCAATTCTGCTCGGAAATAGTTCTGCTTGATATTAAAGAAGGAGTTGCGGAAGGGAAAGCATTGGATATGATGCAGACCGCTAACTTATATCAGTTCAATTCAAAAGTAACCGGCGTTACGAATGATTATAAAGCGACCGCTAAATCGGACGTAGTAGTAGTAACTTCAGGCATTCCGAGAAAACCCGGTATGACAAGGGAAGAGCTTATAGGAGTTAATGCAGGTATTGTAAACAGCGTTGTAGAGAATGTTTTGAAATATTCTCCGAAAGCTATTATAATAATTATTGCAAATCCTATGGACCCTATGACATATTTAACTCTGAAAAAAACGGGACTTCCTAAAAACAGGATTATAGGTATGGGCGGTATTTTGGACAGCAGCAGATTCCAATGTTATTTGAGCCAGGCTCTTAAAGCTCCGGCAAGCGATATAGAAGGAATGGTTATAGGAGGTCACGGAGATACGACCATGATACCTCTGATAAGATTCGCAAATTACAGGGGAGTTCCGGTTCAGGAGCTTCTTTCAAAGAAAGTCTGGGAAAAAATTGTCGCAGATACTATGGTCGGAGGAGCGACTCTTACCAAATTACTGGGAACCTCGGCATGGTATGCTCCGGGAGCAGCCGGCGCCGTCCTGGTAAAATCCATTATAATGGATGAGAAAAAGGTTTACCCTTGCTGCGTAGCTCTCGACGGAGAATACGGGCAAAAAGATATTTGTATAGGAGTACCCGCTGTTATCGGTAAAAACGGCTGCGAAAAAATCGTTAAATTAAAACTTAATAGAGAAGAACAGGAGTTGTTCGACAAGAGCGCTGCCGCTACAAGGAAAACAAACGATGTTCTTCATGAAATGAAACTCATTTAATCCGGTTCCCAAAAGGTGTTAATAAACATGAAGAAGCCGTCTGCTCACTCGGACGGCTTCTTCGGTTTTATATGGCTATCCGGGTCATCGCTTCTTCCGGCACACACAAATAACTATTCATGCAGAGCATGATACCGGTATCCTTTCGGAAACTTTTTTATTCCGACCGCCCCATATAGCATAAAACAAATTGAGACCGTCCGGGAGAATATACATGAATAGGAGTAAAATCTATCGGGCAAGAAGTGCCAAGCAAAAGCGGATTATGCAGATTCCCAATTTGCAGTAGATTTCAAAAAGCATTTCGTTGCAAAGGCTATCGCACGGGCCGGCGTGTTCGTGTTGCCCTTACAGGCCGCTCCGTAAATAGCAATATTTACAATTCCTTGATTTTTTTCAGAATTATTCATAGCAATTTTTATAACAAGATAGTTATATTTCGTAATTGTAAAGCACTGATTATTTGAGATTATGAAAATATATTATAATAATGTAATTATCTTCTCTCCTAATAATTAAAATATATGTTATCTTAGAAATGCTTAAATACGACAATTTTCTTAGTTTTATGAAAACAAAAAAATCTTCAAAAGCAAATTTGGAGAACAAGAAATTGTTGTTCAAAGAAACAGGATTAATTCTTACATTAATTTTAGTTCTGGCCGCATTCGAGTGGAGTACTTCCGAAAAAAAATCAAACCTGAACACTGCCGAAACCAAAGTCATTATTGATGAAGACCAGGTTCCTATAACTCTGGAAACTCCCCCTCCTCCTCCCGATGTTCCCAAAGAACCGGTAATATCGGATATAATAGATATTGTAGATAATGATGTCTATGTAGAAAACAGCATTCTTCCTACAACCGAGGACAGCAAACTCGGAATAAAACTAATCGATTATGTTGCCGCCCCGCCTGCAGAAAACGACGAAGATATTGTAGATGATTTCCCTTACGCTACCGTAGAAGAAAAACCCGGATTCATGGGAGGCGATCAGGCTGATTTTACAAAATGGGTGTTCAGCAGGATAGTGTATCCGGAAATAGCTAAAGAGAACGGAGTACAAGGCCGTGTAACTCTACAGTTCACCGTTAATACCGACGGCAGCGTAAGCGATATACGGATATTGAGGGGAGTAGATTCTTCTCTGGATAAGGAGGCTGTGAGGGTGGTATCGAGTTCTCCTAAATGGACTCCGGGAAAACAAAGGGGTAAACCGGTAAAAGTAAGAT
>CAYVED010000108.1:0-5343 GCA_964449975.1 uncultured Muribaculaceae bacterium
ATAAATTCAAAACAGTTTCTAAATAAAGAAAGATAAAATCTAAAATTATATTTAAAATATAACAACTTTGTTATTTGAAATGATGTTTTAATTACTTAATTTTGCCCGAAAATAATACGTAGCTCCCTTTTATTAATAAAAAGATATAATTTAACAAAAAAAATATAATGAATAAAAGAATTTCTTTGCAGGATGCTGTTTCGAAGGTTAAGGACGGCATGACTATTATGGTAGGCGGTTTTCTTGCTGCCGGCAGTCCTATTGCAATTCTTGATGAATTGGTTAAAAGCGGGGTGAAAGATCTTACTCTCATTTGTAATGATACTGCGTATGCCGATATAGCTCACGGTAAGCTTATAACCAATAAACAGATAAAAAAAGTCATTGTATCCCATATAGGCACGAACCCTAATACCAGCGAATTTATGAATTCCGGCGAGCTTGAAGTTGAATTTTCTCCGCAGGGAACTTTGGCGGAGAGGATACGCGCTTACGGAGCCGGTCTGGGAGGCGTGCTTACTGCAACAGGCCTGGGAACGGTTGTCGCCGAAGGTAAAGAGATCGTAAATATTGACGGCAAGGAATATCTTCTCGAAAAACCGCTTAAAGCGGATGTCGCACTTTTGGGAGCGACCGTGGCCGATGAAGCGGGGAATCTTGTATATGTAGGTACTACGCAAAATTTTAATCCTTTGATGGCAACAGCCGCGGATATTGTGATAGCCGAGGCCGGGAAGATCGTTAAGACGGGAGAGATTGCTCCGGAATGCGTTCATACCCCGGCAATATTCGTGGATTATATTTATGCGGAATAGATAAAAACAATACAAAAAATATTCGATATGACTAAAAAAGCATTAATCAGAGTAAGAATGAGCTGCCACGATGCTCATTACGGTGGAAATCTCGTGGACGGTGCTAAAATGCTGAATCTTTTCGGAGATGTGGCAACCGAACTTCTTATTATTAATGATGGTGATGAAGGGTTATTCAAAGCCTATGATAATGTGGAGTTCATGGCTCCGGTTTATGCCGGGGACTATATAGAGGCTACGGGAGAGATCGTTTCGTGCGGTAACTCATCCAGAAAAATGGTGTTCGAGGCTAGAAAGGTTGTAGTTCCGCGTCCGGATATTTCCGATTCTGCAGCCGACGTGCTTGAGGAGCCTGTTGTAGTATGCAGGGCAAGCGGTACATGTGTCGTTCCTGTGAAGTGTCAAAGAAGAAACAAATAATTATCGGGATATGGAAAAACTTATTATTACGGCGGCTATATGCGGCGCCGAAGTGCTTAAAGAGCATAACCCTGCGGTTCCTTATACTATAGAGGAGTGCGTAAGGGAGGCTAAATCGGCTTATCAGGCCGGGGCGAGTATTATCCACCTTCATGTAAGGGAGGACGACGGAACTCCTACGCAGAGCAGGGAAAGGTTTGAGGCCGTTATCAACGCTATAAAAAAAGAGTGTCCCGATGTTATTATCCAGCCTTCGACCGGAGGGGCGGTTGGTATGACCAATGATGAACGTTTGCAGCCTACCGAATTACATCCCGAGATGGCTACGCTGGATTGCGGCACGCTTAATTTCGGCGGAGACGATATTTTCGAAAATACCGAAAATACTATAAAATATTTTGGGGAGAGGATGATAGAGAGAGGCATAAAGCCTGAATGCGAAGTATTCGATAAAAGTATGATAGACATGGCTTTGCGTCTTGCGAAGAAAGGATATATAAAACATCCTATCCATTTTGATTTCGTAATGGGCGTAAACGGAGGTATATCGGGAGAATTGAGGGATTTTGTATTCCTTCGCGGAAGTATACCGGCAGACGCCACATATACGGTTGCAGGCGTTGGCCGTTATGAGTTTACCCTGGCGGTTGCCGCAATTATAGACGGCGGTCATGTGAGGGTCGGTTTTGAGGATAATGTATATCTGGAAAAAGGCGTACTGGCAAAATCTAACGGCGAACTTGTATCCAAAGTCGTAAGATTGGCGAAAGAGTTCGGGCGGGAGATAGCCACTCCGGCCGAAGCTCGTAAAATACTGGGGTTAAAGGCTGTTTAATAAAGATTTGATTAAATAACAAATAAAATTTTATTATTATGAAAAAAGGTAACAAATACGGAATTCACAGAGTTATTGAACCGAAAGGCGTTCTTCCTCAACCTGCCAACAGGATTGACAATAATATGGATGAGATTTATGACAACGAGATACTTATTGATGTTCAGACTTTGAATATAGATTCCGCAAGTTTCACCCAGATTGAAGAGCAGGCCGGCGGAGATAAAGCAAAAATAGCCGAAATAATGCTTGATATTGTCGCTAAACAGGGCAAACACCGTAATCCCGTAACCGGTTCCGGCGGAATGCTTTTAGGAACAGTAGAGAAAATAGGCGATGCGCTTATCGGAAAGACCGATCTGAAAGTAGGCGATAAAATAGCTACCCTTGTTTCTCTGTCTCTTACCCCTTTAAGAATAGATAAGATTAAAGATATACGTCCGGATATAGATCAGGTTGATATTGACGGTAAGGCTATTTTGTTCGAAAGCGGTATTTATGCCAAGATTCCTGCCGATATGCCTGAAACTCTTGCGCTTTCTGCACTTGATGTTGCCGGAGCTCCGGCACAGACCGCAAAACTGGTTAAACCGGGAGATACCGTCCTTATAATAGGAGCAGGCGGAAAGTCGGGAATGCTTTGCTGTTACGAAGCCAAAAAACGCGCCGGGGTTACAGGAAAGGTTATCGGTCTTTGCCACAGCGAGAAGAGTGCACAAAGGCTGAGGGATCTCGATTTCTGCGATTATGTATTTACGGCGGACGCTACGCAGCCTGTTGCGGTTCTCGAGAAAATAGAGGAGCTTACCAACGGTGAAATGTGCGATATAACAATAAACAACGTGAATATTACCGATACTGAAATGACCTCTATACTTTGTACTAAAAATACAGGTCTTGTTTACTTCTTCTCTATGGCTACCAGCTTTACAAAAGCGGCTTTGGGAGCGGAAGGCGTAGGCAGCGATGTTACGATGATAGTAGGTAACGGTTATACGAAAGGCCATGCGGATATTACATTGCAGATATTAAGAGAAAGCGATAAACTCAGGAAGGTATTTACGGAACTGTATGCGTAATCGATTTATAATTTAATTAAAAGATTAATGATTATTTCAAGAAGAAAAGAATTATTTCCGGAGGTTTCCGACTCTCAATGGAATGACTGGAAATGGCAGGTGAAAAACAGGATTGAAACTCTTGAAGATCTGAAGAAGTATGTCACCCTCACTCCCGAAGAGGAGGAGGGTGTTAAAAAGTCTCTCCAGACTTTAAGAATGGCAATCACCCCTTATTATATCAGTCTGATAGATCCCGCCAACCCTGATTGTCCCGTAAGGAAACAGGCTATTCCTACCGGAAATGAAACTCATAAGGCGGCTGCCGACCTGCTCGACCCGTTGCATGAGGATGAGGATTCTCCGGTTCCGGGACTTACACACCGTTATCCGGACAGGGTGTTGCTCCTTATCACCGATATGTGCTCTATGTATTGCAGGCATTGTACCAGGAGACGTTTTGCCGGACAGAAAGACGGCGAGAGCGCTTCCGGTAATATACAAAAGGCGATAGATTATATTGCGGCGACCCCGCAGGTTAGGGATGTTCTCCTTTCCGGTGGCGACGCCCTTATGGTAAGCGACGAAAGACTGGAATCTATAATACAAAGGTTAAGGGCCATACCTCATGTAGAGATAATAAGGATAGGTTCCAGAACTCCGGTAGTTTGTCCTCAGAGGATAACCGGAGATCTTGTAAATATGCTGAAGAAATATCATCCGGTATGGCTTAATACACATTTCAACCATCCGCAGGAGATAACAAAAGAGGCCGTCGAAGCCTGTGCAAGACTTGCAGATGCCGGAGTTCCTCTGGGAAATCAGTCGGTACTGCTCAGGGGAGTGAATGATTGCGTGAATATTATGAAAAAACTGGTTCACGAATTGGTGAAAATGAGGGTGAGGCCTTACTATATTTACCAGTGCGATCTTTCTATGGGGTTGGAACATTTCAGAACCCCGGTCTCTAAAGGTATAGAAATTATAGAGGGATTGAGGGGACATACCAGCGGATATGCCGTCCCTACTTTTGTAGTGGATGCTCCGGGCGGAGGCGGAAAAACCCCGGTAATGCCTGATTATGTTATTTCACAGGCTCCGGGAAAAGTGGTATTGAGGAATTTCGAGGGAGTTATAACTACATATACCGAACCTACCGATTATAAGAACGAATGTAACTGCGAGTATTGCAAACAGAATACAAATAAACATATTGAAGGTGTTTCTTCTTTGCTGGAGGGAAGGGCTATGGCGATAGAGCCTGCGCATCTTAGCCGGAAGGAGCGCTCTCACAGGTAAAAGATTTTGTTCCGGCGGCCGGATAAGACAAATTATGTCGGCATGATTTGTTGTCCGGCCTGCCGGAGCGTAATCATCTAAACGCAATGTTTTATGCCGTTTATACGGGAGATATTGAAATATGACAGCCTTTCCATTGTGGGACTGGAGAAGAATACCGGTAAGACGGAGTGTTTGAATTATATTCTGGGTAGATTGCCGTTGAATGATTATAAGGTGGCGGTGACTTCCATAGGTATAGACGGAGAGAGTACCGATCAGGTAACATCTACTCCCAAACCGGAGATATATTTGCGGGAAGGGTTCTATTTTTCGACGTCGGAGGCTTATTACAGGGACAGGAGGCTCGTCTCGGAGCTTATAGATATTACCGGAGAAAGAAGTTCTTTGGGACGTATAGTTACGGCAAAGGTGCTGGGAGGCGGAAAGGTGCTGCTATCCGGGCCTTCTTCCGGTGTGTCTTTAAAAAGATGGATGGCCGGTTTGCGGCGTTTCGGAACGGACCTTTGTATTGTGGACGGCGCTCTTTCGAGACTTAGTTCGGCCTCTCCTGCGATAAGCAGGGCGATGGTACTCTCTACGGGAGCAGCATATTCGGCGGATATGTCCACATTGGTACGGAAAACGAAATTTGTTACCGAACTGATTGATATTGAATTGGCCGGTGTCGATGATATTGATCGTTTTATTGATATTGAGAATGGGGTGTGGGGTGTGAGTAAGGAAGGAAAGGTTATAGATTTTAACCTTAAATCTTCGCTTACTTTAAGTAATCTGGATAGTAATATTACTGCAGGCAACAGGATAATATATGTCAGCGGAGCTTTAACCGACAGATTTCTCAAACTTGTATCGGATTCCAGAGAGGTTAAAGAGATTACTTTGATAGTGAGGGATTTTACGAAGTTTTTTGTAA
>CAYVED010000109.1:0-5115 GCA_964449975.1 uncultured Muribaculaceae bacterium
TTTCATCATAAGCAATAAAACTTCGAATGGAAGAATTATATTCCAGTAATTTATATTCTATTACTTATATTTGCAATATACATATTTGATTTAATATACAAAATATTGAAATATCATTTATTATAAAAATACAGTGACATTTGTATACAAAATGATTGCGTAATTTTATTACATTTGTAACAGAAATAATGCTTACATTTGTAGAATAAATAATTTACATTTATGAATAGTCGTTTACAGCAATTTTTGGAGCTTGAAAACCTTACTCCGGCACGTCTGGCGGACATGCTCGGCGTACAGCGTTCCGGATTGTCCCATATTTTATCGGGAAGAAATAAACCCGGATATGATTTTATATATAAATTGCTAACCCGGTTTCCGGCAGTAAATGCGGAGTGGCTTTTAACCGGTAAAGGGAAACCATATAAAGAGATAAACAACTTCCCTCCTCCTTCCGGAAACCAGTACGGTATAAATAATTTTATGCAACCTGAAGAACAGTTGCCTGATCAAAAGTATAATCATCAACAATATAATAGTCAACTATTGATAAACGAACCGATTGCAGATAAACCGGAAGCAATTTCCGGTTTCAGTGAAGATTTTTACGACCAAACGCTGTTTTCTTCTGTAAGGGATAATCCTACGAAATCCGCGGGATCGTTCTTAAATACTGATAATCATAGCAATAGTAGTAAAAATAATAGAGTTGAAGTAAATGAGGATCAGATAAACGAAATCAGACGGATAAATATGCGTAAAGAAAAGATTGTAAAACGGGTTATTATCTTCTACGGTGACGGAAGTTTTGAAGAACTCTTTCCGCAAAAATAATAAAAAGAAAAGGTTTATAGAAAATCAAAACAGTTTATGAATAAAATTAAGTACTTTTGTAATGATTATTCAGAATGCAAATATGTACAAAATATTAAGACCTTTTATCTTTTTTTGTTTCACTCCGGAACAAGCGCATAACTTAATTATAAACCTATTGAAGATACTTAGGTATATCCCTTTCTCCGGTCCGGTGATAAGGCTGTTCTTCAATTACAAAAACCCCGTACTGGAAAAAGAAGTATTCGGAATAAAATTCAGAAATCCGGTAGGGCTGGCTGCAGGATTTGATAAAAACGGAGACGTATATAATGAACTGGCGAACTTAGGGTTCAGTTTTATAGAGATAGGTTCGCTTACACCAAAAGCACAGGACGGTAATCCCAAACCGAGATGTTTCAGGCTTCCGGAGGACAAAGCGATTATAAACAGGATGGGAATAAACAATCATGGGGTAAAATATGCCGTAGAATACATAAAAAAGCATCATCCGAATTGCATAATAGGCGGAAATATCAGTAAAAGTACGGGAGTAAGCAATGAAGACGCACCTAAAGATTATGAAAAATCATTCGCAATACTTTATGATTTTGTAGATTATTTCGTACTTAACGTATCTTGCCCTAATGTGAAAGACCTGTGCAAGTTGCAAGATATAAACGCATTATCGGAAATAATAGACAGGTTGTTGGCGTTAAGAAGATATTTCGACGATTACCGTCCCATATTACTCAAACTCTCTCCGGATATTCCGTTCAGGCAACTCGACGAGATTATAGATCTCGTATTGGTTTCCGGCCTCGACGGAGTAATCGCCACAAATACCACACAGAGCCGGGAAGGGCTTGTTACATCAAAAGAAACGATAGATTCCATAGGCAGCGGAGGTTTAAGCGGAGCGCCTCTTTTTGCAAGAAGTCTGGACGTGGTAAAATATATCGCAAAGAAAACAGAAGGACAGCTTCCCATAGTTGCCGTAGGCGGAATTATGACACCTGCTCAGGCTGAACAGATGCTTAAGGCCGGGGCTTCCCTTATACAAATCTATTCGGGATTTATCTATAACGGTCCTGGTTTCGTAAAGAAAATAAATAAACACCTGGTAAAAGAGCTTATAAAATAAATTTTTATGGTAACAGCGTCAATATGTACTATAGGTGACGAAATACTTATAGGACAGATAATAGATACCAATTCCTCGAAAATAGCAACTGCCCTGAACTCTGTCGGGGTTAAGGTGAACAGAATGATTTCGACGGGAGACGATGAAAAGGAGATTATCAAAACAATATCGGGATGCCTGGAACAATCCGATATAACGGTGATAACCGGAGGACTAGGTCCAACCAAAGATGATATAACAAAAAAAACACTAGGTAAAATAACCGGAGCCAAAGAATATATAACAGACACAGAACAACTTAAAATAATACAGACCATCCTCTCCGCCAGAGGGATTCAGATGAGCGACATCAATAAAGCCCAGGCGTTGGTTCCCGACACTTGTAAAGTCATACTTAACGAGTACGGAACGGCTCCCAATATGGAATTCGACATACCTGCCGGAGAATACGGCCGCAAAAAAGTTATTTACTCGCTCCCCGGCGTACCTTTTGAAGCGGAAGCCGCTATTAATAAAGTGCTTGAATCTGTTAAAAGTCATTTTACCCTCGAAAATATATTTCATAAAACAATCTGTACTTTCGGAATACCTGAATCCGACCTTGCAAAAAAAATAGAGAGGTGGGAAGATAATCTTCCCGATAATCTTCATCTTGCATATCTTCCTAATCCTATTCTGGGAGTAAGACTAAGGCTATCTATATACGGAGTGGAAAAAGAACGCGGAGAACAGGAGCTAAGCGAGAATACAGCCCGGTTAAAGGAGATTTTGACCGATGCTGTTTACGGGGAAAGTACCGAAAGCCTGCAATCCGTAATAGGCAGGATGCTTAAAACGGATAATGAGACCATAAGCGTTGCAGAGTCATGCACAGGAGGATTCCTATCTTCTCTGCTTACATCAGTTCCCGGGGCTTCCGAATATTTTTACGGAAGCGTTATCTCTTATGATAACAGCATAAAAATAAATACACTAGGAGTACGGAGCGAAATTATAGATAAATACGGAGCGGTAAGCAGGGAGTGCGCTGAAGAAATGGCCTGGGGAGTACGTAAACTTATGAAAACAGACTATGCGATAGCAACTACCGGCATTGCAGGCCCCGACGGAGGAAGTGCCGAAAAACCGGCAGGAACCGTATGGGTTGCAGTTGCCGGAAAAAGAGGCATACGATCCGTAAAATTTACTTTCAAAGGAGACAGGAAACTCAATATCGAACGTTTCTCTTCCCATGCCCTTAACTTTTTCAGACTTGCAAAACTAGAAATTGCCCGCATCTCTCCTAAAGACGGGAATGAAATGTATAAGAATTTTAATAAATTTTAACTTATGAAACTACTAACAATGACAGCAATACTGGCCGCAGGGCTATCCGTAGCTTCATGTGCGGAACAACCTGCAAATAAAGAAACTGCAGCTATAAACAGTATCGATTCCCTGTTTACATCCCGATATTCTTCCGGGAATAACGACAGTACTCCGGCTTTCAACAATCCCGGCGGGGCTGTCCTTATTATGAAAGGGGATTCTATCCTGTTCGATAAAGGATACGGATTGGCCGATATGAATACAAATGCAAAAATAGACGGCAATACCTTTTTTAATATAGCTTCGGTCTCAAAGCAATTCTCGGCCGTAGCCATATTGAAACTTTACGACCAGGATAAACTCGATATAAATAAAAGCATATACGAAATTCATCCGGATGTAAATAAGTTCCTTCCAAAACCGCGCAAGCCGTTCACGGATATAACCGTAAAACATCTTCTGTCCCACTCGTCGGGAATACCTGACGCAAGACCTCGTGATAACAGGGAATTCACATTAACCGCTACCGATATGGAATCTATCGGATATATCAAGACCTTAGACAGTCTTAATTTTCCTCCCGGTTCCCAATATGAATATATGAATCCCACATTCCAGTTACTTTACGTAATAATAGAGAAAGTATCGGGGAAACCTTTCGAACAATATATGAAAGAGGAAATATTCATACCGGCAGGCATGCGGGAAACACTCTATTTTGAAGCTGACAGAAAAATTCCCCGTATGGCTCACGGATATATCGCAGAGGGAAATCCGACCGGAAACACGCCTGAAAACGAAAAACATTTTAAGGAATATGATTACGGAGAAGAGACGTTTTTCGCGACAAAGGCGGACGGTGGAATATATACGTCCATCCATGAGTTCGTTCAATGGGAGAAAGCTCTTCGGAACAACGTAATAATACCTAAGGAAATAAAAGAACAAGCCTACTCTCCGATTATTACAGTAAGCGACAGCAAATTCAGTTCATACCAGAACCGCCCGTACACAAGTTACGGGTACGGATGGTTTATAGAAGAAAAACCGGGGATGCCTAAAAAGGTATACCATACCGGAGATAACGGGGGATTCCAGATATATGCGGCCAAATTCCCTGAAAAAGAGTTGCTGGTACTGGTCTTTGAGAACAGGAACGATCACAGCCGCAGCAAACTAATAAAGCAACTGGACGATATAGTAAAACGATCAGGATGGCTGGATTAATTTAATATAATACTTTTTACCCCGGACTATAACTTTTTATTAAATATACCTGAAGTGGCCTGCGCAGCAGGCATTATAACCATATCGTTTATATTCACATGCGCAGGGCATTTTATCATATACATTATGGCATCGGCAATGTCCTCTGCTTTTAACGGTATAAATCCCTTATATACATTGGCCGCCCTATCCGAATCTCCTTTGAATCTCACATGAGAAAACTCCGTTTCAACCGCTCCCGGACAGATCTGTGATACTCTTATATTATGAGGCAGAAAATCTATTCTCATTCCTTTAGTAAGGGCATCTACGGCATGTTTTGAAGCGCAATAAACATTTCCTGCGGGATATACCTCTTTCCCTGCAATAGAACAGATATTTATTATATGCCCCTGCTGCCTCGCTATCATATACCGGGATATAATCCTGGTTACATACAGCAACCCTTTTACATTGGTATCTATCATCCTCTCCCAGTCATCAACTATTCCGCTATCGATAGTATTAAGTCCTACGGCAAGTCCCGCATTATTGACAAGTACGTCTATTTTACTCCATTCCGGAATTAAAGCTCCGAGGTATTTATCAGTTTGCTCCTGCGAGCGTACGTCAAAACTAAGAGG
>CAYVED010000110.1:0-5084 GCA_964449975.1 uncultured Muribaculaceae bacterium
CGTAGGTGAACCGGCCGTACAGGCCGTGGAAAACTATCTTCCCGCCCGGTGGGAAACGTTGAGCGGAGCGAAAAAGGGGAGAGGAAAGCATATTGTATCCGCTTCGCTCGCCCCGGAGGCTGAAAATACATTATTCCTGAATAGGAGAGGGGGCAAATTAACCCGGGAGATGGTTTTTCTGATCGTAAAAAGACAGGCTGAGGCGGCCGGTATCACCAAGGAGATTTCACCGCATACCTTCCGGCACTCTTTTGCCACGCATCTGGTAGAGAACGGGGCGGATCTGCGGGTGGTGCAACAGATGCTCGGGCATGAAAGCATCCTTACTACCGAGATCTATACGCATGTCAGCTCACAGCAATGGATGAAAAATATCCTGGAACATCACCCGCAACGGGGCAGATAAGAAAAAGGAAACAAAAAAACGGGACAGGGAGAGATGTTTTAAACAAAATAGAAAACATCATTGGTGAGTTCAATCTTTCCGGAACTGAATGATTCGGTCATTCTTCTCTCCATTTCCATATAAGCGGATTTATTCAGAATGTGGCTTAAATCATCGCCGGGATGAAATTCCGGATATTTAGGTTGTATGTCAGTTTCTGTAATTACAGGCTTCCGGATGCCTGATTCATCTATAGAATCTACCATATACTATATAATTAATTCTCAATTCGTACAAAGGTAATACTTTATTTTAAATAACAATATTTTCTTCTTACGGTATAATATTTACACTGGTAAAAAAGAAAATAACCTTATCGTTTAATATATTAGACAAATAATTCTCTTTTAAGTTTAAGTAGGTCCCGTAGGATTTCTTTACCGAAGCTGAATTGGCATAGAATGCGATGAGGATTTTTTCTTTCCCCGTTATCAGTGGCTTTATTAATTCCTCTTTATATTCATCCATATCTATGAACAGCGTGGGGATTTTATCCGTTTCTTTTGGATGCTGTATATAGAACTGCTTTCGCTGGTTGTCTCTTTGTAATTCCCATTCTTTCCCAAAATTTGCAGAGATGATCTGTTTGAACAAAGTTTCTTTCTCTGAATGGTTTTTCCAGGAAACTTCCCGGTTCCTAAGTGTTCTGTCATTGGACGGATGGTTCGGACGGGGTGAATAGAGTGGAAAATTAGTTTCTGAAAAGAATTCTTTGCTCTCGGGCGTTTCTTCCCATTTCATCTTTTCATTACTGTATACCAATGGTTTGAATTGAAGGAGCTTTTCCACTATATTTATGGTTATGAAGGAGGCGGAACAATCCTGGTGTCCTCTGTGCATATCGCAGAATGCACCATTATAAATGTATTGTGTTTGATTGGCCAAAAGATCCGGTGACTTTATCTTTACGCCGTGAAGGTGTCCGGATATGCAGACATCTGACATTTTAATGATGTTGTCATAAATACAAAATTGATCTCTGCCGTGGGGTTTCAGCTCTTCTAAAGAGAGAACGCTTAAAGGGTGATGGAACAGAGATATGAATGTGTAATTATCTTTTTTTAAGGTTTCCGCTATTTCTGTAAAATGGGTAATTATATTCTGTCCGAACCGGAGATGATATTTTCTCTCTTTGTTTTCATCTTTGGGAATGGAGAGCCAGGTGTTATTCAGTTCCAGGAAGGCTGTTTTTTCTTTTTCGAATATTGCGCAACCTGTAGTGTATTTCAATTCTTCTGTTTCAAAATAAGAGATATAATGATTGGGTGTCCATTGCTGCCGGAACGTATTGTAATTTTTATAGATCTCATTTACAAGAGGTGTATTGTTTACATTTGGGGAAGCGGCGGCAGGCTGTAATAACGATGCAATCTGGTTAATATAATTTTCCGACTCTTCTTGTGTGAAATTTTCAGGAAAATGAACATCATGATTCCCCGGCGCCATGAGTATCCCGGGCGAATCCGGCTGAAATACAGAGAGTATATTTTCTATAAATGCTTTCGCCTGGTCAAACTCGGATTGAGTTCCTTTAGATACAATGTCTCCGGCAATACAAATAAAATCGGGCGTTAAGTTTGGCTGATTCCCCTTTGTCTCTGCCAGGTATTGTATAAAAGTTTCCCTTACTTTTTTTTGTATGTATGTATCCTGTTCCGATATATGAAGATCCGAAAGGCATAATATTACAATGTTTGTCATAGGTTTATAATTTTATATTTCATACCTCTTTATTTAACCGGGCGGGATGGCTGTATACCTTCTTTCTCGTGCCTGACCTGATTCAAGGTCTCTTTTTTACGTATCATGGCAAAATGATACAATGCTTTGTAATATAAAATTCTGGCCTGGAAGCATTTTTGCTGGATTACCGGATCGGTACAGAAAAAGCCTCCGTGCGGGTCTGACAGGATATTGTAAAAAGGTTGTTTATCAGCCGGATTGCTATGCGGAAAATAGGGCTGTCCCTGTCTGTTCCGCAGGAGAATATGACAACTGCCGTCTCTGCATTCGGCCTTATTCAGGTTATTATTGATATATTCTATGAAAGCATAGGAAAGTGCGGTTATAAAAAGTCCGTTATTTTCGGAAAAGGATTCGGGAATGACAGGGGTATTCTGTATAAAAGCGCGCGTGTACTCAATCACTTTACTTTGAAAGACTTTACGGTAATTTTGCAATATTTCATTCGGATCGCCGGAGGATATCTCCGCAGCGCCGGATTCCGATCGCATGATAGGTACTAACATATGTAAAAAGGTGCTGCTGAAGTCTCTCCAGTTTAATATGTTTTTTAATATCTCTACAAAGGATACCGTGTCGTTGAAGTATTGTATCCACAGATCGGATAATGTGGGGTCGTGCGGTTCAAATAATTTAAAATCAGACGATTTTGAATCACTTTTGGTTAGCGTGTCGATAAGCAAAAGCCTTGAAAGGAAGGTAATAAATATTTCTTTGGATAATTCCCCGTTTTTCTGGTAATGTAAAGAGCTTTGATATAATACGCTCCAGTAATGATCTGTAAAACTTTTGATTTGTCCCGCATAACCAAAGTGAAAACAGAGCGTATCGGCAATGAGAGCATTGATATATTCTCTGTTGATTTGCCCCAGCAAGTATTTATGCACGTTGCTGTTTCTGTTAAATTTATTGTTTTTTTCTATATTTTCTTTAAGAAAATCCGGAAATTTTTCATGTTTAAATTCGCTCTCTTTTGTAATAATGTCCCGCCAGTAAAAATTGAAGACCTCTTTACAGATGGTAATTGCGAACAGTTCGGGGTACGTCACATATAATAGGTTGAGACCCAAAGTGGTATCTGATGTGTTTACCCTCCCGTATCCGGTTATATTGATGAATTTTTCTTTAGACCGGGGATTGTTAAATATGCTGGACATCTCTTTAAATGCACAATCCAGCGCCGAGATCACCTGCTGAATACCTCCGTTCCATTCCAGATTGAATTCAGACATTTCGTTCATCCGGTTGCTTTGGTGGAACCGGTTGTAATAGGCCTGTTCGAACTCTTTTATGCACCTGTCTATTATTTCGTGAAAATATTGCGAAGGCGTGTTATCCTCTTTTTCTAAATATTGATTTATTCTTTTAGGAAAGCCGGTTTGCAGATAGCCGTATAATTCCATGAAGCTTGCAAAAAACATAGGATCCTGTATACAGTTATTATAATTACTGTACATTTTCATAATACGTTCCCGGTATACTTTGGAAATATTTGCCCGGATGAGGTTTTTGTGTAAATTCACAATGAGGGCGTCGTCTATTTTTAGGACACTATACAATTCCGACTTCGGATGGGCGCCGGTATCCTGTTCCTGATCCCCCACGGGATATTCATCCGTTTCTGTGCATAATTTGAATTTTATTTTCCGGACGTGCTTTTTGGAGGGGTCAAAATTCTTTAGCAGCTCTATCTCCTGGAGGAAAATTTTTATGTCGCTGTCTGCATGGCTTTCAAATACCATATAAAATTCCAGCGTATTGCTGTTTATTCTTTTCTTGCCGTTGATTGTTACCAGATGTTTCAGGTTCAGCTTCTCAAGTTCATTTTTAACGCTTTGCTCATGTCCCGGTTTTATATCGGCAATGAAATCAATATAGATTTTATCTTTGTTAAGAGAGATATATTCATATTTTTCATTCTCGGGATCCGGCCTGTAACCCAGAGTTGAATTGAATGCGGAAAAAATATGCGCCTTGCTCCAGTCCCGGTTATCTTCAGAGGTGTGGAACAATTTATGAGCAAAGACATTTTCATATCCTTCCAGTCCGGATAAATGCTCCATCTGCATTCCCCGGATCCGGTGGATCATCCGGCCCAGCACGCCAAGGTTCTTTGAGAACGTTAAGATGATCAGTTCTTCACTGCCGAAACTATCCAGAACAAGGGTTTTGAAAATTTTTTTACCGGGGTCAGACAAGCCGTTGCTTAACGTATAGATCCCCTCTTTTATGAGGTTGAGAAAATGGATCCCGTTTCCAAGGAGGAAGTAGTTGGATACTTTTATTTTTGAAATGGAGATAAAAGGGTACCTTTGGTCATCCAGAAAAGAGTCTAAGGGTACGGGGGCATTCTTTTCCGTACTTTTGGAAGTTTCCCGGTATGAGTTGGAACAGGTTAATACCTGATAATCGAACTCCCGCACATCATTTTCTTTCCTGTTAAGTTTTATGTTGCCGTGATAAGGATGGAATACCCTGTGGGGAAATGAAAGGTCATCAATAAGGGAAAGGATGATAAGCTCCTGATCTCCTATGGTTTTGAAAGAATGCGGAGCGTAGAGTTTTTCATCTAAAGTGGCTCCGTTAACTTTAGCGAAAGCGTTTCTGCTTTTTTTGTGGCGTCCGAATAGATCCAAAGATATTTCATTTGCCAGATCTCCTGCCGTAATATTGCCGGAAGTGGATACCAGTCCGATGAACAGACCGTATTTATCAATGATGCAATCTTTCATGTTTTAGGTTGTGGTGCTCTAGTTATTCAATTAATAGCCAATACGTGTGTATTGGTTATAATATGATCCGCAAATTTACATATATTTTAGATAATTTGATAAATTTTATTTATTATATGTGTTTTTAAGAGAGTAAAAAAGTTTATCTTTCTTAAAATAAAAAA
>CAYVED010000111.1:0-4850 GCA_964449975.1 uncultured Muribaculaceae bacterium
GAAATTTTTTTTGACAGTCTTCTCGGTTTTTGCTGTTAATCTGGCGTTTGCACAGAATATAACAGTTACGGGAACTGTGACGGATGCGTCAAATGGAGAACCCATTCCATTTGCTTCGATTCTTTTAAAAGGGTCTGTGTCAGGAGCTGAAGCAGATTCTAACGGTAAGTATTCTATAAGCGTACCATCAAACGCAACCCTTATCTTTAGCTTTATGGGATACCTGGATCAAGAGATAGCAGTTAATAATAAATCGGTTATTGATGCTTCTTTGACTCCGGATGCTATTGCATTGGAAGATGTTATGGTCGTAGCTTACGGTACGGCGGATAAGAAGTCCTTCTCCGGTTCTGCGTCCACTATCAGCGGAGATAAAATCGCTAAAAGACCTGTATCTAATATTTCAAAAGCTTTAGCGGGTACAGCGTCCGGAGTACAGGTAGCAATCGGATCAGGACAGCCGGGTTCCAGTTCATCTATCAGGGTACGTGGTGTCGGTTCTATATCTGCTAATCAAGATCCGTTGATTGTATTAGATGGCGTACCTTACGATGGTTCACTGGGTTCTATTGCTGCAAGCGATATTGAGTCAATGACGGTATTAAAGGATGCTGCTGCCAACTCAATGTATGGAGCTCGCGGAGCCAATGGTGTGATAATGATCAATACCAAAAAAGGCCAGAGAGGTAAAACCCGTGTTGAGATTGAGATACGCGGAGGTTTTAACGACAGGGGGGTACAACCTTATAAAACTGTAAGGGATCCCGGTCAGCATCTTGAATTACAATGGGAATCTTTAAAGAACTATGGATTGTACGGTGAAGGGAATACCGCATTTTTAGCCGGTAGACCTGCTCATATTGCAGCATCTGAAGAATTATTCGGTACGGCTTATGGTACGGGCGGATATAATCCTTACGGCGGCGTTGCTGCTAATCAGGTAATTGACCCTACGACAGGTAAATTAAATCCTGGAGCCAGATTATTGTATTGGGACGACTGGTTGAAAGAACCGTTTAAAAAAGCGTTCCGTCAGGAATATATAGCTTCTATGTCTGGAGGTAATGATAAGACGTCATTCTTTATGAGCGCCAGTTACCTAAATGATAAAGGTTATACGGTAAACTCTTCTTTCGAGCGTTTTTCTGCAAGAGCAAAGGTTGAGCATCAGGCAACCAAATGGTTCAAATTGGGTATGAATATGTCGTATGCAAAATCATATAGCGATGGTGTTAAAGCCGACTTATCGGGATCTCAATCTGCATATGCCAATATGTTTATGTTTGCTCAGCAGATAGCGCCTATCTATCCGGTATATGAATATGACCAGACAACAGGATCTCCTATATTGGATATACAGGGTAACAGAGTATATGATTATGGTGTAAATATGGGTAAACGCCCTTACGGCGCAAATACTAATCCTTTGGCACAACAAATCCATGACTTGTATGATACTAACAGGGATCAGGTAACAGCCTTAGGTTTTACTGAGATTAAATTCTTAAAAGATTTTAAATTTACTGCGAATGTAAGTGCAGAGACTTATACATATTTCTCAAACAGCTTCCAAACACCTATAGGTGGAGATGCATTAAATGTAGGAGGTAGAAATAGCCGTACTGCCGTAAGGAATTTCGTTCTGAACTCTCAACAGTTATTGAGCTATACAAAAACGATTGCCGAACAACATAATGTTGACGTATTATTGGGGCATGAAACAAACTCTAAAGAGTTAAATTATTTGAATGGTTATAAAGAGAATTTCCTTATTCCAGGTAATCCGGAATTGGATAATGCAGCCCGTTTATTGAGTGCGTCATCTTATTCTAATAAAGTTACTCTCAACTCATATTTTGCACGTTTAAACTATAATTATAATTCCAAATATTATCTTACGGGTAGTTATCGTAGAGACGGATCGTCCCGTTTCCACCCTGATGTAAGATGGGGTAATTTCTGGGCGGTAGGAGCGTCATGGAGAATTGAGCAGGAAGAGTTCATGAAAGGTATCAAATGGATTGACGGTCTTAAATTAAGAGCTTCATACGGAACCCAGGGTAATGATAATATAGGTAGAGCGAACGGATACGAGGATCAGTACTCTGTAGTTCCTCAGGATGGGAATATCGGTATAAACTATGTTTACAGGGGTAATCCTAATCTTACGTGGGAGAAGAGTAATAATTTTAATGTCGGGATAGATATTTCATTGTTGCACAGACTGAAACTTACAGCAGAATATTATAGCAAAAAAACAACAGACCTTTTATATAGAAAGCCACTGCCTACATCTCAGGGATCTCCTACATGGAAGTATGAAAATTCAATAGATATGAACAACAAAGGTTTCGAGGTTGAGGTAAGTTATGATATTTTGAACAAAGGAGACTTCTTCTGGAATATTACGGCTAATATAACTTATCAAAAGAATAAACTCTTAAGATTGCCTTCAGACCGCGATAAAGACGGTAAGGGGTATAGGAATGGAGACTACTATTACAAAATCGGTAACAGTATTTATGATTATTACCTGTATGAATTTGCCGGAGTGGATCCTGAGACTGGGTTTTCAATGTGGTATGTGGATGAGAAAGATGATAATGGTAATGTAACAGGAACAACGACAACTACCGATTATGCAAAAGCTTCACTCAGGGAAAACGGTAAGCATGGATTAGTTGATTATTATGGAGGTATTACTATGGCTTTTGCATGGAAAGGAATTGATTTCAATATTCAAGCTGCTTATCAAATAGGAGGCTACGGTATAGATTCTCATTATCGGGGATTGATGAATGCAATGAATACTCCTGGCGGATCAGTACATGTTGATGTATTAAACAGATGGACTGCTCCCGGACATGAAACGAATGTTCCGAAATTAGAGCTTGGCGGCAAAAACCAAAATGCAAATGCATCATCAGACAGATTCTTGACTTCAAAAAGTTGTTTCTCTATACAAAATATAACATTGGGTTACAGTTTGCCGAACTCTGTAACTAAAAAATTAGGTATTGACAGGCTAAGAATTTATGCTACAGGTGATAATCTCTGGCTTTTCTCGGCAAGGAGAGGATTTGATCCTCGTATCTCATTTGGCGGTGGCACCGGATTTAATTATTCCATGACCAGAACTATATCTTTTGGTATTAATCTAAATTTCTAAAAAGAACAATATAAGCAATATGAAAACATTATATAAAATATTAATATCATCTGCTTGCATAGTGTCTATGACAGGTTGTTCGGACTTTCTGAATCCGGACATGAAAGAGTATGCAACCTCTCAGCAGATAGAAGATCTTGGAAATTCAAACCCTGATGCTATCATTAAAATTACCGATGCTCTCGTACAGGGAATGTATGCATATACCGGTGTATATCAGGGCAGGCATGATGCTTTTGGAATTATGGCGATCAATCTGGCTGGAGATTTATCTACAGAAGATATGGTCATGTTTCAGCATCATCATATGGGATTTGATTATGAGGTAGATAATAGAACCGCAGTATATGCACGTCCTGCTAATACATGGACTTACTGTTATACTTTAATATCTAAAGCCAACGAAGTAATATCCAAAATAGATCCTAAAACTACGAATGCAGGTTTAAAGGCTAATTTGGGTCAGGCCCTGGCAATGCGTGCTCAGGGACTACATACTGTTATACAAAGATTCCAGCAGACATATAAAGGCAACGAAACACAACCGGGAGTACCTGTTTATTTAACAGATAAGGACGACGCAGAATCTGTTTATGGCAGAGGAACAGTACAGAGCGTATATGATCGTATATTTAAAGATTATCTTAAGGCTATAGAGTTTCTTGAGGGATATACCAGACCTAATAAAACTATGGTTGATACAAAAGTAGTTTCGGGTCTTCTTGCAAGAGCTTATATGACGGTACAGGACTGGGCAAATGCTGAAAAATATGCAAAAATAGCACGTGCCGGTTATCCTATAATGACTGCAGATCAGGCCGGTAAAGATGGTTATAATAATATTATCAATGCCGAATGGATATGGGGATTTGATACTAATTCGGAAAATACCAATATGTTCGCATCATTCCAATCACATATGTCTACGTTTGATGCCGGATACGGTGGCGCTGTAGGTGCTTATAAAGTAATTGATAAGAAACTTTCCGAACAGATGTCGCCTCAGGATGTGAGAAGGAATTTATATCTGTTTGATGGTGGGCCAGGAGGAAAATATCCTTATGGAACAAATAATAAATTCAAGTCTACAGCAGCATGGTTATCCGATAATCCTTATATGAGAGCGTCCGAAATGTTGTTGATCGAATCAGAGGCTCTTGCACAGCAAGGAAAAGCCGCAGAATCTGCAACAATATTGAAAGAGCTTATGTCTAAGAGAGATGCTAACTGGAATAAATCTTCAGTGACAGTAGAAGATGTTTTCCTACAGAAACGTATTGAAATGTGGGGAGAAGGAGTTATTTTCTATGATTATTTAAGATTAAAGAAAGGTATTAATCGAAACTACCCTGGCTCTAATCATCGCCTGACTATAGAGCTTCCTGCAGGTGACTGGCGTTTCATTTACCAGATTCCTCAGGCTGAGATAGACAATAACAGTGAAATCTCAGATTCAGATCAGAATCCATAAAAAATCCGAGATAAATAAGTATCACATTAAAGGGAGACATCGCATTTGATGTCTCCTTTTTTTTACTTTTCCGGCAGAAAGTTATAATCCGTAAGCAAATGCTTCGAAACGCACTAATTTCAACTGCTTATTTTTCATGTAATTAGAATATAAAAAAAACCTACAATTAAATTTTAATATTAACCTTAATCTAATTTTCATGAAAAAAGT
>CAYVED010000112.1:0-4751 GCA_964449975.1 uncultured Muribaculaceae bacterium
AAGGATACTCTTGCTGAAAGTATTATACATAATAACGTGTATTTAGATCAGATTTTAGGAACCTATAGATATATAAAGAACGGGGCTGTAGTAATTGATAATATGGATATGTTTCCATGTATAAACAGACTGAAAATGCCTATAATAGCTTATCCTGTAAAAGAGGATGCCGTAGGTAATTTGATAATGTTGCATTTGACATTCGAAGATACTAAAACCGGTAAGACCAGCAGCGATTGTTATATAGAGTATATATCCGGCGGACAGGGCGGTAAACCCCGTATCAAGCTTGTCCTCAAAGATGAGACCGATCTTATAATATGGGAGAATTTCGGTCAGGGAGTCGATCCCGAATATGACGAGCATATGCGTAAAAAACGTATTCCCGGCTGGAGTATACCCAACGGGATATTGCTGACCAAACAGGATTAGTCTGCCGGATTATGATTTTCTTCGTCTTCTATATAGTCTTCGTATTCTAATGAAAGTGCGTCTATCTCCCTGCGCTCTTTTTTAGTAGGCCTTCCCATGCCTCTGTCGCGCTTCATAAAGATTGTTTCATTTGGGGCGAGCAGTTTATCCAGTTCGGACTGCGGTGTTATGTTTGTTGCGTATCGCGGAACAAGTGCCGCTCCCTGGCGTCTGTCGATAGGACATACCACGAGATATTCATATCTTACCGCCCCTTTGCGTACCGTTATTTTATCCCCCTGTTTTATTGAACGGGAAGATTTCGCATTTTGTCCGTTCACAGTCACTTTTCCTGTTTTGCATGCCTGTGCCGCTTCCGAACGGGTTTTAAATACTCTTATAGCCCAAATATATTTATCTATTCTTACTTCCGGTTCCATATACGACCCTTTCTCTTGTACCTGAATTATGTTAATTCAGTATAATTATCGTTTTCTTGCAGCGTAGGCATATATACTTCGAGCAAATGCGTATTCTCTTTATCGGGACATAAAAGAAAATCTTCCATTGCAGCGGGTATGAAAATAGTTTCTCCCCGTTTTATGCCGCATGTCTCTCCCGAATTCATCTTTATATGCGCTTCCCCGTTTGTGCATATATAGATTATAAAACTATTAAAGATTGACGGTATAACCCTTATATTCCGGGTAAGTTCCGCCGATTTTATAATGAAACGGGAAGAGTCTACAAGGGTTTTGTTTCCTTTAACCTGTTCGAAATAGTATTTCTCTTTATCGTATGCGGAATAATTTACTATATCTATGGCCTCTTCCAGATCCATTCTTCTGGCCGTAGCGGGATTATTCTCCCTTCCCCAGTCGTAAAGCCTGTATGTAATATCGGAACTCTGCTGTATCTCGGCTATTACAATGCCGCCGCCCGCCGAATGTACGCATCCCGGTTCTATATATATGCAGTCTCCCGCTTTCGGAGTAAATACGTTAAGCACTTCTTCCAGTGTTCCGTTTTTACACCTGTCATACAATTCCTGCGGGGTCATATCTTTGTTGAAACCCATATATATCCTGGCTTGCGGCTCAGCATTCATTACATACCAGAATTCCGCTTTCCCGAATGAGTTCTCTCTTTCAAATGCTGTCTGATCGTCGGGATGCACCTGTACCGATAGTTTTCCGGTTATATCCAGTATCTTTATCAGCAGAGGAAATTCTCCCCTGTAATATTCGAATACTTTATCCCCTATCGAATCTCCGAGATAAGTTTCTATCAGATCGTCAAGGGTATTTCCGGCAAAAAATCCATCCTCTATCACGGAACTTTTTCCGAAAAGGCTCCATAGCTCCCAACTCTCGCCTACCTGTGTTTCCATATCGAACTCTTTTCCGAGAGCGTTCTTTAAATAACTTCCACCCCAGACCCTTTCTCTGGGTTCCGCTTTAAATTTTATAGGACGTAATTTATTCATTTTCAATGCTTATTATTGTATTCTTGTCTTGCCATGCCGATCCGGCTTCGGGCAGGTTTTTGTTAAAATAATATAATATTCCCGCCAGCATTATAATTGATATTATATATGCAATAAGGAATGCGTTTTCCCCGTATCCCGACAATAATTCCATTGCAGAGGCATCCACTTTAATATCGGGGAATAGGGTGGCGAATAACATTGCCAGACCGTTATTGGCAAAATGGATAAATATGCAGGCTTTCAGCGAATGGGTTCTCCAGTATATCCATCCCAGGAATATTCCGATAATGAAAGCCGGAATGGCCTGCCACGGATTCAGGTGAATGAACGCAAAAAAGAAAGCGCTCCATAATATGGCCCTTACAGGCGTCGTATGAAAGAACATTCCCCTTGCCATTACTCCCCTTAGCAATAATTCTTCCACTACAGGGGCGGCAATGACCGTGGTTATAATGGAAATAACCGAAAACTGCATAAGCTCTTCGAATATTTTCCTGATCGAATCCGGCATCTGAATTAATGAGGTTAACGGGTCCGTTATAATACCTACGGTCATTGTTGCCAATATTGAGAAAAGCGCAAAGAGAAAAATATTCGCTTTCCCGAAATTTCCTTTGTCCAGAACCTCCGGTACGGCTACCGGATTATTTTCCTGTATATTCTTTCCCGAAATGTATATATATATTAACGGCGGAATTATGGGCAGCAGATATGATATTAAAGGAAGCAATTCCCTGCCTATATTTGGTTTAAATATCTTTTCTAAAGGATACAGTATTATTCCTCCGAAGAACATGCCTACGATAATGGTGAAAAAAACAATAACCCAGCACTGTTTGAGTGTCGGCAAAAAGTATTCTATTTTCTTTAACATAAATATTAAGTTAAGAGGTTTGCTTTTTCTATTTTGCTGTAAAGATAGGAAATAAAAATTAGACTGGGGCAGATCGCAGAAAGAAGGTTGTAAACGGGCGGTTTAGGCAATGTTTGAAATGAGAATGAAGTCAATTAAAATTGCTGAAAAGCCAACTGAAACCGGAGTTGCGTTACTTTCATCGCACCTCGGAGTCTCGATTCTCATAATATGATTTATAGATAGTTACATAATTGAAATCAATATACATTTGTATTACTATATAAATATCTTTACTGTAATCTAAATCACTGTACAATAACCAATAAAAAATCTAATTCAGATGGGCTTAATAAAAGAAGTAGGGTATACTTTTATTATTGCCAAAATTCCACTACTTTTGCAAATGAGTCATTTGAAGCTATGCAAAGAATTGATGTGCAGTATGATTACGCCATTTAACAACAACGTGAAAAAATATTTTCTTGATATAGAATATGGAAGGAAAGGATGAGGTCATTATATATCAGTCTCAGGATGGTGCAATAAAAGTAGATGTACTGTTCTCGGAAGAAACAGTTTGGCTAACTATTGACCAAATGGCTACTTTATTCGGAAAATCTCGGTCAACTATCAATGAGCATATTTTAAATGCGTACAATGAAGGTGAACTGTTTGAAGAGAGAACAAAAAGAAAAATCGGAATTTCCGATTTTTCTACTAAGCCAACCAATTATTATAGCCTCGATGTTATCATTTCCGTAGGTTACAGAGTTAAATCTTTGCAAGGCACACAATTTCGCATTTGGGCTACACAACGGCTACGAGATTATATCATTAAGGGATTTGCCTTGAATGATGAACGGTTCAAGACAGGTTCGTCAATGAATTACTTCCGGGAACTGTTAGACAGAATCCGGGAGATTCGTCTTTCGGAGAGATTTTTCTATCAGCAAATCAAAGATATTTATGCCACAAGCATAGACTATGACCCGTCTGATAAAATAACCCTTGCATTCTACAAAGAGGTACAAAACAAACTTCTTTGGGCGGTAAGTGGTAAAACATCTGCTGAATTGATTTATTATCGGGCAAATGCAACTTTACCACAAATGGGATTGACTTCTACCTCTTTACCAAATAAAGTTCGTAAAACGGATGTTGAAATAGGGAAAAATTATTTAAGTGAAGAGGAAATAGGGCTTCTAAAACTGATTGTAGAACAATTTTTGGCTTATGCCGAAACTCAGGCAATGCAACACAATCCCATGTATATGAGTGATTGGATTGAAAAGTTGAAACAGGTGCTTACGATGAATGACAAAAACATATTGGAGCATGCCGGATCCATTTCTCATAAACTGGCATTGCGAAAAGCTGCTGATGAGTATGACAAATACAAGGTATTTCAAAAACAGTTGGAACACTTGGAGAGTATCAAAGAATTGGAGCAGGACATAAAAAAGCTGGGTAAAAAAAAGAAATAACCAAAATATTCATCCGTTTCGCAAACATTTACTACCTTTGAACTAGAGTTGTTTGATGGGATACAAAGAACAGAACATCAGTGCATTTACATTGTCGCCAAATCATTACCAAGAACTTTCTACTTTTCTGCTTAATTCTGTCATTCAGAGAGATACAGGAAATTTTCTTATCCGAAGCAAAGATAGGAAATAAAAATTAGACCGGAGCAGAATGAAGGAAAAATATTGTAAACTAGTAGATTAGATGATGATTAACCGGATTGCTAAGCCAGGTAAAAACGCCGAAAAGCTAAAGAAGAAGCTTCGACAGACAGCCCAATGTCAAACTTCGCTCAACCCAAACGTTTCCCGTCCGGATAAAAGCCATAAGCAGTTTGTAAGTGATCATGTTGTTATTACATTCTGCTCTATCTTTCGGTTTTTATCCTTATCTTTGCAATAAAATAGTAAAATGTAATATGCCGATAAAATTTTTTCAGACGATAAAAAAGAAAGCGGGGGAATCCAGGTT
>CAYVED010000113.1:0-4628 GCA_964449975.1 uncultured Muribaculaceae bacterium
CTCTGAAAATTTTTTATAAATGAAATGAACTTAAAAAATTTTTAAACGTATGAACACCATACTTATTACCGGCGGAGCTGGATTTATAGGCTCACATGTTGTAAGGCTTTTTGTGAAGAAATATCCGGAATATAAGATTATTAATCTGGATAAGCTCACTTATGCGGGGAATCTTGAAAATCTTAAGGATATTGAGGATGCGCCCAATTACATGTTTATAAAAGAGGATATTTGTGATTATGAGAGTATGCTAAGGATATTCAGGGGATACGGCGTAGACGGCGTTATTCATCTTGCGGCGGAGAGTCATGTAGACCGCTCCATTAAAGATCCGTTCACTTTCGCCAGAACCAATGTAATGGGGACGCTTAGCCTTTTACAGGCGGCAAAGGAGTGCTGGGGGAAAAATTATGCCGGGAAATTGTTCTATCATATCTCCACGGATGAGGTTTACGGCGCACTTGAATTTGAAGGAGGAATGTTTACCGAGGAAACGAAATATGATCCGCATTCCCCGTATTCCGCAAGCAAGGCGTCCAGCGACCATTTTGTAAGGGCTTATCATGATACTTACGGCATGCCTGTTATTATAACCAACTGCAGCAATAATTACGGGCCTTATCAGTTTCCGGAAAAGCTGATACCGCTGTTTATAAATAATATATGTCATAATAAACCTCTTCCTGTATACGGTAAGGGAGAGAATGTGCGCGACTGGCTTTTCGTGGAGGATCATGCCGGAGCTATAGATATTATTTTTCATAAAGGCGGGAGAGGAGAGACTTACAACATAGGCGGATTTAATGAGTGGAAGAATATAGATTTGATAAAGGTTATGATAAAAACCGTAGACAGACTTCTGGGACGTCCGGAAGGTACATCCGAAAAACTGATCTCTTATGTTGCCGACAGGGCGGGACATGATCTGCGTTATGCGATAGACGCCTCCAAACTTAACAGGGAGCTGGGCTGGAAACCTTCGCTGCAATTTGAAGAAGGTATAGAAAAGACGGTCAAGTGGTATCTCGATAACCGGGAATGGCTGGATAATCTTACCAGCGGGGATTACCGTATCTATTATGAAAAGATGTACGGAAATTAATGTCAATCCTGTTCCATTGAGGGGCAGGATTTTTTGTTGATTTTTATAGATAACGAAATATAATTTCGCCATACGGATGTATTTTGTACAAAAAATCAAAATCTTATGAGATCTTATCTAACGCACGAGAAAGCACGTAATGCGGATAATAAACAAAGGGTTCCGGATCAGGCTCCGATACCTGAAGTTCTGCAAACCTACAAAAACGGAATTTTAAATAGCCTCCCGTTTGGAAATCAGCAGGCCGTTCAATTATTGCTTGGCGAATTGGATCCTTCGGGGGCGGGTATAAATGTAGAGGACGAAACCGCAAAAGTATTAAAAGAGATCGGAAGACAAAGAGAAATTTTGAAAAGTATGAAAAAGAGCGAAGCTATTAATGGTAAAATATATTCGCTTAATGAGCATGAAAAAATTTTAACAAAAAAACAAACGGATGTGTTTCTTGCTATAGAACGGTTAAATAGAGCAATATCTTTCTTAAATAAAAATATACAAGATAGTATAGTGCCGGATGAGGTAGAAACGAAAAAGACGGATACTGTAAATCCGGAAACTAAATTAACATTGCAGGAAGCGTATCTGCAACCTGAATATATAATAGCAAAAAATATGGGTTTGTTGGATAATGAAGAGTTGAGTTATTGGCTTGATCCGGAATATCTGGATTCGCATGATTCTATTCCCGACAAATTTTGCGGAACAATTATGGAGCTTATTGCCAAAGATAAAATCGAACAGATGAATGAGCCGGATTACATTGAAGATAAGGTGGATGTATTGAGGGGGATCCGGATTGGTAAATTTACCGGCAGTAAGTTTACTCCTAAAAGCGAAATAGATTTGTTGTTAGTTGAATATATGGATGAAATGGCAGAAGAAGTAGTAGTAGAGGGAGAAGAGGAAGAAGAGGAAATAGAGGGAGAAGAGGATATGGATAGAAGAAAGATGATAGTAAAAGGGCTATATGAAGTGAAATCTGATAAATCCGGAATACCTAAATCTTTGCAGCAGGATATTAGTAAAAAAATTAAAGCATTAACTGAAGCGAAGGCAAATGGGGATCGTATTATGTACGGTAAAACCGATATTACCGACAGGCTTGTTATTGGAGAAGGGATTGAAGCTGAATCGGTAGGGCCAGAATTGCCGGCCGAAGTTAAAAGACGATATGATATTGAAGTAAAAATGCCTGCAGAAATAGGAGATCTGTATAGATATATAAATAAATACAGGTTTGCGTTATCTAAGATATGGTATTGAGATTTCTTTTAGGTTGCCGGCACATAAAAATTTACTACTTATGAGTATTAAAAGGTATGCAGTTGTAGTTATTCACGGAATAGGCAGTCCTATGCCTATGGATACATTGCGGAATTTTGTAGCCGGGGTTAAAAACTTTCTTGCAAAGTCCGATATATCGGAATGTAATACCGTTATAAGAAGTAAGCCGGATAAGATTGCTCTTGGCTTTGAAACCAGGATGTTAAGGCTATCTAAATCGAGAAGGAGGCCTGCCGTGGATTTTTACGAATTTTATTGGGCGCATAATATGAAAGGTAATAAATTTTCGGATTTTTCATGCTGGATTTCAGGATTATTAACCACATGGGTGAGCGCCGTTCCGGAAAATCTGAGATTTGCCTGGCGGCTGGTCTGGGGTATTATATTGTGTGCATTGCTTATATTTGCAGGGATTCTTTTTATAGGGCCTGTTCACAAGATGTATTCCCGGATTGCCTCTTTTTCTTTTTTTACTATTATTTTATTTACTGTTTTTGCATGGTTAAAGAGGCTGTTTCTGAATCTGGCGGGGGATGCGGGAAGATATTTTACACCTAAATCAAGTAATATAGAGAGCCGGTTTGAAATAAGGAAGAAGGGGATCGAACTGCTGAAATCTTTGCATGATTGCCGTAAATACGACAGGATCATCCTGGTGGGACATAGTCTGGGGAGTGTTATAGGTTATGATCTGGTTAGATTATTATGGAGCGAGGTATATGATGATTTCGATAAATCGAAGAAAACGGCGCAGGCCTCATTGAAACGGGTTAATATTCTTACCAGGGTTTTGAACGATAGTAAAAAGGTTAATAAAAAACTTGTCTGCGATTTTCAGGAATGTCAATATTCCTGTCTCAACGAGTACCGGAATCTGAATCTTAACTGGCTTATTACCGATTTTATAACCATAGGCTCTCCTTTGTGTAATATGGATTTTTTGTCGGGAAGTAAAATTCCTTTCCGGACTCTACTTGAAGAGAGGGAATATCCTTGCTGTCCGCCTTTGAACGACGAGCCTAAGAAGGCCGTCTACTATGTTGAAAATATAAAACTGGAAGATGGATACTGGGGATTCAAAACCCTTCATCATGCGGCTTTGTTTGCCGTTACGCGCTGGACGAATATATATTATAAAAGTGATTTTATAGGCGGAGCAGTCTCGCCTCTTTTCGGTAACGGGGTTAAGGATATTCCCGTAGAAAGCAAAATTCCTAAAATACTTCTTGGCGGTCATACCAGATATTGGCGCAGTAAATCCGGCAGGAGCGATGCCGAACTGGCCGATAAAGCAGAAGAAAGGGCTATAAAAGAGATATGCCGGGCATTGCATTTCTAATTCAATTTATGTTTACTTTGTTCGCAAAGTATTTCGTCAAAGCCGTACATTGTAAGGTGATCTTGGAATGTTTTAATTCCCATGGATTTTGCCCCGAATATTACTTTATATACAGATTCCTGAAGACAACCGTATTCTATAAACATGTATCCTTCTTTTGAAATTAGTTGTTTTTCATTTTTCAGATTGACTATTCTGTATATACGGCATTCTTTTTCTTCTTTGAAAGATGCGTTTTTTATGAGAAAAGACAGAGGCAGAAGTAATTGACAAATAATATCTTCATTTAAATTGGTTCTTTGTTTATGTACCATGATATTTAGTTTATTTAATTCTTTTGAAGCTTCCCGGATGACATTCTGCTCTATGTGTTTGTCATATAACACGTACCTTATATGGGAAATTAATTCTTCTCTTTTGCAGATGATTTTTTCTGCAATAAACATAGTTTTTTGGGTTATTAAATTTTTATACTCGTCATTTATATTGTTTTTAAAAAAATTAAATTCGGAATGCAAATTATCCTTTACATCTGTTATCAGATTACTAAGTTCGTTGAGGATTTCATAATTCTCACTTTGGGGATTGTCTAATGTTTTTCTGTTTTTTTCATTAAAAATGTGCGATAATCCGCTTATCAGCGTTTGGTACGGCACTTGTTCTTGCTCGTAGGTTTTCATATCACATCTGATTCCCAGACGATCTAATATTTCAGCTATAGTATTATATAATATAAAATATATTCGGGAATCCAATAACTTAAGAATATCATTATGTTCAGTGTTATTGTTTATATCCTCTTCAATTAAATTCTTTATTACATTTAATTCTTCTCTAAATTTTTCTTTTATTTCGCTTTCCGTCCTGAAAAAAGAATTTTTTCTTCTGTGTCCTACCGATATG
>CAYVED010000114.1:0-4623 GCA_964449975.1 uncultured Muribaculaceae bacterium
TGTTTCTTGTATATGGTTAAAGGGTCATACCGCCCTCTCTTAATACTTTGGAGCCTGGTGACTTATATTTCCTGTATATGCTTGCTTATGACATCATGTTAAGAAATAGAGAGGGGGCCTGGTGAGTTATGTTTCCTGTATATGGTTAAAGGGTCATACCGCCCTCTTTTAATACTTTGGGGCCTGGTGAGTTATGTTTCCTGTATATGGTTAAAGGATCACATCGCCCTCTTTTAATACTTTGGGGCCTGGTGACTTATAGTTCCTGTATATGCTTGCTTATGACATCATGTTAAGAAATAGAGGATATGGGTAGACTTGTTCTACCTCGGCAAAACAGCCTGTTTATAATATCATGGTAAGAGATAGAGGGTATTTTGCAGAGATTATTTTTTTATCACCTTTTCCCATACCCGCAACAGATTTCCGCCCCAAAAAAGCTTTAATTGTTCCGGTGTATAGCCCCGTTCAAGAAGCTCTATAGTTAGATTCTTCATTTTAGAAGCATCTTCCATCCCAACTACTCCGCCGCCGCCGTCAAAGTCGGTTCCCAGGCCTACATGCTCAATTCCTACTGTTTTTACCACATGATCTATATGATCTGCAAGGTGTTTTACGGTAACTTCGTGTTTAGGCAGGTTAGAAAGGAAGAAACGGCCGGTAGCAACCTGGATTACGCCTCCCTTTGCGGCAATGGCTCTCATCTCTTCGTCGGTGAGGTTGCGGTTATGATTCTTTATGGCCCATGCTCCGGAATGAGAAGCGATTACGGGAACTTTGCTTATTTTAAGTACATCAAATACCGTTCTGGAAGATGCGTGGGAAATATCTATTATTATTCCCTGTTTGTTCATTCTTTTTATCACCCTTTTACCGAACGCCGAAAGCCCGTTGTGTTCCTCTCCCGTTTTACTCATAGATGCATCGCAAATGTTATTATTCCCGTTATGGCATAAGGTAATATAACGTACTCCCATTTTACGGAAATATCTAATCCTTTTCAATTTACCGCCTATGCCGTACCCGTTCTCTATTGCAAGTATGATTGCGCTTTTACCGCTCTTTTTAATACGGGCAATATCATCGGGAAGCAAAGCGAACTCGGCCTCCGCAGAGCGTGACGCAACATGTTTTTTAAACATTTCAATCTCATTCCGGGCACAGTTGAATGCCGAGTCCAGAGAAACGGCGTCCCGCTCTTTCTGTTCCAGGAAAATGGCAAAAAAAGCAGCATCCAGTCCGCCCTGTTTCATCATGGGGAAAGTAACCTGACCTTTGGTAACCCCGAAATTCTCATCGGGATGATTATACCATAATGCGCTGTCATTGTGCGAATCTATAGTTATGCAATGTTTGTGGATAGAATCTGCCCGAACGGCGTATCGGCTCTGCGCCTTTGCCGTTATACAGATGGATAAAATGAAAAATATTATAAGCAGGTGGCCGGATAAAGTTAATGTGCGGTTCATGTTTAGAAACTTTTAGGTTTGTTACCGAAATTATTTTAAGGATATTTTTTAACTATTTTAAGTTGCTTACTGCGCCCGATAGCGGACACACTATTTAACTAAGGTAAGCAGATGAACTTAACATAAATTTTTTAATCATAAATTCTGTCCGGGGCAATGATTAAAACAAGTTTATGAGAGAGCGAAGCGGCTACTATCGTTCTGAAATTTTTTTATAATTTGAGGCGGATGCCTTAAAAAAATTTTAAACGTATGAAAATAGGAAAAAGAACTGATAAAGGATGAGATTAATAAATTCAAAACAGTTTCTTAGTTCAGAGTATTACTCTTTGATTATTTCTTATTCCACCATCCCATTTTTACTGCCAGTAATAAAATCAGGAAAGAGAGGGCCATACATGCGAACATCAGCCATACGCCCAGGCCGTTTATAAACATTATCGGCACGAATGTGATAAGAAGTATCTCTACCGGAGCTATAGGCAGATAAGCAAGCGCATAATCATCCATAGCTTTACTGGCAAGTTTAGGATCTACTATTCTCAGCAGGGCTATTCCCATTGCCATGGTACCTGTCCACCAGCCCCATGCAAATATGGTACGCTCAAACCAGAATGTTTTCGAGAGCCTTCTGCCTAGAAAAAACGAAACGCCGAATACTATTGTTACTCCGGCCAGTATCAATATTATAAGCGGAACTGCGTATTTCACTACAACCCCCAGCTTAATTGAAGCGACCCCGCAGGCTACCAGCACATCGGTAAAAGAACTGCTTAACCTTTGGGTGGTATCGGTACATATATATGAGGAAACATTGGTTTTGTCAAAAATCTGTTTAAGCAGCAATCCCATGATAAACGAACAACTGAACACGGGGAGTTCCAGTCCAGGATAGAATTGTTTTACCCCCTGGCTTACAGTATATCCCAAAAGGGCTACCACACATACCACAGCCACATGAAATGTAAGCGAATCTATTGATATTGACGAAGTAGTAGCTTTGCCTATGGAGTCTCTTTTATTTTCTGGCAGAAGTCCGCTGCGAAGTTCGTCGGGAAGGTCGTTAAAATCCGCAATAAAAGAGGTATGCTTATGCCTGGCAGCCCATTTTATCATCAGCAACCCCCCTATAATGGAACATATTACACCTACGGTTGCCGTTGTCATGCCGAGACTGCGGGCCTCGTCCCAGCCCAGTCCTTCGAATGCAGATCCTATTGCGGCAGCGGTTCCGTGTCCTCCGTAAAATCCGGTGGATAGCATGACCCCGAAGGCATCGTTAAGATCGGGCCAGATAAGTTTTAATACGAATAATCCGAATAATCCCGCCAGCCCCCATTGCAGCAACATACCAACCTGTGCATAAACCCACATCGGGCCTACTCTTCCCGATATTTCTTTCATCGAAATTTTAGGAGAGGAGAGCGGGAGAGCGCCGAACACCAGTGCGATAAGAATTGCGGCGTATGTACCCAGTTCATTTGAAAAAGGAATCCAGCCCAGACCGTTAGGCCCCGTTGCCAAACCCAGAAGGCCGGCTATAAGACTGGGCGGAATAAATAATTTCTGAATTAATTTTACTTTTACCCTTATGAGTTTTCCTATAAGCAGCAATGCGAATATAAATCCCAGATCAGTAAAAAGTGTCCAGGGCGAGAATTGAGCGACGTCGAACATAGTTAATTAAGTTTTGTTAAAGGTTCCAAAGTTAATATATTTGGCGTAAAAATTGAGCATTTAAATTTCCATACATTAAAAATTTGTCCTGCGCCATATAGATATGCTGTATTCCGGATATAAAAACACAGGAGAACGACTTGTTTTACCGAACGTTAGCAGAGTTATTAGTCTCTGCTTCCTCCGGTTGTCTTTGCTTTTACCCCTTTTGTTCTTTTACTCTCCGGCTACAGCCCAGCAAAATATACAGCAGCCTCTCTCCGGGGAAAAAGGACACCTGGTAGGATATAAAATAGAAGGCGGGGATACTGTTTATGTTGATAAAATCAAACCCGTCTATATTTTTAATCGTCCCGACAAACGGAAGAAAAGCCGCCAATGGAGGGATTATTACCGTACTGTATATAATTTTAAAAAGGTTTACCCGTATGCTCTCCTTGCAAAAAAAATAATCCGGGAAGCGGACAGTACCATTACCAACACCGATTTCACCGCACGCGAGAGGGATAAATATCTCAAGTCGTATGAGAAACGTCTCTTTAAGGAGTTTGAAAAACCCCTGCGGAATCTCTCTTTCTCACAGGGAAAATTACTTCTGCGGCTTCTCGACAGAGAATTGGGGCAAACATCTTATTATATAATTAAAAATTATCGCGGAGGAATAACCGCCGGATTCTGGCAGGGAATAGCAAAGCTGTTCGGGTCCGACTTAAAACGTCCATACGATAAATTCGGAGAAGATAAGATAGTAGAAGAACTTGTAATACTATATCAACAAAATTCTTTCGACTATCTCTATTATTCAATGTTCGGAGAATGACCCGTTAAACTGTCAAGATTGCCTTGTCGGAAAGCCTGTATAGATTTATCTCCCGATAATACCATAAGATAATTTGCCGGGTATCCTCTCTTATACAAATTAGTGACACAGTTCCTTCTTGCCGTAATAATGCTTATAAGATTGTCCGACTTCTCTTTTACTCTTTTCAACCTTTTTCTATCCCTTGCGTTATGTTTACCGCTTAAATTACATCTGTGATTATTACGGTTCCAATGTACCGGTTCCACTCTCAACTTCGTATAAACCCTTATTCGTTTCCGGTTCACGGTTATTACCAGGAAAATCTGAGTAGGCCTGCCGGTTTCTTTTTGTTGTTTTAAATTAAAATTAATCTTAAAATGCTCTTCATTATCCGGATTAAATAACCAAAACGAGTATAAAATTCAGGTAAAAAATTATTGAAAAGAATTATAAATCTATTGTATTTTAAATATAGATTCATTACCTTTGGCAGAGTTAGGATAACTTTAACCTGTAACCCGGGGCGCATTAATCAGAATTTGGCAAGAATGGGGACAAAGATTCTTTTATCTTTTTTTACTTTTTTTTCGTTTTTTTGTAAAAAAGAGTTGAAAAAAGTAGATTTTATTTTTTAACAAGAGATTTAGACGACCAAAAAGCAGTTGACCTTGTTAA
>CAYVED010000115.1:0-4579 GCA_964449975.1 uncultured Muribaculaceae bacterium
TCGAACGCAACGAATTGCTTTGCCAGGCTGCGCAATATAACTTCGGAGAACTGGGGGCGCACAATATAACCGTCCTGCATACGGAGTGCCTGCCCGGAAATACCGAGTTATTCAATACCCTCGCCGATAGCAATCCCACCCTTCTTTATATCGACCCGGCCCGCAGGAGCCGTACCAACGCAAAGGTTATCTCCCTAAAAGAGTATGAACCGGATCTGACCCTGTTGAAAGAAGAACTGTTCCGGATCGCTCCTTACCTGCTGGTAAAAGTCTCCCCCATGGCCGATATTAAATTAAATATCCGCCTCCTGCCGGAGACATCCGAAATACATATTGTCTCAGTGGATAATGAATGTAAAGAATTGCTGTTCCTGCTGAAACGCCCGGACACCGCTGCAGAAAGCAAGCCGGAGCAGGATCTTCCCGATATTTATGCGGTTAATATCGATACGGGAGAAGAGCGGAACAACCCGGTATGGAGGTTTCATTTTACCCTGCGGGAAGAGGAACAGGCTGCGGCGGAATACACCGTTACGTTAGGGAAATATCTGTACGAACCCAACAAATCCATCTTAAAAAGCGGGGCCTATAAATTGGTTGCCCGGCGCACAGGGTTAAAGAAGCTGGCGCCGAGCACCCATTTATATACAGGAGACAACATCGTACCGGAATTCCCCGGAAAAGTTTTTCCGGTAATACAGGTGCGGGACTTTACTAAAAAAGAGTTAAAAGAGGTGTCCCGGCAATACCCCAAAGCGGATATTGCCGCCAGAAACCTGCCCCTGGACACCAACGGCCTGAAAAAATTATCGGGAATCAAAGACGGCGGTTCCCATCATATCTTTGCCGTAACGCTTTCCAACGGAGAAAAGAAAATCATTGTCTGTGAAAAACGTCTCTGACGCCGGTTCCGCTGCCATGCCGTTACAATAATTTTAACAGCATTATTGCAACAATTTATCTATCACTGCATGTATCGTTTCATCATCCGGACGGGGTGCATCATAATCAACGAGCTTTCCGTTACGGTCATAGAGCAACAGATGCGGCAGGCGGGTGTGCTTGATTTCGCGCAGAAACTTTGAATCGCCTGCATTCAATACGCGGTAGTTCTCAGCCAGATATCCGGTCTCTAAACTCCTGACGGCCCCCAGCCAGGCATCCTTTGTATCGTTTACCGCAAGATAAATGAACACAACGTCTTTTCCTTTATACTGTTCACGCAGCTTTTTAGCTGCAGGCATTCCGGCACGGCACGGCGCGCACCACGATGCCCATAAATCTACATAGATCACCTTGCCCTTATACCGGTCAAGCAACCCTCCATAATCGTATTGCAGGCCATCCGGTCCTTCTAAAACAAGGTCGGTCGAATAGCCGCCGGTGGAAACCAGATTCTCTTTATTTATGCTTCGTACAAGAAATGAGGTATCGCCTGTAATCTCCCGGTAACGATTCCGGTATTTCTTTATTACTTCGTCCGGGTATGATCGCCAATAATCTCCGTTTTCAATCATAGACATAATATCGTAAAGCACTATTCTACGGGCTTTTTCCGTTAATACGGTATCCGATGCAACCAAATCAAAACGGGCGGGAGATTTCGCATCGGCGGGAGCTATGCGATATTGATAGGACAAGGTTTTGATGTAATGCGATATATATTGCAGTAAGCTGTCTTTGGCAGGCAATGTATCTGCAGAATCAGCTTCATAAAGCGGATATCTTCGATAATAATCGGCATAAATTTCAGGAAGGCGGCCGGAGATTTCCAGGGAATCAAGTTTTGCAGCAAAGTCTTTCAGATAGGAGGTATAAATTGGGCGCAATGAATCCAGGTTGATCTGAAATTTTTTCACCTTAGCGATCATTTCGGCCGGATACTGTTTTTTCGGATGATTCACTGCTTCGTCAGCGCGTCGATAACTAAGATCGGTTAATACCGTTGCCGTCGAATAACCTATGGGCTGTACAGCACGGAAATCTTCCCAGGGTAAATTATATAGCCAGGTATTGTTGTCGGATACAAGACTGCGAATTTTGGGACGTAAATTTTCATCATAAGTAAACAGTACCGTATCGCCGGCCATAAGCAGATAGATAATATTCTCTATGGCCTGATTACGGTGCAGAATTTCAGCATACCCGGAAAGAGCAGGTAAATTTAATGTATCATATCCTATGTTGCGCGGAATATAAAAAATTCTATTCAAAGAAGAGTCCACATATTCTAAAGTACTTTCCGGCAAAGCTGTAGTAGTCCCGAGAAACCGGTTTGTAGAGCTTTGATTCGGTGCATCCTGAAAGATTACAGTTACAGAAGTTGGATGTTGTTTCGAATTCTCATCCGAAACAGCAGAATGACAAGAGTATAACAAAAAGATCGATAATATAATAATACCTACCTTGGGTATGGTTTGAGATAAAAGGTAAGAGATTTTTTTCATATAAAATAATTAAAAAGGTAAGGAAGACTGATTCTTCCTTACCTGAGTTCAGTTAATTTTAACCACAATAAGAAGTTGATCCACAGCTATCGCAACACCAATGTGCTCCATCGCCCCCCTCCCCAAACCAAAACATAGCCTCTTCTTTTGAAATGCCACATATAATAGTGGACTTACCGCCAACTTTGGGACCCATATAGCCACAAGTTCCAGAACTGCCACCTCTAACATGCTGCATCTGTACCTTCGAGAGAATATTTCTCGCTTTGAGTTCATTAAAGGAAATTTTCATAAGGCATAAAAATTAAGTAATTCGTCCTACTCTTTATCGGATTTTCAGTTACTCCGTCCCGGCCGGGATATTTAGTTAATCATATAATCTATGTCATTAATATCGTAAATAGCAGGCATTTCCCTGCCATTGAAATACAATCGAGGCGTCGAGGTAATTTTGTTCTCCATACACCATTTATCCTGATCGGCTATGATCTCTTTCAAAAAATCATTCCTTAAACTTTCGACTTCGACGCAACGATGGCTGCTTCCGGGGAAATGGATTACATAATCAGTGAGGAATGAACAGAAGCGTTCCTGATCCTGAAAGTAGTAACGAAGGAACGACAGGGCTGTATCATATGAGTACCGTTCATTTTTATTCAATAGGAATATTAACTCCAGGCGGGTTTCCTTTTTTCGCTTGTATATCTCAAGTAGTTCTCTCATTTTCCGCATACAGGGATTACATACAGGGTTAAAAACGACTGTTATAATATTAGTTCCGTCTGGTTGGAGTACGATTTTTTCAATATCCTCAGTAAATATTTCCTTCCGGCTTTGCAGGATATCTTTTTTAATAGTGCAATCATGTTTTAGTGCTGCAAAATATCTTGAATCGTCACTCTGTGCACGATATTGCTTTACTAATATTTTTGCAGTCGTCAGCAACGCCATCGTAATGATTCCAATAGCTATTAATTCAAATATCACCTGAAAGTTCCATAAAATTCCTATCGCTGCCTGACCTGAGAAGAGCAAGCAGGCGGATAGAATTAAATTTACAAACAGAACGCCCTGGGTCATCAGACACAAAGCACACCATTTACGGGCTACATGCCATTGGTAATAGAGAGAATAAGGAATGTACATGCCTGCAAATAAACTGACAAGGATGGTTGAGGCGAAAGCAACATCAATTGAAGCGAATAATACCAGAATAATCAGGTATAGAAAGTAGAGTAACCCTAAATCCGCCCAGGAAAATAATCCTAAAAATTTAGCGTCCTGAGAATCCAGGATAGAAGTACAGTCGCGGGATCCATGTTGTTTTGCGGAGTGGCAAATTTTATTAACAAATTTATTACGCCGGTCGAACTCCTGTATCTGGAATAAAATACTAATGATGATCCCGCCGGTTCCCGTGACAAAGAAAGCATAGTTTATCCAATTGAAATCTGCTGTCCGCCGGATAAAAAGATAACTGAAAAACGCAACGAAAATAACGACTGAAGCATATTGCATCGTTCGGTTGAAATAATGCCGTATCTTATCAAGCGGCGGCGAACTGCGCTTCAATATATTTAAAGTATCAAACACCAAAGCCGTTTTATTCCAGAAGTTATGCTGATCGAGCATATGGAGCGGTTCTTTATCTGCGCCGTCCTTTTCGTTCAGGATGGATAGATCGGTGTCGGATACATCTGCTATCGGTAAAAATAATCCGTCGTAGGAAATCACCAATGGTTGAGGCAGCATTGCAAGTTCCTCGCTGGTTGTCTCTATCAGACAACTATCTACCCCATAACAGGACAAAATATAAGCAATGGAATCGAAACTCGGATATTGTGGATGCTTCTTATGTCGCAATTTCACAATGGCATCGTACTTCAACCCAAATTTACGAAATAAAATACGGATGACTTCATTTGGATTGTCGGATATTAATTTACGTTTCATAATCTTCCTATTTTTAGGAGAGCGAGACGAGGGACAAAATATGTTCAATGAGCTACAGATCCTTGACAATGAAATACTATATGCTATCCATCTACTTGAACATCGGGGATATTATGGATATTTTCGAAAAATTGAGCAAATACTTCTTGCAGCCTGCAATATATAAAACATAATCAATA
>CAYVED010000116.1:0-3230 GCA_964449975.1 uncultured Muribaculaceae bacterium
ACTATAAAACGCTTTAATCTGAATATAACCACAATTTGCATCGCCATAAATGATTGGATTGTATTCTTCGGGAATAGCTGAAAGACTAAATAATTCTCTTAAAGATTTTCCCTCTGTTTTTATATTAATATCTTCGTTATCTCTTGTTACACGTACATCGAAGTAGTTTGATGCAATTTCAAAATTATAATTCAGTAAATATCCATTAATTTGAGCATATCTATCGTTATAATAATACTTTGAGTACTCTGTAATAGGAATGTTGTTTATTGCAACGACTAAATCTCCAGTCTTAAAGTTATTATCATAAGATGTACGAATAATTATACTATCATTGATCGAGTATACATGAAACGGCAATCTTTTTTGACCCTTTAAATTTTTTGATAGTTTATCTCTTAATTCACTATTCGGAGCTGTTGCAACAGGAGTAACCCTATAGTGAGGATCTTCGTTTCGTAGCCAATCAAAATATGGTTTCCAGATATAGAAGTAATCGGACGTAAAGAGCGTATCTTTCTTTAGTTCCTTACGCCTTAAATTTATATCTGCTAAAAGTTTTTGTTCTATATCTTTTGTTAAAAGAGAATCGAAGGCAGGATGATTGTGGATTTCATAGAGCTTAGTCCAATCGCCATTTTGCACGTAAGTTACATCCCAAACATCATACGGAGTTGTTTTTATTAATTTAAGCGAATTAATCCTGCTTTGACTATCGCTGTCAGTCTGAGCATTTATGGTATTACCAACCAATGTAAGTGCTAGCAAAAATATTAGTTTTATCATATAATAAACTGATTAAAATTTTAAAAATAGATGAAGATAGCGTAAACGTTTAATTGTTATACATTCCCCTTTCGATAATTCAAGTCCCAAACCGGGCTACATGAACCACTACATCCTGTATAGTGTCTTTTACCAAAAATCCTGCATAAAATATAAAACTACCGTACCAAGGAATCATATTCGCCGTATCTCAACTGACAGGAGAACAGGAAAAGATTAATTTACCAATCCCTGTTTCCGTAACTCTTCCATATACTCCATCAGGGAAGCCAGATCCGTCGGACGGGAACTCTGGGCTAATAACATCTTATAAATATCCAGTACGGATTTGTCTCCGTCACGGGTCAGGCGTGCCGCCTCATAAGCATCTCCCACTTTATAGGAGCGAAGTTTTGCATAGCCCTTATCCCCGTAAGTGTCGGTGAAAGAGCGGGATAAAACGCCGTAACCGGTTTCCGATACTTTTGCGGTAGATGCCGGATATATTTTTGCCGCTTTTTTCTCCAGGTCGGTTAGTTTATAGCCGGTCTGGAGTCCTTTTGCTTCCGCAGCCGATCTGAGAGAGGTTTTCAGAATATCGGCGTAATTATCTATAACTTCCGATTGTTGTGAGATATATTTGTCCAGTTTTTTGCTTCCCGATACCAGTTCCTTTATCGACCGGATGGTCATTTTTTCGGCAATAGCGACTGCATCTACCTGGAACTCCGCTTTTTTAAGAGCCTGCAATATGTCGGGAGACATATTCATTTCCACTGAAACCCTGTTATGAATAGTGGCGAGGCGGCGTAACGAGTTTCCTGCTACTTCCGCCCCTATTTTCAAAGCTTCGTTCTCCCCCGCTGCGGCGGCAAAGTATGCCACTGATGCCGAAATTACGGCAGCCCTTTTCAACTGTGTGGCGTCCAGTTCTTCCACCCGGTCTGCGGAAGTATGATATTTCTCATCAGGCCAGGTAATCATCATAATTGCGGGAACCTGGGTTCCCCAGTCATTAAATACCTCATGATCCGAGGCTCCGTAATGAGATGTAATGGAGTAGTAGAAAGGATCGCGGCTGCCTGAGGGAGCTATTACCGGATCGATAAAATCGCCTGTAAGTATACTGTTCTGATTAGTCATGCCCATGTAACGAAATATATTCTCAGCCAGGTCGTTTACATAATGAGAATTGGCCATAGTGGTACGGTGTATATGATAGTACGATTTCTGTTTGGAAAGTCCGATACCTACCATATCCATATTAATATCGAACAGAGCTTTATCCATGATAGTCCTGTTCTCTTTTACCCAGGGAATAATACCGCTGAACTCGTCTCCCCAGATAAACCTGATAGTACGTTTCGGACGCTCCAGCAATCCCTCCTCAATTAATTTATTAAGAGTACGCGCCACTTCCAGCAATACTACGGATCCCGACATATTATCGTTTGCACCCAATTTGGTGTATCCTTCGAAAAGATGTGCGGAAAAAATGATCTCTCCTGCATCGGGATCGCTGCCGGCAATATAACATGTGGGAGATTGATATTCCATAGTTGATTCTTTTACTTTCACGTTCGCTTTGGCCGTTAATTTTTGTCCCCGTTTCAATGCCCGTATCAGGAATTGTCCTTCGCGCGGAGAGATCTGGAATGCAAAAGTTCCGGTCTTTTTTGCCAGATCCGCACTGATTGAGGAATTGGGAATCTGGATAGGATCTATATAAGGGTTGGAATTAAATATAGAAATTACACCCGCAGCTCCTTTTGGTGCTACTGTCGAATGTAGTTGTCTTACCGGTACATCTCCCACGGCAATTTTGCCTTTCAAATCTATTCCGTTCAGATCCCGTTCCGAGGCATTTCCCACCCAGATAAGCTGTGCCGTCAGATCTGCATCCTGACTATTTGGAGACAGCGCCGCAGGAATATCTCCTATATCGGCCAGCTTTCTCACGCCTGGTTCTACCAGCCACAACTGCCCTTTTACTGCCGACCATACTTTGGAAGCTCTGGGATAACGGCATATTTCAGCTCCCTGTAAACCGTACTCCCTGCATTTATCATATATGTAACGGGATTCAAAAAGATTTTCAAAATCACGATTGTACCGTTCGTATCCCGACATGTCGGAAGCGTTGTTTTTTGCTCTTTCACCGGATGATTCGGCCACTATATATTTATAAGGCCTGTCATTGATCAGTTTTGAAACGAACTTTGTAGAGTACTGTGCAGTAACACCATACGCGCACAAAAGCGTACACGTGAGTAACAATAGTTTTTTCATAAGTTATAAGTTTATAATGCGTTAGTTAATCCGTACAAATTTAATGAAAAATTTTACCCGTATCAAATAAAGTCCGTATTTTATCAATTATATATATTAAGAAACTGTTTTGGATTTATTAATCTGATTCTTTATCAGTTTTTCTCTTTTCATTTGCTTCCCTTGTTAAACAGACC
>CAYVED010000116.1:3240-4452 GCA_964449975.1 uncultured Muribaculaceae bacterium
ATCTTAAAACAGCAGAAAAATATCCTTAAAATAATTTCGGTAAAAAATCAAAACAGTTTCTAATATATATATGTATGTACAATTATTTTTTTGATTCGTACTTTCAGTTATTTTTTGTTTTCTGTAAAAGTGTTTATTATATTTGCTCTGCTGAAATTTATTATAATTATTTTTAAGGCATCCGCCAACTTATAAAAATTTATTTAGAGCGGTAGTAACCGCTTTGCTCTCACATAAACTTGTTTTAATCATTGCCTTGGACGAATTTTTGATTAAAAAAGTTCATGTTAGTTTCCATAGTTCTTTTTTAATTGTTTTATAATAAAGATTTTATTTATGAAAAGATTTTTAGCTGAGTTTAAGGCTTTTGCAATGCGTGGGAACGTAGTTGATATGGCCGTGGGTATTATCATAGGAGCTGCATTCGGTAAGATAGTAAGCTCTTTGGTAGGGGATATAATAATGCCCGGAATAGGTTTGTTTATTGGCGGCGTAGATTTTTCTGATCTGGCCATAACTCTTAAACATGCCGTTATAGATGCAGACGGAAAGGAGATAACCCCGGCTGTCCTTCTTAAATACGGATCGTTTTTACAGGTGGTGGTAGATTTTATAATTGTCGCATTTGCAATATTTATGATGATTAAAGGAATGACGGCTCTTCAGCGTAAAAAAGAAGAAGAGCCTACATCTGCTCCGGAGCCTCCTAAAATGACGACGGATCAGGAATTACTTACGGAAATAAGGGATTTGTTAAAGAAATAGGCATTAACTCAAAATAAATATAAAAAAGTTATGGATAGAAATGAAATTATTTGCAACTGCTTTGGTGTTTCAAGAGGAGATATCGAAGATGCTATAAACACAAAAGGATTGAAAACCGTTGAGCAGGTAAGTGAGGCTACTGACGCCGGAACAGGATGCGGAGGATGTGTGGATGAAATTCAAAAAATTCTGGATGAAATAAACGGTTAATAAGATTTTATCCGGATTATTCCGGCAAGAAAAAAGGAAGCCCCGGAAGTTGGAAAAAAACTTTCGAGGCTTTGCTTTTAAAATTTTATTTTTTATTTATCTAATATAAACCAAGTTGCGAGGGCTTTCTAAAAAAAAGTATAATTTTTTTTTGGAAAAGATTTGCAATATAAAAAAAAGTACTTATCTTTGCAACCCGTTTGAGAAACGCGTTATGTAAGTCTGGAATGAATTTGT
>CAYVED010000117.1:0-4355 GCA_964449975.1 uncultured Muribaculaceae bacterium
AAATACCTAATCAACTTTACAATAATATTGTATTGTTTATATTTATAAAGTTAATAAAAAAATATCATATTACCAAATTTATTTTACTTATTTCCAGGTGATTATTCTCTTTTTTTACTGCTTCGTTTTCTGGTGGATTATTTTTTGAATCCTATTTTCTTTCGTGGGTTGTGTTCCGGCATCGTTTTACTGTTTGCTGAAAGCTCTGCCAGCGTTTGGTTTATCTTTTTCACCTGTGCAATTTCTTTGTTTTGCCCTGTTGCAGCCGTCAGGTATCTGCACATAGCTATGAAAGCCTCCATAATGTTAATATTTACTTGAATGGCTATGGGGCTTCTAAGTACAGCAGATAGCATCGTCACCCCTTGCTCTGTAAACACATATGGATTTCGTCGTAATCCTTGTTTTATTGAATTGGACATCACAATTTGTGATTTCCAAAATTCGACCTCTTCATTATTTAATTGGAACATAAAATTGTTTGGAAAACGTTCCATATTACGTTTTATGGCTTGGTTTAGGGTTCTTGTTTCCACCTGATACAGTTCCGCCGAATCTCTATCCGGCATAACTCTCTCCCCTCTGATTTCGTATTATGTTAAGTCCGTATCGCCGATATGAGATGTTTAGATTCTTCTATAAAATAATGATAGAGACACCCTTTGAGCTTGCAGCATGTGGGGTGCCTCTATTCAAGTTTTAGAAATTGTTTTGATTTTCTAAAAATCTTTTCCAGTTATTACCGTATATCGGTTTATTAAATATTCCGGAAAGGTTCGTCTGTTATTACTTCCCGAGTACTTTTACAGCCTCTTCCAGTTGTTTGTCTTTTCCGTTCATTACCTGTTCCGGTGTATTGAGGATTAATATATCCGGCTCTAATTCCAGGTTCTCCAAATAGTTTCCGTCATTATCCATACAACCTACCTGCGGTATTCCGAATACAATAGAACGGTCTATTTGTGTTTCCCACCAGACTGCCGTCATTGTTCCTGGTACGGGAGCTCCTACAAGTTTTCCTATACCGAGTGTTTTGTACACCCAAGGCGTTCCATGTGCGTTACTGTAATTATCCTCGCATATCAGCATACATGACGGTTTTCTCCATTTATTGAAAGGGTCTCCGCCTATATACTGGCCTCTTGGTACGAATTTCTGATACTCTTTTCCGCTAAGAAGTGTTACTACGTCGTCATGCAGCCATCCGCCGCCGTTATGCCTTGTATCTACTACAACAGCGTCTTTATTTCTGTTGCGTCCCAGCAGATCTTTATAAAGCGTACGGAAACTTGGGCTGTCCATCCCTTTTATATGTACGTAACCTATTTTGCCTCCCGATAACTTTTCGACTGTTTCCCTGCATCTGTTTACCCATCTTTGGTAGAGGAGGGCATTTTCTTCCCCTCTTCCGATAGCTTTTACTGTTTCGTTGAATCTTTTTCCGTTTGCCGGATTATATACGGATAAAAGTACTTTCTTTCCGGCTTTACCTTCAAGAAGCGGGAAATAGTCTTCTCCGGCTTTGATCTCATTACCGTCTATTTTCTCGATAATACAGCCGTCTGTTACCTCCGTTTTGATTACATCAAGAGGACTTTGTTTGATTATCTCTTTTATTTTTAGTCCGTTACCGTTATATGTGTCGTCGTAGAAAATACCCAGTGATGCGGTAGGCATTACTCCTGCTGCGATGCCCGGCTTATTGTATCTGGCTCCGGTGTGAGAAGCGTTGAGTTCTCCGAGCATCTCTCCCAGCATTTCGGTAAAATCGTAATTATTATTTATGTGAGGGAGGAACTTTGTATATATTGTTTTGTAGCCGGCCCAGTCTATCCCGTGAATATCGGTAACATAGAATTTGTCATAAACTTGCTGCCATACGTGATCGAAGATATAATTTCTTTCCAGATAAGGTTTATACTCGAATAGCGCTTCATAAGGTATAGGTGTTGTTTTGCTTCCTTCTACAGTTATCTTTTTTAATCCGTCGCCGCTATTTATATAAATATTTTTACCATCTTTATCAATATGGAGCGATCCGTACCCTAATCCTTTAATTAAAATTTTGGTACTGTTATCTTTAAGATTCCTTTCCCAAAGATCCATTCCGCCTTCAAAGCTGGCAAGATAGTAAAGTTTATCTCCTTTGGGGCTTAATACTGCGTCTCCGAGATTTGAAGAGTTTACGGTTAATCTTATAACGCGGTTCTCCGCATTTTCTAAGTCGAAAGTAAGAGGTTTAACCTCTTCTTTATCTGTTTTCTCATTTTTTACATCAGATTTAGACTCTCTTTTTTTCTTATTAGTGTCGGGAATCTTTTCTTTTTTCTGTTCCTCTTTTTTTTCTTTTTCCGCTTCTTCGAGCAATGCAAGTTCCTCTTTACTCATCTTGAATTTTTCGTAGGCTTCGAGATCGAAAAACATAATATATACATCCCTTTCGGCTCCCCAGCTTCCGTGACTTCTGTATCCGGCCCTGTCGCTCGCCCATATCATAGCTTTGCCGTCCAATACCCATTTGCCCCTAATATCCGTATAGCCGCTGTTTGTAAGGTTGTGCATGACACCGTTGCCGCTTGCGTCCAGTAAAACTACATCTCGATTATTCCAGCCTCCGGTGGTGATACTGTTGGAAAGGATCCATTTGCTGTCGGGAGACCATTGATACCACTGGTCGCCGTCCGAATAAGAATATTCGTATTTTCCGTCCATTATTGTACGTACTTTTTTGCTGTCGAGATTTATTACCTTTATTTCCGTTCTGTTCTCAAGAAAAGCAACCTCTTTTCCGTCTGGACTGTAAAGCGGTTGGAAAGAAGCCCTATCCGAATTGGTAAGCCGCTCTTCTTTAATATCTGTGGAGTAAGGAAATAACTTTTCTTCTTTATTAACGATATATGTTCGATATACCTGCCATAATCCTTTTCTTTCGCCGGAATATACTATGCTGCGTCCGTCGGGAGCAAAATCCACATTACGTTCCTGCTCAGGCGTATTGGTGATACGTTTTGTAGTTTTATATTCGCTGGAAGTAACATACACGTCCCCGTGATAAATAAATGCTATCTGTTTGCCGTCTTTACTTACAGCCATATCGGTAGCTCCCTTTGTAGCTATTTGTTTTATAATATCCCTTTCCGTTTTGTCGGAAACGATTGAGATATTTACTTTCTGCGGTTCTCCTAATTTTCCGTTTTCGTTTTTTACTGTGTAAATTTCGCCGTCATATCCGAAACAGAGCGTACCGTCCGAGGCAACTGTGAGGAAGCGGACAGGATTTCCTTTAAAATGGGTCACTTGTTGTAAGTTGTTTATTTTATTGGTGTTGCTTATTACATTATTATTGTTGATGCCTAACTCGCCTTTATATACATTGAATGTTCCGTCCTGTTCGCTCAGAAAATAGAAAGTTTTATTGTCGGGAGAAAGCACCGGGTTGCGATCTTCTCCTTTAAATGAAGAGACTTTTGTATAAGTTCCTGTTTTTGCGGGGTTCACTCCGTTGTCCGACGGTATCTGACAAAGCCATATATCCCTGGTTATTGAAGAGGTATGGTGTTTGCGCCAAGTATCCTCATATCCTTTCTTATCGTTGAATAGAAGTGTTTTGCCGTCTTTGCTTATTGAAATGTATTCCAGAGGCAGTGTCGAAAACATCACGGGCCGCGGTGCAACATAGTTTTTGTCTTCCATCGCTCCTTTAATATCTACCGCATATATCTGTGAAAATTGTCCTCCGGGAAATTGTACGCTTTCGGCAGACGGAAGAATATTTGCCGAAAAAAGCAAGGTTTCGTTATCTTTGAATGCAACAGGGGTCTCATTGCCGGAATGTGTTGTAAGCCTTACAGGTACGCCTCCGTCTTTTGAAACCAGGTATATATCCGTGTTGCCCATACGGTCTGAGGCGAATGCTATATTTTTGCTGTCGGGACTCCATACCGGTTGTGTATCATGGGCCGGATTTGTGGTTATCATTGCGGCTTTTCCTCCCGATACCGATACGGTATAAATGTCCCCTTTATAGGAGAAAGCTATCGTGGTTCCGTCAGGAGAGATCGCGCTGTAACGCATCCATAACGGAGTATTATTGTCGGGCAGGGGAGAGGCCTGCTTTGCGGTTAATATCCCGCTCCCGATAAGCATTGCAATAGCAATTACAAGATAGATTGTTTTTTTCATGAACATTATATTTTAGTTTGTTTCTAATATTATTCAGCTAAAAACTTTTGGGTTGGTAAAGGTAAATAAAATTATAAATAAACTGTAACCCGGATCGAGGGGCTTTTAGAAAAACTATAAATAATTTTGCATAAAAGAAAAAAATGTCTACTTTTGCAATCCCAAAACGGAAG
>CAYVED010000118.1:0-4281 GCA_964449975.1 uncultured Muribaculaceae bacterium
AATATCGAGCACCATTGCGAGTTCTCTTTGAAAATGTCGGCGAGCTTTTCCTGATACTCTATCTGCGGTATGTCGTACGGCGGATTTGCGGAAGGGGCCTGCAGACAGAACCCGTTGCTGTACGGAATGAGGTTGAACTTGTCTATCGCTCCGGTAGAATAGAGTTGCGGACCGTAAAAAGTATCCCCGTATCCGTCCAGGAAGTATACCGATACGAAAAAATGTCCGAGCGATTCGAACAGTCTGGCTTTTTCATATTGCATGTGCGAATTGAACAGTTCTACAGCTTGGCTGTTGTTCATTTTAGTCTTGATAATGGGAATATTTGCAGTTATGATCTGATTCATTCTCTCCTTTAACGATGATAACTCTTTTCTGGTCAGTTTAACCGGAACGGCTATATGCCCGTTTACCACAGGCTCTTCCAGAAGTTCTCCGTACAATCCGTTAGGCAGGGAGTAGTCCAGAATCAACTGGTATTTAGGGAATATATCGTGTACGGCCTTTTGTAAAACAAAACTCAGAGAACGGCTGTATGTTCTTCTTCCGTCGGGGTGGGAGATATTGATAAATTCTACCGAATGGGACATATATAGCTGGAAACTAAGCTCCTTGAGCTGATTGTCTACGAATGCCGCCAAAACGGGGTATTCTGTTTTTAAATGTATATCATTAAGAAAATCAATAAGCTTTGTTCCGGGATCTACGTCGAAATATCCGTTTGTATTTTTACAATGTACTCTGACTTTTTCCATAACCGAGGGTTTTTACAAATATAAATAAAATAATATACGCCTTGTTGTTCTTATTGTTTTCTTAGCCAATATTCAGGGTTTTGTTTGGTAGTGCCGTTCCATAGTTCGAAATGCAATACGGCCGTACCTTTGTTGTTATCCAGATTTCCAAGAATATCCCCGGATTTCAGATTATCTCCTACTTTTACCAGTACATTATCCAGTTTGCAATAAAAAGTAAAATATCCTCCGTGCTTTACAAGGATACACTGGTTATAGCCAGGCATAGCTATAATCTGTTTTACGACTCCGCCGAATACCGCTTTTACCGGACTGTTCCCCGGCGCGGATATATTTACCCCGTTATTGAAAGGGAGTTTTACGTTGGGCAGAGTGGGGTGGTTATGCTCCCCGAACGATTCTATTATAACGCCCCTGGATACAGGCCACGGCAGTTTTCCTTTATTTGAAGCAAAGTCTCCCGACAATTTTACGTCCGGTTCAGAAGGTACGGCGGAAGCATTACCCCCTGACACCGGCGGCGGAGTTTTCTTATTGTGAGCGAGCGCGGCGGCCTCCCGTTCTTTTCGTTTGCGCAATTCTTCCTGCCTGATTGCTTCGGCAATCATTCTTTCAACCTCCCTGTTTAGTCTTTCTGCCTCTTTTTTCTTTTTTGCAAGCTGTATCTTGTACTCTTTTTGTTTGCCTGCAAGTGTTTTAGAATATGCCCTGGAGTGTTGTTCTTCTTTCGCCAGTTCTTTATATTCTTTCTCTTTTGCCTGTTGCAGCCTTAGGTTTTCTTCTTTGAGTTTTAAAAGTTTTTCTTTTTGTAAAATTATCTCCTCTTTTGTCCTGCGTATTTTTGCTACCTGCTTATTTATAGAGCCGGAGTAATTTTTGAGATAACTGAATCTCCTGTATCCCTGTTCTATACTGTTGCTGGCAATAATATACATGAACCATGTGCGGGAGTCCCTGTTTTTATAAGCGTTCCGGATAAGATGATTGTAGTAAAAACCAAGAGTATCGAGCCGTCGCTCCAGCGTTTTTATATTCTCCGTCATGGAGTTTATGTTTTTCTCCTGGATACTTATTGTATTATCCAGTTCGGCCAGCAGTTTTTTACGGCCGGCGACCTTCCTTTGTATCAGGACAAGTTCATCCAGCGTGTTTTTATGCTGTTTTTGCGTTAGTTCTATCTGTTTGTCGAGGAACTTTATGTCTTCTTCAAGCCGCTTTATCTTTTGTTTCTGTATCTCGATATTCTGGGCGGACGAACCGGCGGACGAAGCAAAAAAAGCGAAGACCGCAACCAGCAGTATTATATATGGTTTGCCGGGCATCATTTCTTCATCTGTTCCCTCCGTACTTTTATTTTTTCATCTATACCGAGAGTTCCGTCCATAGTATTGGCCTGATCCCAGTATATGAAAGCAAGATCGTATTCTCCCAGTTTGTAAAGGACTTCTGCGTAATGGTCCACTATGACGGCGCTCTCTTTGCCGCCGTACAACATGGCGTGTTTGAACTGGGCCTTTGCCTCCAGCGGTTTGTTCATAAGATATAATATCCAGCCGAAGGTATCCAGGTAGGTTGGATTGTCGGGTTCCGATTCCACTGTCTTTTTACTCATCTGATATGCCTGTTTAAGCTTTCTGCCGTCCAGAGCCGTATAATATGCATAATTGTTGAGCACCGGATTATTATCGGGATCCAGCTTTAATGCCTTTTTGTAATATGTATAAGCCTGTTTTTTGTTTTTCAGTTCGGCATAAAGGTCTCCCAGGAGCGAATATGTTGTAATCAGTCCCGCAGTGTCTTTCTGTGCAAGAGATATTGTTTCCAGTTTTTTATATGTTTTTACCGACTCCTCCGTCTGTTTCAACTGGAATTGGGCTATTCCTATAAGCTGGATCAGATCGGTATTGTCCGTATATCTTTCAAGAGCCGCCTCGGCCTCTTTTTTGAGATATTCCCAGTCTTTTATGTAATATATATATGTTACGTACTGGAACATGGCATTAAAATTATCGGGATACAGAGTGTAATTCCGCTTTAACACTTCCAGGCATTTTTTCTGGTCTCCGCCCTGCGAATAATACGCCGCTACCAGGAAAAGCGTAGTGGAATCCGACGGATGGGCCTGTTCGAAATTGATTACCATACTGTCTACCTGCGGCCTGAAACGCTGTATGAAATTAGGTGTCTGGAACAGTTGCCTTATATATTCTCCTTTCATCTTAGGATCTATCTGCCTGTTTGCAAAAAAAGGCAGTATATCCCTGAAAAATTTTTCGTAATCCCCTTTCATCCTGTACACTTCCGCCCTCCCGTACATTGCAGGGGCGTATTGAGACTCCAGAGCCAGAGCCTTATTGTAGTAATTTACGGCAAGCGTATCACGGTATCTGTCGGCATACATATCTGCTATAAGCGTCTCTATTTTCGCAGATTGAAGCTCTTTGTCGAAATCCACAAGGTATTTCAGCGCCCCCTCCCAGTTCTGTTCCATTCTGAACAGGTTGAACCGTGTCATAGCTATATCTTCGCTTTTTCCCGATATTTTTTCTATTTTGTCTATTATTTCGTTCGACTTCGTTATATCCTGTTTGCGGAGATAGAGGTTTGCCAGGGTATAATAATTTTCTGTTTTTTTCGGATATAGGGATATAAGCTTTTCGTAAACCTCTATCGCTTTTTCGGGCTTGTTGGTATTGATATAAATTTGTCCCAGCAGGTTTTTATACCAGTAATTGGCGGAATCCAGTCCTATCGCTTTTTTTAGCAGCATTTCTCCGGATACTATATCTTTCCCCTGCAATGCCGTATTTGCAAGATAGTAATATGCGGCATCATTTAAGGGATCGGCTTTAAGAAGCGCGGTAAAATATATTTTTGCGGAATCCTGGTTGCGGTTATTGTAGTGCTTTATTCCTTCTATCAGCAGCCGGCTTTTCTCTTTTTGCATATTTTGTTGCGAATATAAATGTATGCCGGGAGATATAAGTAATATTGCGGAGGCTAATATCTTGATTAATAGTGTGAATCTCATCTGTGTGTTTCCTTGTTAAAAATTAAAGACAGCTACAAATATATATTAAATTTCGTTAAGGATGAAATGCAGCAAAATTCATGCTACCTGCCGGTACATATATGTTTGGAAATTGTTTTTATTTTCTGCAAACCTTTTCCTGTTTATTACCGGATATTGGGTTTCGTTAATAATTTGGGCGGGTTCTCAGCCCGATCTGCCTCGAAAATTCATCTCAAATAATCGGACGATAAAATCAAAACGGATTCTTATTTTGATTTTTATTTTCTTTTTGCAACTTTTATTATCATTTTTGCATCTATTATAAATGACGAATGGTACGGGACATATCATTTCAGTATACCGATAAAGAACTGGTAAAAGAGTGTCTGGAGAATAACAGGCTGGCTCAAAAAGAGATGTACGAGAGGTTATCTTCGCGTATGTTTTCCGTTTGTTTGCGGTATACGGGAGAAAAAGAGGCGGCAAGAGATGTGTTGCATGACGGTTTTATAA
>CAYVED010000119.1:0-4175 GCA_964449975.1 uncultured Muribaculaceae bacterium
GAGGCAGTTGCAGGGGGTACTTTTGTAGAATTCTATTCAAAAAAGTGGAATATTCCACCGATGCTAGGCAACCTAGAATTTAATATTCGATTTTATCTTCTTTCAGGCTCCAGAGCGTAAATGCCTGCTGGGCTTTTTCGCGCATGAAGGGGATAGCGGGTACGGAGCGTGCGGCATAGGGCCGCTTGATTTCTTCGTAGATGAAGGAGTCGTCAAAATCTATGGCTTTGGCATCTTCTTTGGTGTTTCCGAAAAATATTCTGGATATGCCGGACCAGTAAATTGCACTCAGACACATGGGACATGGTTCGCAGGAGGTGTAGATGGTGCATCCGGTGAGCTTGAAGGTTTTAAGTTTATGGCAGGCAGTGCGGATCGCATTGACTTCGGCATGTGCTGTCGGGTCGTTATTCCGGGTTACGGTATTTACGCCTTCCGCCAGGATCCGGCCGTCTTTTACGATGACGGCCCCGAAAGGGCCTCCGCCCGCTTCTACATTTTGTATGGAGATGAGGATGGCTCTCTCCATAAATTCGGCATCTGATTCTGAAAATATTATTTTACTCATATTGATTCTGTTATGCATACTTTTTCAAAAGTACGTTTTAATTTGTGATTTTTCTAAAGTCATTTAATTTTTATATTAACTATAAAAAATAGTTGCAAAACTAAAATATATAGTTATATTTGCAAAAGTAGTTCCGATCAAGTAATTTCTGAATTTAAAATATTAGCTTATGAAACTAACAAAAATTGTGCTATTGCAAAGTTGTCTCCTGGTTGCCGGCTTGCTGGTCTCTTGTAAAGAGGAGCACTCTTTACCCGTATTTGATTATAAAACGGAGTATCCTGCCAAGGAGTTTGCATATGAAGATAATTTTAAGATATCTTATATTCCGATCGAAACGGATTCTCTCTTGCTGGATCGCTCCCGCGTTATTTATGTGTCGGATGATATGAATATTCTTTTGTCGGGAAAGGACGACAGATTTTTCTTTGTTGACGGAACCGGTAAAATAATTAAGAGTTTTTCCCGGCAGGGGAACGGTCAAGGAGAGTATATAGGGGTTCAGGATGTTTTTTATGATCCGCTGCGGAAAGAGTTTTTTATTTATGACGGAAAAAGTATGTTGATACTGGATGAGAACGGGTTGTTTAAAAATAAATTTGTTATACCGGAGCAAGGAATCTCTGTGAGTGCCATTATGGATTTGAATGAAGATCACTTTATAACCTACAATTGCAGTTTGGGGCTGCAGGAAGATAAACATGGTTCTTATTCGGTGTTCTCTAAAAATGACGGACAGATTGTGAAGGATATTGAAATGCCGTATGAAGGGAAAAAACGTTATCCTTCCGTTATTAACTTGCCTCATTTTATCAGCCTTTTCAAGAGTGTTCCCATGATTCCCGGGAAAGATTATGTGGTACTGAGTGAATCCTATTGTGATACGGTATATGCCATGAACAGGAAGGATTACTCTTTGAAGCCGATGTTCGTAAAGTCACCTGCATTCACTTCAATGGCGGAGAATAATAAATTTTTTATGGAACCGTTTGTGGATACGCCGGAGTATACTTTATTTGTAAAACTGAATTCCAGTTATGATGAATCGGGAGCCAAATTTGATACGGAAGAATTTGTGTATGATAAGAAAGAGGGAAGATTTTATAGGACCAGCAATAAGTATGTAGATGGTAAAAAAACAGGGCCGCTCTACCTGACCGGGCATAAGTTATACGGGAAGCTGGGGTATACGCTGGATATTATACGATTAGAGAAGATGAAAGATCAGGACCTTCTGGTGAAAGAGCTGGAGCCGGTATTGTCGGATGCCAGTGAAACGGATAATCCTGTTCTGGTAACTATGAACATAAAATAATACACATATGAACGAACCTGTGATGAATGTTAAGCTGACTGCTAAAGAGGAAGAGATCATGAATCTGTTCTGGAATGAAGGGGCTAAATTCGTAAAAGAGCTTCTGGAATTTTATGAGGAACCCAAACCTCATTTTAATACCCTCTCCACCATTGTGCGGGGCCTGGAGGAGAAAGGATTTCTATCCCATCATGCTTATGGGACTACGTTTCAGTATTTTCCGGTTATCTCAAAGGAGGAATTTAAAAAGAGAACGTTGAAGGGGGTGATAAATAAATATTTTAATAATTCGGTTTTCAGTGCGGTTTCGACTTTGGTCCGGGAAGAAAAGATCTCAGTTGATGAGTTGAAGAAGTTAATAGATGAAATAGAAAAAAAATAATGGGAGTATTTATTACATATCTGGTTAAATCATCTCTTTGCCTGGTGTTTTTTTATCTTTTTAATAAATTGCTGCTGAGTAAGGAGACGTTTCACAGGATGAACAGGCTGGTCTGGCTATTGATTATACCTTTCTCCCTGTTATTGCCTTTCTATACATTTCCGGTTCCGGAAACTGCCGGGAATGAATTACTTGTTGCCTCACCCGGTAATGCGGGGGATGTACCGGGAATAAATGCTGCGGAGCTTATACCGGCTTCGGTACATGTATCCGTTTATTATGCAGTCCGGTTCGTGGCATACATTTATTTTGCAGGCGTTGTGTTTTTTGCATGCCGGCTGCTTTATAATTATCTGCTGCTGATCCGGAAAATATACCGGACAAGAAAGATCGGCGCACAGATCCGGGATGACTATAATGCTCGGGAAAAACTGGCGGCATGCAGGCTGGCGGAGGATATGCGGGCTATGGGACTGAACAGGAATGCATATATTATTCTGCAGGAGGATAATGTTATTCCGTTTAGCTGGATGAACTATATATTTATCGGGGAACAGGATATGAGAGAGAACGGTACGGAGATTATCAGACATGAACTGTCGCATGTAAAGAGTTGCCACTCCCTGGATGTTATGATCGTTGATCTTGTTCTTGTTTTCCAGTGGTTCAACCCGGCTGCCTGGCTGTTGAAATATGCTTTGCAACAGGTACATGAGTTTCAGGCGGATGATGCGGTACTTGCATCCGGCGTGAATTCCAGAAATTATCAGTTATTATTAATCAAAAAGGCTGTGGGACAACGTATGTTCTCTATGGTGAACAGCTTTAATTATAGTAAACTCAAAAACAGAATTCTTATGATGTCAAAAGAAAAATCACGTCGGGTGGCGTACCTGAAGTATGTGTACGCATTACCTCTGGCTTTTTTTGTGGTTTCGGCGTATGCCTCAAACGGAGCCGGCAGATTGTTTGACCAGGTTGAAGCGGGCTTTGCGGATACGGATGTTAATCCCGATACCCTGGTTATAAACGGAAAAGTAGTGGGGTTATCTACCCCTGTATATGTTGTAGACGGGAAAAAGGTCTCCTCAGAGGAGTTCGGAAAGACAGATCAGCATAAGAAAGGGCAGATCGTTATCAGCAAAGCAACGCAGGGGAAGGTGAAAACGATTGCAGTGAAAGATGCTCCGCAAAAGAACCATATGCGAATTGAAGTAACCGGGGCAGAGGGTTCGAAGGAATCGGACGGGATGATTATCACCAGCCGTACAAGCATGGATACCCTGAAGACGGTGGTAGGAACAAATTTAAAATGCATTGAGATAAAGGGTGATCCCGGTGTGGTAACGGAGATATCCCAGGCAGCCGGGACCGGCTCTCCGAAGGGAACGTTCAAAATCAGTGGATATGTGACCGTTTCCGGACAGCCGGATGAAGTTGAAGATACGGTAGTTATTTCGAAAAAAGAGGGGCGTTCCTCTTTTCGAATAACCGGGAAATGCGAAGATGCAGGGGAGATGCCTCTCTTTATAATCGACGGAAAAGAAAACGAAGGCAAGATGCCATCACTCCGGCCGGAAGAAATAAAAAGTATAACCATTCTGAAGGATAAGCCGGATATTTATGGGGATAAAGGCAAGAACGGTGTGGTTATTATTACTACAAAAGCAGCTAAAAAAGGGAAAAAATCTCATAAATAATATTTTTTGGCATTTATTTTGTATTAATTGCATATGTAGGTAAAAAAAGGTTATATTAAAGTAAAAGAGTTTCGGTTTTCATGAGCCGGAGCTCTTTTGCTTTAATATCTTTTGTATATTTGCTTAACCATAAAGGTTATTTATGTTGTGTGTCGCGGTATACCGGTTGTATGTTTTGCCGTTATGAACGTCAAAAGCACTATGTATCAA
>CAYVED010000120.1:0-3830 GCA_964449975.1 uncultured Muribaculaceae bacterium
GTCGCGAATGTAATCCGCTGATTATTTGTATTTTGCGACATTGTTTTTGGGTTGGATAAAAATAAACTTAAAAAAACGACAAAAAGGTTTAGGGCATTTTATTACCCTAAACCTGGATATTTCCCGTTTAACGGGGATGTGAAGTTATTTAACTTCAACTTCTCCGCCAGCCTCTTCAAGTTGTGCTTTTATTTGATCTGCTTCAGCTTTGGAGATTTTCTCTTTTACAGCTTTAGGAGCAGCATCAACTAAATCTTTAGCCTCTTTAAGACCAAGACCGGTAAGCTCTTTAACAACTTTTACGATTTGTAGTTTAGCCTGACCGGCTGATTTAAGGATTACGTCAAACTCGGTTTGCTCAGCAGCAGCAGCGCCAGCAGCACCAGCAGCAGGAGCTGCAACAACAGCGGCAGCAGCAGCCGGCTCGATTCCGTATTCTTCTTTAAGAACTTTTGCAAGTTCCTGAACGTCTTTTACAGAAAGGTTAACTAATTCTTCCGCAAATTTTTTAATATCTGCCATGGTTTTATATTTTTAATGTGTTAATTATTTTTATTCTTTTTCTGATAGTGTTTTTACAATTCCGGCTAATTTGCCTCCGCTCTGTGAAGTAAGGGCGGAAATAACATTTTTCGCAGGAGATTGCAGTAAGGCAATAATATCTCCGATAAGTTCCTCGCGGGACTTGATATTAACGAGAGTCTCAAGATTTTCAGCACCTACATATATACATTCCTGAACGTAAGCTCCTTTAAGAACGGGTTTTCCGTTGTCTCTACCGAACTCTTTGATGAGTTTGGCGGGAACGTTGGCTGCTTCGGGAGCGAACATAATAGCGGACGATCCTTTTAACATGCCCTCGAATTGTTCCAAATCCTCAATTCCGGTCTTTTCAAGAGCTTTATAGAAGAGAGTATTTTTTATAACAGCGAGTTTAACTTGTTTCTCAAAGCAGACACGACGCAATTTCGATGTTGCCTCGGCATTCAGGCCTTCTATATCCGTAACATAAAAATTAGGCGTTTGGGATAATTGTGCTGCAATACTTTCAATAATTTGTAATTTTTCTTCTTTTCTCATAACAGATTATTTATTTTCAGCAGCACCAAAGGTCTTGCTATCAATACAAATTCCAGGGCCCATTGTAGACGATAAATAAATACTCTTAACGTATGTGCCCTTAAGTGCCTGTGGTTTCAGTTTCATAACTGTATTAAGGAACTCTGTAATATTTTCCGTCAATTTTACGGTATCAAAAGAGACCTTTCCTATACTGGCGTGAACTACGCCTTGTTTATCAACTTTGAAGTCTATTTTACCGGCTTTAACCTCGGTTACGGCCTTACCTACTTCCATTGTAACAGTACCTGTTTTAGGATTAGGCATCAGACCTCTCGGGCCGAGAATTCTACCAATAGCACCTATTTTAGCCATTACGGAAGGAGTACAGATAATAACGTCTATATCGGTCCATCCGGCTTTTATTTTATCAATATATTCATCTAACCCGACAAAGTCTGCTCCGGCCTCTTTAGCCTCGTTCTCTTTATCAGGTGTACATAATACAAGTACGCGGGTCTGTTTACCTGTTCCGTGCGGAAGTGTCACAACGCCGCGAACCATTTGGTTAGCTTTACGCGGATCAACTCCAAGGCGGACAGCTATATCAACCGATGCGTCGAACTTGGTGAAAGAAGTCTCTTTTACCAATGCGCATGCTTCCGATAATTTATACTGTCTCCCAGCTTCAATCTTGGCTTCTGCTACTTTTTGATTTTTAGTGAGCTTACTCATTGCGTGTGATTTTTAATTTACGTCGGCAGGAAATGTTCCCTCAATATTAATACCCATACTTCTTGCTGTACCTGCAACCATATTCATAGCGGATTTCAGTGTGAACGCATTCATATCAGGCATTTTATCCTGAGCTATTGCGCGAACCTGCTCCCATGTAACGGTTGCAACTTTTTTGCGGTTAGGCTCGGCCGATCCCGATTGTATTTTTGCAGCCTCTTTCAACTGTACTGCTACAGGCGGCTGTTTTACTACAAAAGTGAATGACTTATCACTGAACACAGTAATAATAACTGGCAACACCTTACCGGCTTTGTCTTGGGTACGGGCATTAAATTGCTTACAAAAATCCATGATATTAACGCCCTTTGAACCGAGAGCCGGTCCTACAGGAGGTGATGGATTTGCGGCACCGCCCTTAATTTGCAATTTAATGAATGCGGCAATTTCTTTAGCCATAATAATTTTTATTATTTATTCTTTAACTACTTGAACAAAATTCAACTCCAGGATAGTTTTCCTGCCAAAGATCTTTACCATGACTTTTAGCTTTCTCTTGTCTTCCAGGATTTCTTCTATTGTACCGTCGAACCCGTTGAAAGGTCCGTCTATAACCTTGACAGCTTCGCCTACTACGAATGGCGTTATATTCTCCTCTTCTTTCTCCATTAATTCATCAACTCTTCCGAGTATCCTATTAACCTCAGATTGACGGAGCGGAGTAGGTTCCTTATCCTTTCCCCCCTGTTTTTCTGTAAGAAATCCGGAGATGTGCGGCAGATTGCGGATTATATGCTGGATTTCTCCTGTAAGAGCGGCTTCTATAAGAATATAGCCCGGATAGAAAATTCTCTCCATACTGACTTTCTTTCCGTTCTTTACCTGATAGATCTTTTCAGTCGGGATTAAAACCTGGGAAACATAATCTGAGAGACCTAATCTTTTAATTTCGTTCTCTATGTATTCCTTCGCTTTCTTCTCCTTTCCTCCGGCTGCGCGAACAACGTACCATTTTTTGGCTAATTCACTCATGATCTAATACAACATGTTATAAATAAACGTCATTATGTTTTTGAACCCCAGGTCCATAACAAAAATTACCGACGCAAAAATCAAGGAAGCGATCATTACCACAATGGCAGAATTCTGTAGTTGCGACCATGTAGGCCATGTAACTTTTTTCGCTAACTCAATGTACGACTCTTTGAAATACAAAGTTATTTTGTTCATTTTTATTTTAATTATGATAATATCAACGGAAGCTTTGCTATTATCAGATTAAACAGACCAAACCGTAACGTTTGGTTTGCAGGGGCAGAGCGATTCGAACGCCCATCAACGGTTTTGGAGACCGCTATTCTACCCTTGAACTATGCCCCTAAATTAAGGCCTCCACCTTCATAGATGAAAGCCTTGTGTATCTTTTTCTGAGCAGGTATTACTCGATGATGGAAGTTACCTGTCCCGCACCTACTGTCCTGCCTCCTTCGCGGATTGCGAAACGAAGACCTTCATTTATAGCAACAGGGTAGATAAGCTCTACGGTAATGGTAACGTTATCGCCAGGCATAACCATCTCTACTCCTTCAGGAAGAAGGATCTCTCCCGTAACGTCCAGTGTACGTATAAAGAACTGAGGACGATATTTATTGTGGAACGGAGTATGACGTCCTCCCTCTTCTTTCTTCAAAACGTAAATCTCTGCTTTGAATTTTTTATGAGGAGTGATTGTGCCCGGTTTAGCTATAACCTGACCTCTTTTAATCTCTTTTTTATCGATACCGCGAAGCAACAGACCTACGTTATCGCCGGCTTCACCGGTATCGAGGAGTTTACGGAACATCTCAACGCCCGTAACGGTTGATTTTTTAGGCTCTTCTCCCAGACCGATGATCTGAACCTCTTCGCCTACTTTAATGATACCCGTTTCAATCCTGCCGGTAGCAACAGTACCACGGCCTGTAATAGAGAATACATCCTCAACCGGCATAAGGAACGGTTTGTCTATATCGCGCGGAGGAAGCGGAATGTAAGTA
>CAYVED010000121.1:0-3806 GCA_964449975.1 uncultured Muribaculaceae bacterium
TAATGCCGTTCGCCAATATCAAACTGATAGAAGCTACTTTAAAATATAAAAATGACAGAAAAGAATTATATAAACCCAAATATATTTTGAGATATAATGAAAAGTAAAATAATTGCCGTAATTATTTTCTTATTTCCTTCAATAATTTCAGTGATTTTTCTAAGGCTGTGCGGATATAAGATAGGTAAAGGTTGTAAAATAGGTTTTTCTTTTATTGTAACGAAAAAATTACAAATGGATGATAATGCCAGAATAGGGCATTGTAATCTTATCCTTGTTAATGAATTGCAAATGAAAGAAGGCGGCAGGATTAAAAAATTTAATGTTATCAAAGGAAATATTTTCCTGAAATTAAAACGAAACAGTACTATAAATCAATTTAATTATATTACAAGCGCGTTTGATAACAGAAAAACGTCTTGTCTGTTAAATGATTCCGCAATTATAGGTGTTTCACATTCTATAGACCTGACATCTGATTTTATATTAGGAAGTTATTCGATACTTGCAGGGAAAGGCAGCCAGGTTTGGACTCATGGTTTTTATCACAGTAAAAAAACACATGAACGCTGGCGTATCGACGGAAGCGTAGTTATCGGGGATAATGTATATATCGGCAGCAAAAGTATTATTTGCTCTGGTGTATCTATTTGTAATAATTGCACTATAGGTGCAGGGGCGGTTGTATCCAAAAGTATTTTTAAAGAAGGTTTGTATGTAAACCAGACATTACGTTTTATCGAATTTGATCCGGATGAAGCAATAAAAAAACTAAAGAAAATAGAAGAGCATATTTATGAAAAGTAAATTAATATGCTATTTACTAAAGAATGTCTTCTTTTTCTGCCTGTCTAAAGGAGTAGCTTTTCTGGCGCCTATCCTGGTCGTGAAATTCATTACTTTGGAAGAATATGGAGAAATTGAATTTGCATATTCTACAGGAAGTGTTTGTGCGGTCATCCTGAGCCTGGGATTAGGCGGAGCTTATCCCTATTTTATCCTGAAAAGGCAGGAAATGCAGAAAGAGCAATTCTTTTTCCTCTACGGCTATCTAATTTTATTAATTTCATTATTGTTTTTATTTCTCTTCTATGGAGGAATCATATCCCGGATAATATATTTTATCTATTTATTCTCTGCGGTTTTTGCCTTACAGCGCTTATACAGTTCTATTTTAAAGGCTAACGATAAAGGCTATATCGGAGTATTGTATGACGGAGGGTATTATTTTTTACTTTCAATAGTTATTCTACTTTGTTATTACGGTCGCTCCTCCTCGTATCTGGTTTTTCTACGTTGCGGAATGGAAATTTATCTAGGCTTGCTGATATTACTGTTTTGCATTAAATATCACCGGAACAGAACAGATGTTATTTTCAAGAAAGAATATTCCGAAATAATCAGATATAGTTTGTTTCTTATCTTATCGGGAATGATTGTGTTCTGGCTGACCTCATGTTCCAGGATTTATATAAAATATTTAATGGGATATGAAGAAGTCGGCATATACAGTCTGTATTTCAGATATGTCGGGATTTCAGTTGTAATTTATCAATTTTGCTATATCGCTTTTTTTAAAAAACTGTATCTTTCTCCCCCTCATAATTTAGATAAGTATTTTCTGATGCTTATGCTTATCATTTTTGCTGCTTGTTTCTCTTTTTATTTTTTCTATCCGTTATTTGCAGAGTATCTGTTGGGGAACAGAAACATCGTTTTATCTTTTAAACTATATATGCTGCTTACCTTCCAAATGCCGTTATGGGTTGGGATAGCATTGAACGAAGGCATCATAAGCAGGGAAAATATGATAAACAAGATGAATCTCGCTTTGGGAATTCAGGTTTTGATATTTCCATTGATTTTATTCCTGCTAAAAAAACAAATGACATTGGAATTATTTACCTTTCTGAATACCTTGATGTTTTGTTTTGCCTATTTATCCCAGATAAAAATATTAAAACAGAAAAATATTTTATTAAACAATTGCCGCGTTTATGCTTATTTAAATGCCATTGCAGTAATTGTATATTATTTTACATTTTAGTTTTATATGAAACGAACATGAACTTTTGATTACAAAATTTATCTAAAACCATGATTAGAAGAAATTCATGTGAGAGCGAAGCGGTTATTATCGCTCTGAATTTTTTATAAACTCAGGCGTAAGCCTTTTAAAAAAAATTTACGTATGAAAAAAATATTGTTCATAGAGAATCGTTATCATACTATTTTTTGGAATGATATAGCAGATCTTCTGGCGAAAGACGGATATGAAATATTTTATATAGTGGAAAATCATATATTTGCTCCGGACAGGAAAAATGTGTATAAAATTCCTTATCCGGCAAAAAGGGATCTGAAAAAGAGCGCAATCTTAACGGAATTCGATTCAATAAGACGTTCCGACAGAGCGGTAAACCATTTCGGACTGACATCTACCGATCACTATAGTTATTATTATAAACAGATAGAGGCAATAATTGATAAGGTTCTACCGGATATTGTATTCGGAGAAAGTACCGCTTTTCATGAGTTATTGACTATAGAAATATGCAAAAAGAAGAAAATATTATATCTTAATCCTACTTCCTGCCGGTATCCTGCCGGAAGATTTTCTTTTTATAAATATGATACGCTCGAACCTTATTCGGGAAGCGGGGAAGAGTTGCCTGACGCCGCTGCTATGCAGATTATAAAAGAAATAGTTTACCGGAAAGTCGTACCTGATTATATGAAAAAGAAAAAGGTAAAAATTAAAGACCGCTATGCCCGTTTTAAAGAATTGGGGCAACTTACTTTTTCTTATTACGGCAAAGAACATTATAACACGCCTTCTCCTTTTGTAAAATACAAATTAGAAAAGCAGAGAAAAAAAAATATTATAAGATGGAACATATTTGCCGGAACACAACGTGGCAAAATAGATATTCCGGCTTTTAAAATATTATACCCTTTGCAGATGCAGCCGGAAGCTAATTTAGATGTATGGGGACGAAAATATAATAATCAACTGCAAATTATAAAGAAAATTATAAGGGAGACGGAAGATGATACCTACCTGATAATAAAACCAAATCCGAAATCAAAGTATGAGCTTTCTTCGGATCTGATTGATTATGTACAAGAAACAAAAAGAATAATTCCGGTTCATCATGATGTTATGATGGGAGAAATTTTACCTGAAGCAGATATGGTTGTGACTGTTACCGGTACTGTTGCTATGGAATGCGTATGGTCCAATAAGCCCGTTGTAACTTTGTTAAAAACCATTCATAACAGTGCCGGAAATGCTGTTTTTCTTGAAAATTTAGATAATCTCAGGCTTTATGCAGATATGGTAAGGGAAAAAAAGTTCCCTATAATAACAGATAAGCAAAAAATAGAATTTATTAATTTAATAACACGGACAAGTTTTATCGGAATGCCTTACGAAGGAATAACGGACGATGAAAATATGAAATTGTGCAAAACAGCTTTTGAAAAAATCTTGCATGAATTATAAGAAACTGCTTTTTACACTAAAATTTTAAATAATTCCATGGAAAAAAAAAGACATGAAGAATATGATTTATGTAGAGGATTGGCTATCATTTGTATAGTATTGTGTCATGTATCTAGACAGGCCGAAGTCGTAAATTACCTGGTTAGTTTTAATGTTCCGGTATTCTTTTTTTTATCCGGAATCTTTTTTCACAGCAGGGGGGCAAATGAACGTTTTATAACTTTTATAAAGAATAAATTCTTTTCTATCATGCTCCCGTTTTATATTTTTGAACTACTTTCAATATTAATATATATTCTGT
>CAYVED010000122.1:0-3804 GCA_964449975.1 uncultured Muribaculaceae bacterium
CAAACGAATAGGGGTATCCCGGTGTCGTTACGGAAGATATGAAATTACCGTCAGGGGTGTAAATCATTATCTTCCGGCTCATCAGAGAGAGAATTTCCACGTTTCCTGTTACCGTATCGACCAGAAAGTCCTCAAAGGTAAGATATTCTCCCGGCCCGCGCCCTATCGTTCCTATGGTATTGATATACCGGCCTTCTTCATTAAATTTAATTACATTTCCGTTGTTATTGGATATATAGTAGTTCCCTCCGGCATGTATTACTTTGGAAACATAGGATATTATAGCCGGTTTCTGTGTATCCAATGGTATTATATCTGTTATTTTGAATAACTCCTGCGGATTACAATTTTGCAAACCGGAGAAATCAATCTTTATAACTTCCTGCCGTTGCTCTTGCCGGGTTTTACATGATACGGCAGAGACTGCAGCGGCTATTATCATTATTACCGGAATCAGCAATTTTAATTTGTTCATACGTTCGTAATTTTAGATTTTCTCCAAAGATACGAATAAGTAAAAAGAAATAACAATTTTTAATCTTACATGTCATATGGTAATAAACATATATACAGGTCTGTATATAAATTGGTGCGGATTTTTTCTGACAACCGGGCATTAAGTTTCCCGTTCGTGTTTTAATTGAAAATAATGACGGAATATATGCGGTTCATTTTTTTATGACTGTATTTTTGTTGCGTTGTTGCGGCGTTTACCCGTCCGTTATCCATGCTTGCCAGAGATCCGTTGCAGTTGCACGTACATATATAGTTATTGTGCCTGCTTTTATTTATTAATTTTCTTGCAATGACTTTTCTTTCCAGATAATTTAATTTTAATCTTTCCATGATTCCCGGATAAATTTTGTGAAGTTTTATGTTTTGCTTGAATTAAATGTGCATGAGCACGATTCTATTCCCATTACGAATTCGTAATTTGTAGGTGAAGGGCATATCCATTGCCATATACAGTCCTTACATGGTTTTTTGTCTCTTATTGAACGCCATGAATAGTTTTCCGTTAACTCTTTAAGGATTATATCATATACCGAATCTCCGATTGTACCCAGAGCGGGAGTGTTTACATTGGAGTATATTTTCCCGTCCGGCATTATCGTAAGATTTCCGAAGAAATTAGGATTTACGGACTGATGCATGAAAATTTCCCGTTTTTGCAGGTTGCTGTTAAACAGATCGTCTTCCGATAAGAAAACATCTTCCGTGAAAAACTCCTTATTATTATCATAAACGGGTACCATATCGTACTGGCCCCTGTCGATATTTTTTGCATATCTCAGGTAAAGTTCGGAATCCTTTCTGTTTCGTATAAGGAATTTATGGTATAATCCCGGAATGTTGCGGACCTGTTTGTCGGGAAGCCGGTAGGGGCTGTCGTATATCAGGCCTATTGAAATTTCTTTGTCCGTAAGATCTTCTATTATTGCGGAGTTAATTTTGTCAGCCGTAGTATAAATAGATATATTTTTATATTCTCCCAGTTCTTTTGGAATATTATTTTCTTTTACGTAATGATTGAGATTGGGTATAATTATACTGATATTATGGAGATAAGGAGTGTTATAATCTTCTAATATTTTTAAAATACCGGTAACGGTTAATATTTCCCGGCTGAAAACGGGATACATTACCTGTTTATAATATCCGTTATTTTTATAGGTTCCCCCGGCCTGTATTGTGAGTGTGGTGAAATATTTGAGGATGTCTTCGCCTGTATCCGAGTTTTGATCCGGCATGAGTCTGTTTATATCTTTTTGGATGTTAAGTAAAGGGGGGAAGGAGACCATATCGGTTCCGGCCGGATATTGTTTCCCGCAGTTTGAAGATACGATCTCTTCTATGAAATTCTTTTCCTCTTCATTAAGCAGGGACTCGTCCAGTTCGATAGCGTACAGATTATCGTAATCCTGCAGTTTTTCACATATAGAGTAAATACCGGGGGTGATGCGGAATACAAAATTGGAAAAATGTTTCGTATTATACATAAGTCCGTTTTGTCCTTTTATCCATAGAAATGTATCGGGATATATTACCAGTTTTTGTTTTTTCATACGAACCCTATATCATTTTATAAAAATTATTGAGAGCACCGGTAACCGCTTCGCTCTCATATAAACTTGTTTACAGATGTTTTTTTATTGCTGCGTTTTATGTTTACTCTACCGTTATGTCTGTCATAAGTTTCTTATACAGGTAGGGATGTTTTATCAGGTGGTTAATGCAATGCGAAGAATATTGTCTGAAAGCCTCTTTGTTCATATATCCATGGCAGACCGGATTTTCCTCGTCTATATCATTTATGTAATATATACACTGTATGCAGCTTTCGTTCCTGTAACAATGGGCGCATTGCTTTTTTATTTTCCCCAGATAGCCGTTGAATCTGGCCGATATGGCTTCGAAGTCTAAAGAGACGCCTTTATCCGTAATTTGTCCCAGGGTGAAATTATGGTCTATTCTCTCGCATTGCAATATTTTGCCGTTTACCGTTACGAACATTTTTTTGCTGAACGGAGGACATGTTCCGGTAGGGATATATTCTATATTCGATTTGTCAACGAACAGACTGTTATAATCTTTAAATACATTGCCGCTGTATTGGTGCAGGTATATTAAGAGATCATTAGTGTTAGGTTCGGAAAGGAACATATCCTGTGAAAGTTTCTCATAATTCTCAGACGAAAGCAGGCTCTCCGATTTATTTCTGTACGTTCTGTAGAATTCCTCTTTTTTCTCATCTTTTATGCCTGAGTTATTTAATTCAGATATTTTAGGAGCTTTCCCGAACTCTTTTCTGATAAAAGAGTGTATCCCCTCCATGGAGTTTTTGTTGTGAAGTACGGCATTGAAGTGAACGGATTCGGAAAAATAATCGGGATATTTGTTTTGTAATCCTTTTATATTCCTGTAAACGGCATCGAATGAATTTACTCCGTCCCGGGTAATCCTGTAACTATGGGCTGCCTTATCCCCGTCCAGGCTTATCAACAGACTGAATTTCTTGTCAGCCAGATAATCCGAATATTTATCGAGCAGCATGGCGTTGGTAGTCATGGAATATTTGATATTTCTGTTGAGGCCCAGGCTTCCGGTATATTCTATTATTTGTTTTATCAGCGGCATATTCAGCAGAGGTTCTCCGCCGTAAAAACTGAAATATGTTTTGGGTCTGTATGAGGCTACTTTATTGTTTCTCCACATTTCAGCCAGGTAATCTATAATCGTTTTCGCCTGTGCGAAGTTCATAAATCCGGTTTCCCTCTTGTCATATCCCCAATAGAGATCTCCGTAGCCGCAATATCTGCATCTAAGATTACAGATATCCGTTACTTCGAATGTTATCTGCCGGAGATTTATTAAAGCGGATTTGATTTCCTCACTGGTGATTTCCCTGAATTTCATGTTTTTATTTCTCTTGAATAATTATGAGATTTTGCTCCGGATGATGAATGTACTATTAAAAAGTTTGTGCCCGTTTTATACATTTAAAATAATTACTATCTTTACGCTGCTTTCTGTAATTTCGGTTAAAATTGGGTTGCGGAGTTCATTTTTGCTGTTTTGCAGAAGGCTTTTTATCAGGACTTTAGTTAATTACTGTTATCTGGAGAGTCATAACCGTAAATATAATCAATCCATATCCATTCGCCATTAATTACTAACCAAAAGCCTCCGCCTGTGATTTTATGCATTGCGTCTTTTCCAAGTGTTTGAAATTTTGTTGTTTCCATAATTCTATTATTTAAAAGTTACTTTCTGTAAAAGTAGAAATCTATATTCAATCCGTCT
>CAYVED010000123.1:0-3747 GCA_964449975.1 uncultured Muribaculaceae bacterium
GGAACAATACATTAAAAAACATGTAAAGGTATATGCCGACTCTTTCGATTCTCAGCGTGTCGGAAGAGAATTGGTGAAATATGAATGGGCGAGGACAAAAATACCTTTTAATTTTGATAAAATGTATCCGTTATAAGGCTGAATGAATGATAAATCTGCAAGTTTGTATCTTTGGGAATAAAAGACCCAAAGAAAAATAGAACTTTCAAACGCCAACCAAAATATTTTTCGCATCTTTGAAAAAAGGGTTGCAGTTGGAACTTTAATCTACGATTTTGGTAAAATGTTGTATAAAATTTTGTCAGATTAAAAATAATTCATACTTTTGCAGTCCCAAAACAAAAGCAACCTCTTACAAGCACTTGCGATAGAGTTTTTAAAGGTGTAATGTTGCGCTAATAAAATTTATATTAAGATGGATTTAATAAAAATTGCAGAGCAGGCATTTGCCGGTGAGAAAAAAGAGTTTCCGGTTTTTAAAGCAGGTGACACTATCACGGTAACCTATAAGATCAAAGAAGGTGATAAGGAGAGGTTACAGAATTTCCGCGGAGTAGTTATACAAAGGCGCGGGTCGGGTTCGACCGAGACATTTACGGTCAGGAAGATTTCTAACGGTGTCGGCGTTGAAAGGATTTTCCCTATATTATCGCCTTTTATCGAGGCAATATCTCTTGATAAGAGAGGTAAGGTAAGGAGGGCAAGGATTTTCTATTTAAGAAAACTTACAGGTAAAAAAGCCCGTATTAAAGAGAGAGCATTCTCAGGAAATAAAGCCGAATAATTACGGCTATACGGCCCCGTAGCTCAACTGAATAGAGCATTTGACTACGGATCAAAAGGTTACAGGTTTGAATCCTGTCGGGGTCACTAAAGAGCGTCTGTATAGGCGCTCTTTAGTGTTAGTCTGTTTCAGATTGATAAAAGCCCCCTGATACATTCAATAACTAATAATGATGGTAGAGAGTAGTGTCTATGTATTTTATAGATTCTATTATTTAAGATTGAACACAAATATCAGGTCGTTATCTCCGGCTTGTATCCAATCCGATACCTTAAGATTTACAAAGTGAGGGCGTATCCGTTCCGGCATAGAGGTTCGATGCCTGGCCTGCACTAAGAAATACAATTTCTTACTTTCCAGAAATTGTACGGCTCCATTGAACGTAGTATTTTCGGTCACGAAATCTGAAAAAGAGATTTGACCGGTAGGCTCCGACTCTAATAACTCCCCTGCGTATTATGCCGGCTTCGGACAGAATAGACCAATAACAATAGAGTTATGCTTTTTACAGAGACGGGGATTATTACACTCCGGTTTTGGCTGTTTTCAAAAAACGGAACTCATTCGAGTCCCGTTTTTACTTATACAAAATCGTGTAACGCTTTAAGATAGGGATGTTTACCAGGCAAGGGCGCTTGCTCCCAGAATCGCTGCATCGCTCTCTTTAAGCGCACTTTGTATGATTTTTATTTTGCCTTTCCATATTGAAATGAGACTATTATTCATGGCCTCTTCTATGGGCTTGATTATGAACTCTCCGGCTTTTGCCAGGCCGCCGAATAATATTATGGCTTCCGGAGCACTGAATGCTACAAAATCGGCAAACGACTCTCCCAGTTTTTTTCCTGTGTATTCAAATATCCGTATAGCAAGCTTATCTTCTTTTTTTGCGGCTTCATACACATCTTTAGACGTTATATTTTCAATATCCCTCAAAAGACTGGGTTCATCGGACATTTCCAGCCACTCCCTTGCGGTTCGGGCAACGCCTATCGCGGAAGTATATGTTTCCAGACAACCGGTTTTTCCGCATCCGCAGGATCTGCCGTTATTTCTTACCGCGCATGTATGACCCAACTCTCCTGCAAATCCGTCGTGACCGTAAACCAGGTTCCCGTTTATTATGATCCCGCTTCCTACTCCGGTTCCCAGGGTAATCATAATAAAGTCTTTCATGCCCCTTGCCGCACCGTAAGTCATTTCTCCTATGGCCGCCGCATTTGCGTCGTTCGTAACTATTACCGGAATATTATCCAGCTCTTTTGATACCGATTCCGCTAAAGGTATAACTTTATGTCTCGCCCATTCAAGGTTGGCTGCATCTTCTATTGTTCCCTGGTAGTAATTCCCGTTCGGTGCACCTATCCCTATTCCCTGGATACTATTCATCCCCGCCTCTTTTGTAAGCTCCTTTATTGTCCGGCAGAGGGCATTTATGAATAAATCCGCTTCCTCCTTTCCGTATCTGGAGTTAATTGCTGTCTGCGATACAATATTCCCCCTTCTGTCTACGATTCCTATTTTAGTGGTCTGACCTCCTATGTCTATCCCTATTACATACGGTTTTTCCATTATCATTATTATATTATGTTCTATACAGGTATATTTTTATTTATATTTTTATAACCCATAAGGGCATAGTAGAGCAGGAATACAAGGCCGCCGAATATTACCCAATAGCTTCCCAGATAAGATGCATTATCCGCTACGGCGCCCTGCAACAGCGGCAATATACCGCCTCCGCATACCATTACCATGAAAATCCCCGATGCCGCTTCCGTATATTTGCCAAGGCCTTCTACCGCCAGATTGAATATTCCCCCCCACATAACGGAAGTACAAAGTCCGCATAATACGAGGAACATTATGCCTGCCGGAACCTTTGCCATTCCGAATGATATATCGGATTTGAATACAGGCATACTTACAAGTATATCCACAGGCATAAATATTGCTATCGTGACAAATATCAGACCCAGTCCGGATACGCAGGCAAGCATTGTTTTAGAAGAAACTTTGCCTCCTATAGAAGCTCCTATCAGCCTCCCGATAAGCATGAGGAACCAATATGTCCCCACAACGGTTCCGGCTATCGTCGCATCAATGCCGAGTCCTCCGTTCTCAACCGGATTGGTCATAAACAGATTTGCAATATTCGGAATACCGACCTCTATACCTACATATAAAAAGATAGCTATCGCCCCCAATATGAAATGACGGAAAGATAAAGGACTATGTTTGTCCGCAATATCTTTTTTTACGATATTAAGATGCGGTTCAGGAATATTCACAAGATAAAGGACTGCAAATGCGACTGCAAAAATCCCTATTGCCATATAGAAGATAGGGTTTGCAGCGTCGATACTCCTTGGGCCTATCGTGCCTGCAATAAGATAACCTCCCAGTACGGGGGCTATGGTAGCCGCTATCGAGTTGCACGAACCTCCGAATTGAATAAGCTGGTTCCCCTTATTTCCGCCTCCTCCCAGGGTATTAAGCATAGGGTTTACAACGGTATTAAGCATACACATCGAGATTCCGCTTATAAATGCACCGAGAAGATATATATAAAAAGTTCCCATTGAAGTTCCGCCTATCTGTCCCGACAAAAACATAGTGAGAACCCCCACAATACCTACGGCAATGGCCGTAAGGGCGGTTTTTTTGTAGCCGGCTTTTTGCAACAGCATACCGGCGGGTATACCGAGGAAAGCGTATGCCAGGAAGTTTGCGAAAGTGGGCAACTGCGATCCCCAGTTACCTAATGTAAATTGTTCTTGTACTATTAAGCCCAGCGGATTTTGCAATCCGGTTACGAATGCTATCATAAAGAACAGGGCGAACATCATTGCTATGGGCAATGCATAATTTTTTTTGGTTGTTTCCATTAATATTATTTTAAGTTCTTATTTAAAGATAAAAGCCAATATCGGTGTGAACACCACCGTAAGAGCGCATAAAAA
>CAYVED010000124.1:0-3434 GCA_964449975.1 uncultured Muribaculaceae bacterium
AATTATACTGGGACAATCCTTCGGATTTTTATCCTATATAAGGAACCTGGTAATCATGCACAGGGAACAGGAAGCTCTACATATTGGAAAATGAAACTAAAAAGAATTTAATATATGAACTTCAGGCTCTTATTCTTATTTATTTTTTTATCGGTACTGCCCCTTACAATATACAGGGATTTTACTCCCGATAACGAGTTGAAATACCTTAGTATAGCGGACGAAGCTATAGAGCAGGGAAATATTTTCGCCTTTTATAATCACGGCGAGCCTTATGCAGACAAGCCCCCGCTCTATTTATGGATAGTAATTGCCGGAAAACTGCTCTTTGGAGAACATATTATGTTTTTCCTCTCGTTGTTTTCTATAATTCCCGCTTTCATCACTATTTATATTATGAACAGATGGGTTGAGAAGGAGCTTGCAGAGAAAGAAAGGAAAACCGCAATGCTGATGTTGTTCAGTTGTGCGTTCTACCTGGCATGTTCCGTAGTATTAAGAATGGACATGCTTATGACAATGTTCATAACATTATCATTATATACGTTTTATAAGATGTACCGCTATAATGGCGGCGACAGGTATTATATAACCGACGATATAAAATACCGGCGGCAAAAACTGCTCCTCCCGGTATATATATTCCTGGCCGTCTTTTCTAAAGGAGCCGTAGGAATACTCGTCCCGCTACTTTCTATAACGGTATTTCTATTGATAAATAAAAAAATAAAGACAGCAGGAGCATATCTGGGAGTCTTTACCTGGGGAATTCTTGCCGTATTGTGCGGAATATGGTTTACGGGAGTTTATCTCGACGGCGGAACGGAGTATCTTAACAATCTGCTGTTTAATCAGACGATAAACAGGGCCGTAGACTCTTTCCACCATAAAGAACCTTTCTGGTACTACCTCGTAACGTACTGGTACGCCATAGCACCCTGGAGTCTGCTTACGTTCGCAGTAATTCTGCTGGGTTTCGTAAAAGGCAAAATAAAAAGCGATACTGAAAAGTTATTCGCAGTAGTTACTCTGGGCACATTTATAATGATGTCTTTGGTAAGTTCAAAAATAGTGGTGTATCTGCTGCCGTGTTTCCCTTTTATGCTTTACCTCACGGCGCTGCTGCTCCCCAAAGTACGGATGTCGTTTCCTGTCAGGCTGGGAATAATACTCCCTTCGGCCGTACTCATACTTCCTTTCACTGTCTCTTTAATATTGCTGCTTCCCGACAAATATATTCATTTCTCCGGTATTGCAGCCCCGGCAAAAGAGTTTCTGAACGGGTTGCAACTGTACACCCCGCTATGGCTGATTACAGCGATCCCGGCAACCGGGGCTATCCTGGCAATTATACGGGTAAGAAAAGATCCGGAAAGTTCCGTAAGAATTCTCTCGGCAGGATTATTGCTTATGATATTCGCCGCTTCTTTTTCCGTACCCGCCCTCAACAATATGATAGGACTTGACGGCGGATGCCGGAAAGCATTTGAAATTGCGGAGAATTCAGCAAGGGAAAATATTTCCGTTCCGTCTAAAAAAACCCGTATATCGTTTTACGATTTCAGAGCCGGAATGAATCTGGACGCCTATTTTAAAGAATATATGAAAGAGAGCGGCAAATACACGGAAAAAGAGATAAGGGACTTCAGCATAAGAAAACTCGAACGGACGGAACTCGATACGGTATCGAATGTCATCATGTTCGTAAAGACCAGGGATTTTCCCAGGGACAGCATACTTAACCGGGCAATGGGAACTTTTCCCCGATACGAATTCGGAGAATTTTCCGTGGTCATTGTACAAAGGTGAGCGTGCAATATATTAACTTTGTAAAAAATCTTGCAATATGGATATTCTGGTAACCGGAGCAGCCGGATTTATAGGGTTTCATCTGGCTGAACAGCTTGCTATCCTGGGACATAACGTACTGGGACTCGATAATATAAACTCCTATTACGATATAAATCTCAAATACGGAAGACTGGCGGAACTGGGCATAGGGAGAAATGAAATCGAAAACCAGGGAAGTTCCGGCAACCGGAACCGTTACATCCGCAGCGGCAGATTCGGAAATCTCCGGTTTGTAAAATGCGATATATCGGATATATCTTCACTTACACAGGTTTTTGAAGATAATAAATTCCGTAAAGTATGCAATCTGGCGGCACAGGCCGGGGTAAGATATTCTTTCGAGAATCCGGGAGCTTATATACAATCTAATCTTACGGGATTTACGAATATACTGGAACTCAGCCGTAAATATGGAGCAGAGCATTTCATATATGCAAGTTCGAGCAGCGTTTACGGAAACTGCGATAAAATTCCTTTTAACGAATCATGCCGTACGGACACCCCGCAGAGTATTTATGCCGCCACAAAAAAGAGCAACGAACTGTTGGCATATGTTTACGGGACACAGTTAGGCCTCCCGGTAACGGGATTAAGGTTTTTTACGGTTTACGGGCCTTGGGGAAGACCTGATATGGCCCCTTACATTTTTATGAAATCCATTCTGGAAGGAAAACCTATAAAAGTATTTAATAATGGAAATTTAAGCAGGGATTTCAGTTATATAACAGATATAATAACGGGGATAATAAAAGTAATAGAAACAGATCCGCCTGCAACAACAAGTATTTACAATATAGGCAACAGCCGTCCGGTAAATCTTACCGATTTTATAGAAATCATTGAAAGAGTTACAGGTAAAAAGGCTCTGAAAGAGTTTCTTCCAATGCAGAAAGGAGATGTTTTTACTACCTTCGCCGATACTTCCGCCATTGAAAGAGATTACGGCTTTTCACCTGATACCCCGCTGGAATACGGAATAAAGGAACTTTATAAATGGTACATCTCCATGTAAAATACAAAAGTCTTTCCGGAATTCTGCAGGCTGATAGTTTTTTAAGAACTGCCCGGCAGATGCGGAAAGGCTTTTATTTAATAATACGCTAGGAAATATTCACGGCTATTATACCGCAGGTTTCGCACCTCCCTGTCTTGTAAGAACAGCTTTGCCTTTATGCTCGGCTCCCGTAACCGGATTCTTTGAATAAAATTCCATGGCGAGGCTTTCGGGATTTTCCTGATAGAACAACTCTCCGTTTATATCCTGTTTGGAGTCATTGATATTCATTATCCCGGAATAAGAGATATAAGGCTCCCCGATAATAACTACGGCGGATATGTTGGCGGTAGTAGTATCATTATAACTTACTTTACCCGACATTGTGGTATCGGCAAAATACTCTATCGCAACAGGAACCGCAATAGTCTCGATATTTACGGAACCGGTAGAATCTATGGTTGCTATCTGGATAGAATCCGTACCGGTCCATACCCCTACAAGTTGTTCAGCTACGGATTTCTTCTTGTTTCCGCATGAGGCAAGTGCAATAACCATAAGGATTGCAAGTGCAATAAAAGATTTGTTT
>CAYVED010000125.1:0-3303 GCA_964449975.1 uncultured Muribaculaceae bacterium
CATGAACCTGCCCTACAGGGTCAGCTCCACGCTCTACCCCATAGCGAGCATGGAGGGTATACAGGAACGTTATAATAAACTTTTTGATTCTTTATAAAAACCCGATATAAACACATTGTTAATACAATCTCAACATGAAAAATATTTACGGAACAAAACTGTATTTAAAAGAAATACAGATAGATGAATTGGATGACAGGGTCATGGAATGGTTTAAAGACGATGATTTAATGAAGTATTATACCAATTCACGTAAAAAGATAGACAGAAATACATTGATCGCTTCTATCAACAAGGGAAAAGAAGATGGTAATGTTTTTACCTATGGTATATATGATATATCGACAGATCTTTTAATAGGTACAATAAAATTAGGGCCAATTAGCAAACTTCATAAAACTTCGGATTTAGCTACATTAATAGGAGACAGGAATTTTCTGGGGAAAGGATTGGCCTCCGAAGCTATAAGGCTTGGTAATAAATTGGCTTTTACGCACTATGATATAAGAAAATTGTACGGAGGAATGTATTATTCTAATATAGCGTCAATAAAGGCTTACCTGAAAGCGGACTGGTTAATCGAAGGACGTTTAAAGGGTTTTTATTATGTAAACGGGAAAAATGAAGACCGTTTATTAGTCTGTTGCTTTAATCCCGCATATTTCACAAAAGATGATATTGATGAAATAAAACGTAAACAAGAAGAATATTATGTCGGACAATAAAGTTTTTATAGTAGCGGAATTGTCCGCAAATCACGGACATAGCCTCCAGACGACTCTTGATACAATCGTAGCGGCAAAGGAAATAGGGGCAGACGCTATAAAAATACAGACATATACGGCTGATACGATTACCCTGGATTGTGATAATCCCGAATTTATGGCGGAACCGGGCAGTTTGTGGAGCGGATATAAATTATACGATTTATATAAACAGGCTTATACCCCCTGGGAATGGCATCAAGCTATTTTTGCGGAGGCTGAACGTGTAGGAATAAAATGCTTCTCCACTCCTTTTGACAAAACAGCCGTTGATTTACTGGAGTCGTTGAATAATCCTATTTACAAAATAGCCAGTTTTGAAATAACGGATATTCCTTTGATAGAATATATTGCAAGTAAGGGGAAACCGATCATCTTATCAACCGGAATTGCGACCATAGCAGATATAGAGTTGGCTTTGGAGACTTGTTATAAGCAGGGTAATCATGACATTACATTATTGAAATGCACCTCTGCTTATCCGGCTCCTATCGAAGAAGCAGATTTATTAACGATAGAAGATATGAAAGCCCGTTATGGAGTAAAAGCCGGACTTTCAGATCATACTATGGGAGGAGATGTTGTAATTGCGGCTGTTGCTTTAGGAGCGGAAGTAATAGAAAAACATTTTATTATAGATCGTTCAATAGGCGGACCAGATTCCGCATTCTCGATGAACAAAGAAGAATTTTCCTTAATGGTTAAATCTATCCGCAACGTAGAGAAGGCTATCGGGAAAGTGAATTATCCTACCGATCTGTCTGAGATTAAAGGCCGTAAGTTTGCCCGTTCGCTTTATGTAGCGGAAAAAATGAAATCCGGAGATATAATTACTGAAAAAAATATACGTTCGGTACGTCCGGGATATGGATTGCATCCGAAATACTTACCGGATATTTTAGGGAGAAAGGTAAACAGGGATCTGGAAAAAGGAGATTGTTTCAAAATGGAATATATACAATAAATTTATCAGGTTTGTTATTTAATTCTATATATTTTGCCGTTTTTCTTATTCTGGTTTTTCTGTTTTATTGGTTTGTAGTAAACCGTAATCTGAAATTACAAAATTTTTTTATCGTTTGTGTAAGCTATCTGTTTTATGGTTGGTGGGATTGGCGTTTTTTAATTTTAATTGCCTTTACTACTTCCAGCATTTATTTTGGCGGTATCCCGATAAAAAAATTTCAGAAAAAGAGATTCGTCCAAAAGATTATCTGTATTCTTAATATTATTTTAAACTTGGTTATCCTGGGAATATTTAAGTATTTTAATTTCTTTTCGGAGAACCTGGAAAAATTATTTGAATCATTTGGCTACAATTTAGATTGGGTAACATTGGACGTACTGCTGCCCGTAGGTATTTCATTTTACACTTTTCAGGCGTTAAGCTATATTATTGACGTGTATAACCGTAAACTGAGGTACTACCCCGATATTATAAGTTTTTTTGCTTATGTGAGTTTTTTCCCTCAGTTGATAGCAGGACCGATTGAGCGATCGACGAAATTTTTACCTCAATTCTATGTAAAGCGAAGATTCGATTATACAAAAGCTGTAGATGGACTGCGTCAAATATTGTGGGGCCTCTTTAAGAAGATGGTAGTAGCCGATAATTGTGCAGTAATTGTAAATCAAATTTTTGGAACATACACAGAACAAAGCGGCAGTATGCTGATTATCGGGGCTATACTATTCACATTCCAGATATATGGAGATTTTTCCGGTTACTCCGATATTGCAATAGGTACTGCCCGTTTGTTCGGATTTGATCTGATGCAAAATTTCAACTATCCTTACTTTTCCCGGAATATAGCAGAATTCTGGAGAAGATGGCATATTTCGCTGATGACATGGTTCCGTGATTATATATACATTCCATTGGGAGGAAATAGAGTAAATAAAATAAAAGCAACCCGTAACATTTTTATCGTATTTCTAATAAGCGGTTTATGGCACGGTGCAAATTGGACTTTCGTAGCATGGGGGACATATCATGCGTTGCTCTTTTTACCATTATTATTTTTCGGAAAAATCTGGAAAAACCAGTTTAAGTATATTTCTCCCGAATTAAGAAAAATTTGCGGGACAGGAACGACTTTTATTTCGATTACTCTGGGATTTATTATTTTCAGAGCAGAAAATATTAGTCAGGCATACGAATATGTGAAAAATATCTTTACCCATCCGTTTTTACCTCTTACACTATTCTATTCTAAAAAGATAGCGGTTTTAGCATTCGGATCATCTGTTTGTTTAATTTTAGCAGAATGGATACAACGAAGAAAACCCCATGCTTTATACACTTTGCCCGGACAATTTTATTTACGCTGGGGAATCTATTATTTTTTGGTATTTACAATCCTCTTTTTCAGCGGAGGGGAAAGAACATTTATTTATTTCCAGTTTTAGCAGATGAGGTTGTTTATAAAACATATACTAGCATTCGGAATCATACCTCTCCTCATAATAATTCCTCCTTTATACACTATTATTATAAGCGGAGAGAATAAATCTCCCAAACAAATGATTAAATTACAGG
>CAYVED010000126.1:0-3162 GCA_964449975.1 uncultured Muribaculaceae bacterium
AAGGTAATCCCGATAACCATGAGCAAAAAGATCCCGCAACACCTGCTGCAAAAAAGGATGAAAAAGAACCGGGTATTGACGATGTAATAAATGATCCGGGAACAGGCAACGAAAACAAGGGAAAAAGCAGCCTTACAAACCAAACGGAAAGCAATCCGGAAAAAAGAGAAAAAGACAGCAGTAAAGCAAAAGGGAATGTATCGGGAAAAGCCTCCGGAAACAGGGATAAAGGATTTGCACCCGGCAGTACCGCTACATTCGTTCCTGACGATGATGATAATCCCACTCTATTTTAACGGAATAATATGATAATCTCTTTATGCGGCTTTATGGGCGCCGGAAAAAGCACTATCGGGAAAAATCTGGCGAGATATACGGGGTTCAGATTTATAGATCTTGATAATTATATAGAACATAAAACCGGACGTACGGTAAGCGATTTCTTTGAGAAAAACGGAGAATACACATTCCGCCTTATAGAACTGGAAGCATTAAGGGAAATCGTATTCTCTGCCGGGGGAAAAAGCAGCCGGGCATACTCTGAGCATTCCGGAGCATCACGGTATTTCAGAGACATCAACGACAATAATACGGCGGATGAAGAAAAAGATTTTGATCTGAACGTAGAACACCATATAAACAGCGTATGGCGAAACGAAAACAGAAAAGGAATTATACTGGCTCTGGGTGGCGGAACGGTAATCACTCCGGAATGCGCCGGAATAATAAAAGAACACACTTTCTGTATATATCTGAATTGTCCGAAAAATATTTTATTGAGAAGGTTGATAAAAAATAATATCAAAAGGCCTTTGCTGGCAGGAAAAACTTCCGCAGAACTTAAAGCATACATAACGGAACTTATCAGAATAAGAGAACCGGACTATAAACAGTGCGCTCATCTCAGCCTTAATATCAGCGAAGACGACAAACTGCTGGAAATTATAGAAAAACTTGCCGGATATATAAAAGTATATCTATGTCGTTCAGATATTTAAAATATGTGAGGCTGAAAATAATATAGATACGAATATTCTTCCGCCCTTTTGGAAGCCGGATATTAAGAGTGCGGGCATAGTTCGTGTCGATCTGTATTTTCTGCTTAATTGCACATACGTTAAAAATTATTATTCTATTACGTACAAAGCGGTGTCCTGTATATCCGGTATACCTTGTTGCACTTTTTTTAAATTTGAATTGATTATTTTCATACCTTTGTAAGATATGGAAATAAATAGTGTAGATAGGAAATGGATTGTGAAGGAGCCGGGCAATCCTGCTGCTGTTCGTCAGTTGTCGCATGAACTGGGGGTTGATCCTGTATTGGCGAACCTTTTGGTACAGAGGGGGATAAGGACTTATGCGCAGGCGCGTGAGTTTTTCCGTCCGGATCTTTCCATGTTGCATGATCCTTTTCTTATGACCGATATGGATCTGGCCGTTGAGAGGTTGCACAAGGCTATAAAAGAAAATGAAAATATTCTGATATACGGGGATTATGATGTGGACGGAACGACAGCGGTAGCTTTGGTGTACTCTTTTATCAGGACAATTACTGATAGGGTAGAGTATTATATTCCCGACAGATATGATGAAGGCTACGGTATTTCTTATAAAGGAATAGACTGGGCGGCAGAGGGGAATTTTTCTCTTATAATCTCTTTGGATTGCGGGATCAAAGCTCTGGAGAAAGTGCAGTATGCCAAGGATAAGGGGATAGATTTCATTATATGCGATCATCATCTTCCCGACGAAAATCTGCCCGATGCCGTTGCTACACTCGATCCCAAACGTCTCGATTGTAATTATCCTTTCGATGATTTGTCGGGATGCGGCGTTGGATTTAAATTTGTGCAGGGATATGCCCGGCAGTACGGAATTCCTTTCGAAAGCATTCAGCCTTTACTTGATCTGGTGGTCGTAAGTATTGCAGCCGACCTGGTACTGGTTACGGGAGAGAACAGGATACTTGCCCACTTCGGATTAAAGCAGATTAATGATGCTCCCCGCAAAGGACTGTCTTCTATGATAAAATTTTCCGGTCTCGATAAACATAAGATCACCATAGATGATATTGTATTCAAGATAGGGCCGAGGATAAATGCGGCCGGCAGGATGGAGAGCGGACGTACCGCCGTAGATTTACTTACTTCACGTAATGAGGAAGATGCAGCAAAAATAGGCGCTACTATAAACGTGCATAACAACGATAGAAAAAATATAGACCGGGAGATTACTTATGAGGCTATCAATATGGTTAAGAATGCCGCTGATTTCGAGATCCGTAAATCTACCGTAGTGTATAATTCGCAGTGGCATAAAGGAGTTGTAGGTATAGTGGCCAGCCGCCTTGTAGAGGCGTATTATCGTCCTACCATAGTGCTTACCAACTCCAACGGGTTTATAACCGGTTCTGCAAGGAGCATACCGGGTTTTGATCTTTATGAAGCTATCGAAGCCTGTGCCGAATTCCTTGAAAATTTCGGAGGGCATATGTATGCGGCCGGGCTTACCCTGAAAGAAGAGAACCTTAATAAGTTTTCCGCCAGGTTCGAAAGTTTTGTAAGTTCTAAAATTACAAAAGAGATACTCACACCGATAGTCAATATCGATTCATTCCTCGATTTTAAGCAGATAACGCCTAAGTTCTTCAGGATATTAAAACAGTTTCAGCCGTTCGGACCCGGTAATCTTTCTCCGGTATTTATTACCGAAAATGTATATGATAATGGGAACGGTCGCAAAGTTGGCAGCGATAACGGCCATCTTAAACTGGAACTGATACAGGAGGATGAGCCTTACCGTCATATCTCGGCAATCGCTTTTAATAAATCGGAGCATTTCGCTCATATGCAAGCCGGTAATCCTGTTGATATTTGTTATTCCATTGCGGAGAACTATTACAGGGGCATAGCAAACATACAGTTGCGTGTCAGGGATATACGAAACAGGGAAGATATATTCTAGGCTCCTGTTTTCTAAAATAGTATTTTCGCAATTCTCTTAATCGTACCGTAGAGAGATTGAAATAACCGGTATTGCGGCATAATCACACGATTGTAGCCGTCTTAATTGTATATTAAGAAAGACTGATATATACACTTTTTCTGGCGATTATAGTAGTATTCGACATTCCGGAAATATCTGATAATAAAAAAGATT
>CAYVED010000127.1:0-3159 GCA_964449975.1 uncultured Muribaculaceae bacterium
AAAGCGGATTTCTCAAAATACGAATGTGGCCGGATTTTTGCTATTTTTGCGGCAGAATAAAATTTATGTTGAACTTTATTAAAGAATATGTCAGAAATAAGGCTCTGAGGGATAATAAACTTTCTGTGAACCGGAAATTCTTGAATATCAGGGATGTTAATTTCATTGGCTTTATATTCGGCGTTTCTTCCGTTAAAGATGTTGAAGAGCTTCATAGAATAGCTGCTTTTCTTAACGGGTCGGGAATATCTTATTCCGGACTTGTGGTTGAGATAAAGAGGGGGATATTTGTAAAAGCCGGAATGGGAGACGGAGAGAGCATAGATAATCCGATAGCCGGAGTGGCCGGCGTTACTTTCATTGAAAATGACTATATTAATTGGGTAGGTGTGGCTACATCCGCAAAGATTGACGATTTCCTGAAAAAAGAATTCGATCTGTTCATAAGTTTTAACGGTGCGGGAAACTTTACCCTCGATTATATAACGCGTTTCGTTAAAGCAGGGTTTATCGCCGGGATGTGTAACAGCCGTTATAATACCTGTACTTTGTTATTGGAGGGAGACGGACGTACGGTTTTGGAGCCTGCGCAGTATCTTAAACAGATTTTTCATTATTTAAATGTTATAGAACCTGGTACGTAACTGTAAGAAAATGGATAATTTTTTTGATAATCATAACCGGGAGGGAGAGCAATACCCGGTATATGCGGTAGAGCAATATAAAAAGGCGTGCAGCGAGGGATACGAAAACGAAGTAATGTTTTCGGAAGAGGAGTTTGAGTATATAATCGAATATTATATAGAGGAGAACGATGAAGCGTCTGTTCTGAAAGTTGCCGCCATTGCATTTTCTAAACACCCGTACTCTTGTTCTATTATGATAAAACTCTGTGATTCGCTTATTATTTCCGGATTTGCGGACAAGGCTGTGGAGCTGCTTAAAAAGTATGAACATTCTTTTGATAATAAAGCCGATATATATTTCCTTTTTACAAGGGCTTATGTAAGGAAGAGGCTTTTCCCCGGAGCCAGGGATTATTTCGATATGGCTATGTCTGCGGATTTCGAAGGAGAGGACATTGCTGATTCTATCTGTTCCATAGGTCAGGATTGTATGGATATGAGTAATTATACGGAAGCCGTTTATTATTTAGACCGAGCAGAATCCGTTAAGCCGCTTAATTACGAATATTACGGCGATTATGCTTTTTGCTATGACAAATTGGGTGATGTTCCCCGGGCGCTTGATTACTATAATAAATATCTTGATCATTACCCTTTTAATGATTATATCTGGTTTAATATAGGAACGTTGTATACAAGAATAAAGGATTTCGATAAGGCTATGGAGGCTTTTGAATATTCTCTGGCCCTTAACGGTAAAAATGATTCGTCTTTGTATAATCTGGCAGTAGTTTATCTGAATCTGGAAAGATATAAGGAGGCGCTCGACTGTTTTTTACAATGTTATGAGCTGGACGGACATTCCGCAGCTTCATGCCTGGGGATCGCGGATGCATGTCTCGGTCTTAAAGATCTGGGAAAGGCAAAACTCTATTTTATGGAGGCTTTTATCGCCGACGAAAATTGTGAAGACGCCCGGATAGGATATGATTGCATACTTGCTATCGAACAGTATATGAAAGGGGAGAGGCTTCAGTTTATAGAGCAGATGAGGGTTATCGCCAGGAAAGATTCGGCCTGGATAAATACGGTTTATACTATTTTACCGCAACTGGCTTCGGATGGGGATTTTATTACTCTCCTTCTGGAGAGCCGCAAACCTGCCGATAATCAGGAATAATTTAATATAATTTAATCTATGAATAATAAACTTGTTCGTTATCTGGTCGTAGCATTTAAGGGAATGTGCATGGGGGCGGCCGATGTAATTCCGGGAGTGAGCGGAGGAACCATAGCATTTCTTATGGGAATTTATCAGGAACTGATAGATTCTATCAGATCAATTAACGCCGGAGCCGTGAAGTTGCTTTTAAAGTTCAAATTTAAAGAGTTCTGGAAACATATAAACGGAACATTCCTTATATCCGTGTTTGGGGGTATACTTATCAGCGTATTTTCTATTGCAAGGCTTATGAAATACCTGCTGGAGTTCCATCCTGTTCCTTTGTGGAGCTTTTTCTTCGGTCTTATACTCGCTTCCGCCGTATATATCTTGAAAGAGTTGGACAGGTGGAGCCTTAAAAATATAATTTGTCTTTTGCTGGGTATTATTTCTGCTGCATATATATGCCTGGCGAGTCCGAGTACCACTCCTGAAGCATATTGGTTTATTTTTTTGTCGGGGGCCATTGCAATATGCGCAATGATATTGCCGGGTATATCGGGAAGTTTTATTTTATTGTTGCTTGGGAAGTACTCTTTTATAATGGAGGCCGTTACGATGCTGAATATTCCTGTCCTGATGATTTTTGCAATAGGGGCCGCCGTGGGAATCCTGAGTTTTTCACATTTGCTTAGCTGGCTTTTAAAACGTTATTATATGCAGACTATCGCACTGCTTTCCGGCTTTATGATAGGTTCGCTTATCAAGGTATGGCCGTGGAAGGAACAGATAGCGTCCGGAGTTGCGGAAGTTGCCGGAGATACTCTTCCGCTGATAGATCATCCGGTATTACCGGACAGGTTCGCAGAAATATCGGGAAGTCCGGCATTGCTTGGACAGGCTGTTATATTTGCGGTTATAGGTATAGTAATGGTTCTGTCCATAGAATTGTTCGCGGGAAAGAAACCGTCCGGATCGTAATACCCTGTACACGAACATTCCGGATTAATATATAGTGTTAATTATTTTCTTATTTGTATTTACGAAATAGAATCTTGCTTTCTCTAAAGTATTTTTCAAATAGTTTCCGTATGTTCGCGAAAACAAAAATAATTAAATTGGGATTTACACACTTTGAGGGACACTATCAAAAATAATGAAAAATGGGAAATATTCACCCTCTCCGGAAACCATTCCAGGGGCATATATGAAAAAAGGCGCCTTGCAAAGCGCCTTTTCCGTGACCCGCCTGGGGATTTTAATTATGTTGAAAATTAAGTTATTATATGTTTAGCTGTCGTGTTAGTATTATAAATTATATATATTAATTAATGGTAATTTATTTAAATTCTGTTGTAAAAGAAAATAAGT
>CAYVED010000128.1:0-2901 GCA_964449975.1 uncultured Muribaculaceae bacterium
TCCGGCAACGGCTTTTTATTGACGATTACCTCAACCAGACGCATGGCTGCATCCTCCATATACCTCCTGACGGAGGCATATTCGAGCGACATAAAATACTGCGCGGATTCCATCCTGTCCCCGAATTCAAACACTTTTTTATCAATCGCATTTTTACCGAAATCAAATCTCAGATAAGGAGCGATACGCTTTCCCCCCAGCTCATACCTGGATATCGAATCATTATAGGCGTCCCGGATGAAAACGGTATCTTTTAATATATCAAAGGCGGGCAGCCCGTCTGAAATATTTATCACTTTGGCATCCGTCCGAAGAAATCCGCTCCTGCCGTTTGTACCGGGTGAGAACAGATACACCCGTTCCGGCTCCCGCATCCCGTATCCATTATAAACCAGATATTCGTCGTCTCCTGTTTTATAAAAAAAAGCTCCGCCCATCTCAGGATATTGCTTCTGCCCCAGATATGCCCCCTCTTTTGTATATAAATTCACGGACATCCCGGGCGAAGCGTAAATAATAACCGTATCATACAATAGCTGCATATTCACCAGGCCGGGATATTCTCCAGGGCCTCTTCCTTTTACGCCTATTGTATTCAGGAATCTCCCTTTCGGATCAAAACGGAATACACAGTCGTTCGCACCCCGGTTCACCACATAATACTCTCCGTCCGAAACCGCCAGTTCGTTGTTACCGCCTATCAGCAGAGAGTCATTGGTCTCCAGCGGGATCAATTTTATTCCCGATACATATTCCAGCAGGTTCGCGGAAGAGTGTTGCCCCAGATCGGCCGCAACCGTCTCTATGGGAAGGGCCTGCTTACATCCGGCTCCTATCAGGAGCATAACTAAAATACAATAGTTTCTCATATATAAAAATTTAACTTAATTTATTAAAATACATATTAGAATACTCTTTGTTAGACTTATCCGGTATAAAAATATCATATACAACTGCTCCGGCCGTACGGAAATAGATAGCAGTCTCCAGGCCCGCACCCGGCAGGCCATCTGTACTTTCCACATCATATGGAATAAACTTTATCGTCCGATGCTTTTGCAACTGCACTTTCAGATCGCGCAATCTGAATTCCGGCGCTATGACAATCATCTCTTTTTCAGACAAAAAATCTGTAACATTTTGAATTTCATTCTCCAGACAGACATCGCATGGAAACGGAGGAATAAGCATAAACAAAGCGTCTGTATTTTTGGGATCTACCAATTCATAGCCCGCGCCCGCCGCATTAAGAAGCGATTGTACCGTATTATTATTAATTTGAACAGACACTTCATAACACCTCTCCAGATTATTGTTTACAACTAACAGATCGCTCCCTTGCTGTACAATTAACGTTTGTAGCTTCCCTAACTGTTTATTTCTGTTCAATAAAACAATCCCCATTGCGATATTTAAGAGCAGCAATAATAGAATACATGCATTTTTCATACATTTATAATTTATATTTCATTGGTGTATGATAGCTCGCATATCATAGACATCGCTTTAGGCGTTCATATTCATAGAATATGCTCGGTTTCATACATTTATAACTTATATTTCGTTGACGTATGCTAGCCCGTAACCTATTACATTCCTCGCCTTTGGCTATCGCATTTCCCTTTTTGCTTTCCGGAACATTTGGTCAAAAAAACTCTGGCGGGTCCCGATAACAGACACCTCGTACACATAACAATCTTCATCACAGATATAACCTATCTGAGAGTAACGATCATTTTCAGGAATGAGCCGATTTTTATTTGCCTCGTAAAATTCATCCTTAAAATCCAGGATTACCGGGAAAGCGCATCTGTATTTTAACATTAATTCCTTGAATGCAACCGTATCAGCCGGCACAACCCGGTCTATATAAAATATAAACTGAAAATCAGGATTTTCACGAATAATCCGGTCGATTTTTCCGCTATCGGTATGCTCCAATATCTTTTTAAGCGAACCGACTTTTGCCAGGTAATGAACAACTTTCTTTTTATCCTTATCAAATTTATATTCCTTAACAAGCCCCTTCCAGTTATAGACCGTAGGAATCTCAAACAACGTTAGAGTTCTATTATCATTTAACTGTTTACATGAAGAAACAAGCAGTAAACAAGCTATAAAAATTATTAACCTCATATGCTTATCGTAAAGTTTTATCAGTAAAAATCCGGTTTAAATTAACCACAGTAACTAATATTAATTGGAAGTACATTTTTCACATTTGTACACATGACAAAACTCAGCCGTCTCATCCAGGGTACACTTCATATTCAAATCCCAACCTCCGCAATACCCCATCGTTTGATAGCATCCGCCGGGCAATCCCCTTTGAGAAGTAGACTCCAACGGGATTTCCCCGGCATTGGAGGAAAACGTAATAATATTAAAAATTGCAACAGCAACAATAGCCGCCATACAGGAAACTGATTTTTTTAATTTAATGTCCATAATACAAAGTTTTAAAAGGTTGATTAAATTATATCTTATTTAAACCGGATTCCCTATACGGCAAAAAACAACAAGCCGCACCAAATATAATCTATTGATGCGGCTGCTCCAAATAAAAGTAATCTATTGATTGACTGGCTCCTACTTCTCTCCGTCCAGCACCTCTTTCAGAAATTGCCCGGTAAAGGAATTTTTATTCCTGGAAACTTCTTCCGGCGTACCCGTAGCAATGATCCGGCCGCCGCCGGCTCCGCCGTCCGGGCCAAGATCTATCAGATAATCCACGGATTTAAGTATATCCAGATTATGTTCGATTATAACAACTGTGTTTCCCTGATCCGTAATTTTCTGCAACACCCCCAGTAATATTTTTATATCCTGAAAATGCAATCCGGTTGTGGGTTCGTCCAGAATATAAATAGAGTTGCCTGTTCCCCGTTTCGCCAGTTCGGT
>CAYVED010000129.1:0-2813 GCA_964449975.1 uncultured Muribaculaceae bacterium
TCCTGTATGCCAAAACGGACGGAACCTATCTAATTACAAAGCTTTACAGCGGGGGCATTATACAAGAGAGCCGGATGCTAAGCGAAGAGAATGAGAGTACGGATAAGACATACATAGGATTTTACAACACCGCACTCCTGAAAACCAAAGCAGATCCGGATATAGTAGATACCCTTCAATGGGTATATGTGACTGAGAGCAAACCCTCCAAGCCGGTTATAGGTCCGGGATCCGACCGTCCGGAAACACCCCTGCCTCAGATATCTGAGATCGAACGGCCTCCCCTGGGCGGCGGCGGACCTCCTTCCGGTTCCGGGAATCCCCATATCGAATATACCTTAACCGTCACACAAACCGGCTGCCAGCAACGTTGCGCAACCTATCGATGCGAAAAAGATTCCGAAATAAAATTACAGGCTATGTCTCCTTCCCCCGAATGCATTTTCCTGTGCTGGACGGAAGGAGGTCTGCCACTTTCCAACCACCCGGTGCTTACGGTAACGATGACAAAAGAGAGATCCCTGAAAGTTATTTATGTATCAAAAGATGATCCCGAATGTTACAGGCTGGCCCGGTTTGCCACCGATACCACTCTTATGAAACAGATACAAAGCCTCCGGAAACAAACCGGCAATACGGGTACGGAACATGCCGCATCCGAAAGAGCCGGAGGAACTTACTATACAAGCACCGGAAAAAAAGGGAGTATAAGTACAAATTTTGAGAAAGGCATAAAATATAAAAACCGGTTCCATACACATCCTCTATCCAACGTTTTTACCAGCGCCGCAGATCTGCTTTCCCTTAGGACAATGGTAAGGGATGGAAATATAGAGAATGTAAATGAATTTTTATACGGAACAATAACCGACACAAAAGTTTTATGTTTGCGAATCTATGATCTGACGAAATTTACCGGGTATTTTGATAACATAACCACGGATGAAGAAAAATTGAAAGAACTTTTCAAGAAAGTATATAATAAATTATTCATAGAACCACTTAAAACATTAAATGAAGAGGATTCTTATTATCTTTATACCAAAGTATTATCCGATATGGGACTAGCTCCTTTTATTGGAAATTCATTTACCGAAGAGGACGGTACGGTAATCCATAACTGGAAAGCCCTGAACATTGAGAACAATACCCTGAAAACGAATAAATGTTATTAATCAAAAGTACATGAGCACATCTATGAACTTTAAAACCACAAGCATATGAAAAAGGCGGTACTCCTACTATTGTGTTGCTTAAGCATCTCCCTGGCATATACGCAGAATATATTTCTGGGCGGAAAACTAGAAGATTATACCGGTACATGGAGATATGAAAACAAAGACAGCAATCTTGTTTTTACCATTAAATTAAAGAAATCGAAGATGGAACTTCTGGGAAAAGTATATGATTGTGCGATCGGAACTTACTCCCTGGTAAAGAATGGTGTAACCATAACCGATAATATGCATAAATTTGATACGCTATCCGATCCTTATCTAACACCTATATTACTTGTCGATTATTCTAAGATATATGCAACCCTCGAATTATCTTTTAGGGACGAACTATATAAAAAACATACGGCCAGCGGAACACTCTCTTTAATTCCATTAAAAAACGGAAAATTCAATCTCCATTGGATACTAAAAGAAGATGAAGGAGATTATGTTTATGACTGGAATGAAGTAATACCCCCGGATGGTTTTTCCGTACCCGATAATGCCATCCTCGTTAAAATTGAATAATAACATTGGCGTATGAGAAAACGATTGTTACTTCTTTTGTGTTGTTTAAGCATCTCCCTGGCATATACGCAGAATATATTTCTGGGCGGAAAACTAGAAGATTATACCGGTACATGGAGATATGAAAACAAAGACAGCAATCTTGTTTTTACCATTAAATTAAAGAAATCGAAGATGGAACTTCTGGGAAAAGTATATGATTGTGCGATCGGAACTTACTCCCTGGTAAAGAATGGTGTAACCATAACCGATAATATGCATAAATTTGATACGCTATCCGATCCTTATCTAACACCTATATTACTTGTCGATTATTCTAAGATATATGCAACCCTCGAATTATCTTTTAGGGACGAACTATATAAAAAACATACGGCCAGCGGAACACTCTCTTTAATTCCATTAAAAAACGGAAAATTCAATCTCCATTGGATACTAAAAGAAGATGAAGGAGATTATGTTTATGACTGGAATGAAGTAATACCCCCGGATGGTTTTTCCGTACCCGATAATGCCATCCTCGTTAAAATTGAATAACCTTTTCCCGCAAGGATCCCACGTCTATCGCACGATCCGGGCCGAAATGATCCGTATATCCTCTACCGGCCGGTCGTTCTTATCAGTAGCGGACTGCTGTATGGCATCCACCACATCCATGCCTTTCAGCACTTCACCAAAGACCGTATACGAACCGTCCAGATGCGGCGTGCCGCCAACTGTCTTATAGGTTTCGCGCATTTGCGGCGTAAGTTTTACGGTTCCCCCGGTACGTTCGTCTATTCTTTTCTGAATTTTATCCAGCCCTTCATCGTCAAAAACTTTACCCCATACAATGTAAAACTGGGAAGCGCTGGATTCCTTGCCCGGATTTACGTCATCCCCCTCTCTGGCGGCGGCAAGCACCCCCCGGCGGTGGAAAATCTCCGGCGTCCTGAATTCAGGAGCTACGGTATAAGCAGGCCCCCCTTCTCCCAGCCGTTGTCCCGGCACAGCCTTCTTAGAATCGGGATCGCCTCCCTGTATCATAAAATCTTTTATCACCCGGTGAAAAAGTACTCCTTCAAAGTA
>CAYVED010000130.1:0-2775 GCA_964449975.1 uncultured Muribaculaceae bacterium
AGTCGGAATACTGTATTTACTATCCCCTTAAAGCGGCTTGCGGCGAAAGTTACATTTAATATTTCTTTGACGGCGGCAATGGCTGTGAATTCCAAAATAGTCTATATTCAGCTATGCGCGGTAAATTATTTTACATATTACTTCAAAGACAGCCGTTCAATTGGTTATGTCGCTTATGATTCATATAACGTCGAATCCCAGAATCTGCAAAGATTATCCAAGACCTATTATGTAATGGAAAATAAAGCCGGAGTAAATAATGCTATCCAGGCGCACTACCAAAGAACGGAGGCATATGCACCCACCGGGTCTAGCTATCTGTTTATCCGCGTAAAGCAGGATAATCAATACATAGATTACAAGGTTTATTTGGGGGAGAATACGACAAATGATTTCAACATATGCCGAAATAAGAATTACACATATAATATACGAATCGTTGGAAGCACACTGCAAACGAAGTCTGGTTTCTCTATGGACTACTTACTACAAACGTCTATTAATTGATAAAAAATGAAATATGTAACCTACATAATAATATTGGTTCTCTTTGCAGGGTGTTCACTTTCTTCCCGCCTGGAGCGAAAGCAGAGCAGGGCAATTGCGGAGTATAAGCCAACGCAACAAGAACCTGAAAAAACGCACCGAACTTCTTACTATGGAATTAAAAAAGATAGTACCACATATTACATAATCCCTACGACTAAGGATGAAAACGGAGAGGATATAATGAATATGCAGATTGATGAGGTTGTGGTTGTAGCGAAGTCCAGAACAATACCGGAACGAAACGGCAAAGTTTATATTGATTTTGTTATTACCCTTCCCAAAGAGTTACATGGCAACTGTCAAAGCGTTTCTGTTGTGCCGTATTTGCACAAACAGGATGGAAATATCCCTTTGCAGGAGTTATCTATACGCGGCGGGTTATTCTCGAAAGTACAGGATAGAAACTATTGGCAGTTTAACCAATACGTAAAGGTATTCCGTCCGGATGCAACGGCAGAGCAGAGAGCCTATGAGCGATTTGTTAAATATCCGTATCCTCATGGCACACGGCTGGATTCTATTGTGGATAGTAAAGAAAAGATTTCTTATTACTACACGCAGGAGCTTAACACCGCAGGAGAGGGTAAGAAGATGCTTATAACCCTTCATGGCTCTGTAAAAGGTTTAGACGGCAGCAATTACAATCTTCCCCCAATCGATACGCTTGAGTATAATATTTCCTCTATGCTCACATTCGTAGATACCACCAAACGGTATGTAACGAAGGTTATTGAAAAGTATTCGGTTATCACTAATAAGAACCTGCTAAAGTTTAAAGTGAATGACGCCCGAATCATTGATACGCTTTCAGATAATCATACTCAACTTTCCAACATTGAGGAACTAATGGGACAGGTTATCAATCAGCAGGAATTTTATATAGACAGTATCATTCTTACCGCGTCCGCTTCGCCGGAGGGTAGATTTGAACATAATAACGCTCTAGCGAAAGCAAGAGCGTTCTCACTTAAAGAACATCTTACAGAACGGTTCGGGCGCGGCGTGGATTCAATGATAAAAGTTAATTGGATAGCAGAAGATTGGGATGAATTGCAACAACTTATCAAAGGCGATAACAATTTGAAGGATAAGGACGGACTATTGAGTATCATTAATTCAATAGGTAATCCTGATAGACGGGAAACAGCATTGAAAAACCGGAAAGAATATAAATACATCAAGGAAACCCTTTATCCGCGTCTGCGTTCGGTCAGTTTCAAATATAATTTACGGCGTATAGGTATGGTTAAAGACACCATACACACGACAGAACCGGATGCCCTCTATGCCAAAGGTGTGGAATTACTAAACGAAAGACGTTATAATGAAGCTGCTGTTATCCTGGTTGAATATGCCGATCAGAATACCGCCGTGTGTTTCCTTTCTCTTGGTAAGGACAGCGAAGCGTATCGGATACTTTTGACGTTGCCTGAAACTGCTTTTGTAAACTATTTAAGAGCAATTGCCTGTTCTCGCCTGGATATGATTGAGCAGGGGCGGGATTGGTTCTTAAAAGCCTGTAATCTTAATGAAACACTACAATACCGAGGTAAACTCGATCCGGAAATTAACCGCTTATTAATGATTAATGAATAAAAATATGAAAAGAATAATAAGAACAGGCTTCCTGTTAATCATTATTGCAATGACAATGGCAAGCTGCGTAAAGTTAAGTGAGGATGTAACGACAGAAAAAGTTAAACGACCTCAATACAATATTGAAATTCCTATTACGCCGCCATGGGACGAACCACAACAGGGTGATTCCGATATGGGACAATGATTTCTAAATAATTAATACGTAAGAATATGAAAAAGATATTATTTATTACAGCCGCGCTGTTCTGCATACTGTCGTTTGTTTCATGTAATGACGAACTCGATATTCAGCAGGACTATGATTTTTCAGTTACAACGCTTCCTGTACAAACAAAAATACAAAAAGGAGAAACCGCGGAAATCCGTTGCCAGCTAATCCGGACAGGATATTGGCGGAATGCTGAATATACAATCCGCTATTTTCAACCGGATGGCAAAGGCGAACTGAAATTGGAGGACGGAACTGTTTTACTTCCAAACGACACATATCCTCTGACTAAGGAATTATTTAGGTTATATTATACTTCCGCAACTACTGAACAGCAGGTTATTGATATTTACATAGAGGATAATTCAGGTAAAACAGTACTGCTTACGTTCCGCTTCAACAATGAAAACGAAGAAAGG
>CAYVED010000131.1:0-2547 GCA_964449975.1 uncultured Muribaculaceae bacterium
GCGGGATTTCCTAACCCCACAATCAGTAATTTTTTATATATCATTATGAATCACCTTTCTTATGTATGATTTTTGTGCCGTATTCTTATTTTTTTAGATTCTTCAAAGTAATATTAATATCGCCGCCGGCGTTTACTTCGACTGTGTACCCTGCCTTTATAAGAGCGTCCGCGATTTTTCGGCTTTCAGTATTATTTGCCTGAGCTATCCTTGTGTTTTTAAGTTTTTGAATCTGGATGATACTAATTATAGTATACATTTGCATACTGAAGCAAACAGTAGAGCAAGCAAACATTACGAATAACAGTAGCGACGTGCTCTTTGATGTTTTTTTTACTCATATTAACTCTCCTCTTTTTTGTACGGTAAGCTACTTACTGTGCTTATTCCGGATCAGTACATTGCCGTTGGCGCTTATTTCTACCTCGCAACCCTCATTTAACAGATATTCCGTCATAGCATTTTCCGTCTCATTTCCGGAAGTTATTAATGCTTCTTTACCAGGAACGGAGGTTTTACCTAACTGCCAATCTCTGGCGTTTCTGAGCTTTCGAATGCGGTTTAAACTGCCGATACTTACGCTATTTATCGCTATTTTATTGCAGCGGGATTCTGCATCCTCACCTTCAAAAAGAAGAGTAATAATACAAACCAGTAAAAGAAAAATTATGATTACGAAATAACTAATATGTACGTCTTTCCATTTATCCTTAATGATTTTTTCGCCAACAAGAATCGATAACAAGGTCGCTACTACTAATACACAAAAAAACCTAATATTACGTAGAACTAAAGATTCATTTAATGTTTTACCCAACGATAGAAAATATTTATATCCGGAATCATCAAACAGGTATCCTTTTTCCGCTGCAAAAAAAATGTAAAGATCTTCCGCTACTTTCAAAGGCTTTTCTTCTGCCATATTGTCGATCATTATTCTTCTCCGTTTCCAGCTCTCGTCTGTGTTGCAGTATTTTTCAAGGATGTAGTCGAAGTCGGAATCTAAGCTTTCTGCGGCAACAAGTTTATCGAACATCTGTTTGCTGAGCGGTTTGGGTTCTGCAAACGCCGGCATGCTACGGCCAAAAGTCAAGGACGTTAACATCACTACTAACAGTGTTAAGGCGATTTTAGGTATTTTTTTATTCATATTAATTGTCCTCCTTTTTGTACGGTAAGCTACTTACTGTGCTTATTCCTGATTAGTACATTGCCGTTGGCACTTATTTCTACCTCGTAACCCGCATTTAACAGATATTCCGCCATAGCTTTAACTTCACCGGGATTTTTTTCTCAATGACTACTTCTTTAACTTCGGAATGATAATTTCCCGGGGCAGAACGAGTAACTTCGATCATTGCTTTTTCCGTCTCGTCTCCGGAAGTTATCAATACTTTCTTATCTGGAGTCCCAGCATTATCTGCCTGACGCATCCTTACGCCTCTAAATTTTTGAATGTAACCTTGCTTTTCAGCACTCTCGCAATTTAATGCTGTTTTATAAAAACGAGCATTTCTGACCATCTCAAGTTCGCTAACGCTTATGCGGTAAAGAGAAGTTTCGGACATTTTATCTTCTATTTCCCCTGCCTTCATAGAGCATAAACATAGAATGAACATAGGTGCGAGAATAATAATTGATAATGATATGAGAGACACGACGGATTCCAAATCTATATCATTTTTAACACGTACAGAAGATGATGCAGTGATAATGATAAACATAATTATCATCGGACAAAATATAGCCAATAATATCCAGTTGCAGGAAAGAGATAGATCTTCCTCTTTCAATAACAGCGGATTATTGGTGTCATACAAATATCCCTGATCTTCCTTAAAAATAATACTAAGATCAGACGTTATTTTTATATACTTACGTTCAATATCCTCTCCTTTAATTACTTTAGCTCTGCCATTTTGACCGTCGGCTCGCCCCGCGCTACAGTACCTATCCAGCAAATAATCAAATTCAGGACACTGCGGTGCGTTGATAAGCTCTTTTATTATCGACTGCTTATCTACCGGAGTCCGGAAAGCAGCAGAGGCATTGTTGGACATCACCAAGACCGCACACATTACAGTTAGGATGACGAAGTATTTATTTAAAATAAGATGTTTCATTCTTATCCCCCTTTCTGTTATCTGTCTTTACTTTTTAGAGTAATGTCGCCGCTTGCATTTACTTCGACCGCATATCCCGCTTTTATTAACGCCTCTGCCATAGCTTTAACTTCACCCGGGACTTTTTTCTCAACAACAACTTCTTTAACTTCGGAATGATAATTTCCCGGAGCAGAACGGGTGACTTCGATCATTGCTTTTTCCGTCTCGTCTCCGGAAGTTATCAATACTTCTTTACCAGGAACGGAGGGTTTACCTAACTGCAAATCTCTGGTGTTTCTGAGCTTACGAATGCGGTCTAAACTGCCGATACTTACGCTATTTATCGCTATATTATTGCAGCGGGATTCTGCATCCTCGCCGTCATAAAAAACAGTAATTAAAGAAACCAAGAAAAAAACAATAAACGCCATAAAACAAAAAG
>CAYVED010000131.1:2557-2668 GCA_964449975.1 uncultured Muribaculaceae bacterium
AACTAATGCAGATTCGTTTTGGGTTTTACCCAAAGATAGAAAATATTTATACCCAAAGTCGTCAAACAGGTATCCTTTATCCGCTGCAAAAAAAATGTAAAGATCTTCTGC
>CAYVED010000132.1:0-2652 GCA_964449975.1 uncultured Muribaculaceae bacterium
GTAAAGATATAAGGTTGCTGAAAGAGATAGAGAGGTATAAAAAAGAGCGGGGGTATCAGGTTCTCAAAAGGGGGGGAGGGATCTCCAACAGCAATATTATATATAGATGGAATGTCCTTAAAAAATATGTTGAGAGCGATCTGTTCCTGAGTGTGGATAAGCGTAAAGACGGAGTGCTGGCGGAACAGGTATATTACAGTATTGCCGCCGGACTGTCGATGATTTTTGCAACCGTAGTCTCTTTTTCTTTCCAACAGAAGTACGGAAATTTTACCGTTCCGTTTTTTGTGGCCCTTGTTATAAGCTATATGCTTAAAGACAGGATAAAAGAGCTTATAAGATATGCTTTTTCCACTAACAGGAAGTTGAAATATTTCGATAATAAAATAAAGCTGGCGGTAAAAGATACCGTTATCGGAGTTAGTAAAGAGGGATTCGATATAGTTCCGCAACAAAAAATACCTCAAAAGATACTTGATACGAGAGACCGTTCTTACATTGTAAAGACGGAAAACAGCATTAACCAGGAGAATGTTCTGTTTTACAGGAATCTTATAGTGCTTGAGCCGGAGAAGCTGGATTCCACTTCCGACTACAGTATTGACGGAATAAACGGAATACTTTTTCTTAATCTTTCGGATTTTGTAAAAAAAATGGATAATCCGCAGATACCCTATTTTATAACCGAAGAAGAAAATGTTTCGCAGATAATGATAGATAAGGTATATTATTTAAACTTAATATTTCAGTTATCCGGCAGTTCCGGCAGTTACATAAAGCGTTACAGGGTGATGATCAACCGGAGCGGAATACTCGATCTCGAAGATATTGAATGAGAAAATAAAAAAAAAATTATCTTTGCGGATATGGATGCGGGCATTAAATATGACAGAGAGAAAGAGATAATCCGGCTGAAAGAGGAGTGGTACGGGAAACTTAATGTTTTTGCCGTTTCTTATGTTCGCAACATGCATGACGCGGAAGACCTGGTGCAGGATACTATACTTAAACTCTGGGAGAGCGGTATAGATATAGCCGCATGCGATAATATAGGCGCCCTGCTTTATACTATCTTAAAAAATAAATGCCTGGATTATATCAAGCATAAAATAGTGGAACTCAAACATAACGATGCAATGACCGGAGAATATAATTCATTGCTTGCTAACAGGTATGCGCTGGAAGACGATTCTATAACTATTATTACCAATAACCAGATAAAAGAGGCTTTGAATAATGCTTTGATGAAACTTCCCAAACAAACGAGGGACGTATTCGTTATGAATAAATTCAAGGATTTGAAATACAGAGAAATTGCCGAAAGTCTTTCTATATCGGTGAAAACGGTAGAATACCATATCTCAAAAGCGTTCGCTTTATTAAGAAAAGAGATGGGCGGGTATTATGCGTTATTGTATATGGTAATAAATATATGATTAAAAAAAAAATGTCTGAAAATTTAAAAATCCGCTAGGGAAGATTTGTTCTGTGTCGTCTATATTAATAGTTATGGAACAAGAAAAACTCATACGATTTATTTCCGGACTGTCTGATGCTCCGGAACAGAAAGAGGTACTGGACTGGATTCATGAAAGCGAAGAGAACAGGAGAACTTTTGCCGGCCTGAAAAATATAAATGTGGCCGTGGATATTCTGGTACAGGATTATGGAAAGACCGGAATATCCGTAAAACCGGCGGAGAAACGTTCGTTCATTAAATCTTCTTTGATATGGAGTGCGCGGATTGCCGCGGTACTGGTTGTTGCGGTATCGCTGTTTTTTATAGGTAAAGAGAGCGAAAAGACCAAATGGATGAAAACTTCCGCAGAGCAGTTTACCGAAGTTAAAGTGCCTTACGGCGAGTCTGTAACTCTTGTTCTTCCCGACAGTTCGGTAGTAAAACTGAACAGCGGATCTATCCTCAGGTTCTCAAAATTATTCGGGCATTCTAACAGGAGTCTCTCTTTAGACGGAGAGGGCTACTTTGAGGTGAGAAAAGGAGAGAAGCAATTTATAGTATCCACATCGGATATGGATATAAATGTTCTGGGAACCACATTTAATATCTCGGCCTACAGTGAAGACAGGTTTATAACCACATCTTTATATGAAGGAAAACTAAGGGTATTCAACAGTTCCCTCGGAGAATATGTTTTTCTTAACCCTTCCGATTCCTATATCTACGATAAAATTGAAAGAAAAGCAAACATGCGTTCATTTAATAAATCTCATAAATGGACGGATAATTTGTTTGTCGCGAACAGTGACGATATAGAAGTATTCGTAAAAAAAATAGAGCGTAAATACGATGTCAAAATAATCGTGGCTCCTGAGCTTATAGGCAAATGCCGGTATTCCGGTGTGTTCAAGGGAGAGTCGCTGAAAGAGATTCTGGATAATATGACCGTAGCCTCTCCTATAAAATATCAGATAAGGAAGGATAAAACCGTGATTATAATGCGGGCTGATAAAAAATAGTTACCATTTTTTAACAGATGTTTAATTTTGAGTTAATGCCCGCTTAACGTGTCTGTTGCATTTGTTCCGTTATTTTGCATCCTATTTATATAACAAATAAATATAATTATTAATTAAACTATTTTAGAGACAACAATAATTTACCCTGGCTTTTTTGCAGTTTTAGCAAATAAA
>CAYVED010000133.1:0-2623 GCA_964449975.1 uncultured Muribaculaceae bacterium
ATATTATGTATGGGATGGAAATAAATACGGTGTTATAAATAAATATGGAAATAAAATTGTTTCTCCCGTTTATTCGAATATAGAGAAAAAGGGCGAATCTTACTGGGTTTATAACGGGGATAAGCAGGGGATTATCAACCGATTCGGGAACGTGATTGTTCCCTGCCGTTATTCGGAGATCTTAACGGAGGAAGGGATGTATCGGGTATGTCTGGACAGTGAATATGGAATAATCAATAAATTCGGGAATGTGATTATTCCTTGTCAATATGATGAGGTAGCAAAGATCAAAGATAATTATTGTGTCAAAAAGGCTGGTTTATACGGAATTTATAACAGATACGGAAACAGATTACTTTCCTGTACATTCGATTCGATCAATTTTCTCCGGGATGGGAAATTTCTCGCCGTAAAAGATGGAAAGCAACAGTTGTATGATAAATTCGGTAATTTACTATCGGATTATTCCGAAGGATCGGTTTACTATTCTACTTCGGACGGAGTCCGGGGCATTGAATAAAAAAAAGGGGCTGTCTAACAATAAAAAGTTATTCAGCCTCTTTTTTGTTTATGATAGCTTGAATTTTTAAATAAATAATTTTATGCAGTCATAAGGACCCTATCGAATCTGATTTTTAATATACTGGGCTGATAAATAACTTTTTTTCGTAACTTTTCTTCTGTGCAATGTCGCTCATTCATCCTGCCTGCCATCTTTTTAATGTTATGTGCAATGGCTTTTAACCCGAACTCAATACCAGCTCCTGTAATCCCCCTTAATCTCAATCGCCTGAACTTTCCTGCTTCTTTAATATCTGCAAACACGGCTTCAGGCTCAACAGGTCGTTTCTTCCTGTAGAAAATCCCTTTTTCGCTATTGAGCAGGTACCTGACTTTTTCCTTGTATGCGTTGAGGGTGTGATTCACCTCAATCTGCCTGTTTCCTTTAGCTTTGTAGCAAATCCCACGAACGGGACATCCCGCACATCTTGCGGCCCTGTATATACTGACGCGTGAGATATATCCTGCATCGGATTTACGCTCTTCTTCCCGGATGAAAGCCAGATGCTGGCCCATAGGACATACATAGTAATTTCCTTGCCGGTTATAAAACAGGTTCTGCACAAGGAAAGTATTTTTCTTATACCTGCGTTTCTGCTCCTGATGGAACATATTGTACTTGACGTAAGGAACAAGGTTATGGTCAAAGAGGTATTCATAGTTCTGCTCACTGCCATATCCCGAGTCGGCAACAACGACCTTGCTTTGTCTGCCGTAACGTTTTTCAAAACTCTCCAGGAAAGGGATAAGCGTCAGCGTATCGGTGGGCCGGGGATAAACGGCATAGTTGGTAATGAACTGGTTCTCTGTAGCTATCTGTATATTATAACCGGGCTTTAGCTGGCCGTTTTTCATGGCATCTTCTTTCATGCGCATGAACGTAGCATCCGTATCGGTTTTCGAATAGGAGTTACGTTCACCCAGAATATCAAGAGCACGTTCATATTCAAGCATTTTAGGTATGGAGTCCTTTGCTGACTTTTCCACAGCCTTCTTTATCTTCCCCGGAACTTCCCTTTGGGACATCTTTGCTTTTATACGCGAGGTACGAGCCTGGAACTCTTCCACTGAAAGCTCTTTGTCCGGTTGGGTTTCATGGCTCTCCATTTCCAGAACATGCTCTGCATCAGAAAGAATAAGGCGGGTTTTTTCCCTCAGGCGGGCATCATACTTCTCTACACTTCCACGCCACACAAACGTATATTTATTGGAAGCTGACTCGATTTTGGTGCCGTCTATATACTGTAATTCCAGAGAGACAAAACCTTCCGAATGAAGAAGTTCTACCACCTGTGTAAAGATTCCGTCAAAATAATCCTTTAAGCGTTTGCCACGGAAATAGTTGATCGTACGGAAATCAGGACGCGCTCCACCGGATAACCACATATAATGGATGTGTTCCTGTAGTTGACGTTCGATCTTACGGGAAGAGTAGATATTGTTCAGGTAAGCATAAATCAACACTTTTAGCATCATACGCGGATGGAAGCAACTGTTGCCACCTCCTTTATAACTTTCCAGAAGTTTACTTACATCAATCCGATCCAGAATATTGTTCAGGATACGAACAGGATGCGTCGAAGGGATGAGTTCATCAAGACTGGGAGGTAATAATTGGATTTGACCCTGATTATCGGATTTAAATGCTATCTTTGCCATCGGTATCAGATTCTATATTATTGTGTTAGGCAAAACAAATATAATAAATCAATCTGAAACTAAAAAGGCTTTCTTGCTGAAAATCAGTTCGAAAGCCTTTTTTTTATATTAAAAAAAGAACTGTCTAAAACTTGTTAGACAGTCCCTTTGCTTTTCTGATTTTTGTAATTTCAGATTAACTTTTCCAATTTGTCGATACTTTCATGAATGGTGGAGTCCGGTAGTTCGTAGTTGACGAGATTGCCGGCATTGTATTGGTCGTACGCTGCCATGTCGATCAGGCCGTGGCCGGAGAGATTGAAAAGTATCGTTTTCCTTACCCCTTCTTCTTTGGCTTTTAAGGCTTCACGGATGGTGGACGCTATGGCATGGCAGGATTCCGGTGCAGGAATGATGCCTTCTG